>CAJTVO010000052.1 GCA_910579485.1 uncultured Oscillospiraceae bacterium | reverse complement strand
TTTTAAGGCGGCCCCTAAAAGGGACCGCCTTGAAACGGAGTGGAGCGGATTTCGCCCCGACGTGGTGCGGGTATGGGGAGTCGAACCCCAACGCCTGACGGCACGAGAACCTAAATCTCGCATGTCTACCAATTCCATCATACCCGCAGACGCAGACTTATTATACCGGAGGACGGAGCATTTGTAAAGGGGGAAGTTCCCAAATCAATTTTGCGTCTGTGGGGCGCGGCATTGTTTTCGCAAAATTGATTTCCCTGACCCGCGCAGCCGCCACTTGCATTCCTCCGCCCTCCTATGGTAAAATAGCGGAAACCGAAATGCGGCGGCATACCCTGCCGGGGCAGCGGAATAAAGGAGGTCTACCAGTGTTAGGATGTAAGGAATTTTATGACAAGACGGCCGCCCGATGGGCGCAAAACGGCTACACCGAGGAGGCGGAGCCGGTGTGCATGGACGAATTCTGCTCCCTGCTGCCTTCCGGCGGGCGGGTGCTGGACCTGTGCTGCGGAGCGGGATACGAGAGCTTCCGTCTGCGCAGACGGGGGTTCGAGCCGGTGGGACTGGATCTCAGCGAGGAGAGCCTGTCCATCGCCAGAGAGAAAAATCCGGGCGTCCCCTTCTACCAGGGGAACATGCTGGAGAGCTACCCCCAGGTGGGCGCCGTGGACGGCATCATCTGTATCGCCGGACTGGTCCACGTGGAGACGGCGGACCTGCCCCTGGCCTTCCGGCGCATGGGGGAGGTCCTGAAGCCCGGCGGATATCTGCTGGCCTCCGTCCGCTACGGCACGGGACGGATGGAGGAACGCAGCGTCGCTGAGATCGACGGCGAGCTCTATGACCGGAACTTCATCGCCCACAACGAGGAGGAGCTGACCGCCGCCGCGGGGGAATCGTTCGTCTTGATCCGCGAAATGCCGTCCGATATGAAGATATGGGCCTACTATCTGTTTCAGAAAAATGAGGAGAATCCCCTATGATCCGAAACATTATCTTTGACATGGGCGGCGTGCTGGTCCACTACGACCCGGAGCATTTTGTGGACCTCCTCTCCGTGAGCGCGGAGGACAAGGCGCTCCTGATGCGGGAGGTGTTCCGCACCGTGGCCTGGTTCCGGATGGACCGGGGCACCATGGGGGAGGCGGAAGCCGCCGCGTCCATGAAGGCCAACCTGCCGCCCCGCCTCCACGGCGCAGCAGACCGTCTGATGGCCTGGTGGGAGCTGGAGCTGCGGCCCATGGAGGGCATGGAGGACCTGGTTCGGGAGCTGAAGGAGCTGGGATGCGGGGTCTACCTGCTCTCCAACGCCACCCTCCGGCAGCCGGAGTACTTCGACCGCCTCCCCGTCAGCCGGTACATGGACGGGCGGATGGTCTCCGCCTTCCATCAGCTTCTGAAGCCCCAGCACGAAATATTCGAGGCCATGCTCCGGGAGTTCGGCCTCCGGGCGGAGGAGTGCTTCTTTGTAGACGACTCCGTGGCTAACGTGGAGGGAGCCTACTGCGCGGGCATCGCCGGCGCGGTGTTCGACGGGGACGTCCCACGGCTACGGCAGGGGCTGAACGCCGTTGGCGTGGGGGTAACACTGTAGAGCGAGGCCCGGAGCTGACGCTCCGGGCCTCGATGCGTGAAGGGGGCGCTTCACTCTTCCTCCGGCTCGACCGTAAAAACGTCCTCAATAGAGACCTGAAACACCTTCGCAATGTTCCACGCCAGGACCAGGGAGGGGTTGTACCTGCCCTTCTCCAGATTCCCGATGGTCTCTCTGCGGACCCCCACGAGCCGGGCCAGGTCCTCCTGCTTCATGTCATACCTGGCGCGGTATTCCTTGATCCGGTTCTTAATCATTCACTGCGCCCCTTCTCTCCCTCCACTCAAGGACGGCCAGCGCGATGGTGAAGGCAAGAATCGCTACGGCAAAGCTCAGGCCAAACGCGGCGGGTACCGCCCGGACCGCACCGTAAACGCAGATGCAGGCGAACATGCAGGGGACCAGTGAGAGCATCTCCGCCATAAAGGCGAAGGTAGCGGCCTTTTGCACGTTGAGCAGGAAAAACTCATCTGGAACGACCCAAAAGTAGCGCAGGTAGTAGATAAATCCGAAAAATCCGAAGAGGCCCGTATTTTCCGTCCGCAGTCCCAGGATGGAGATCAGCGCCAGAAGGGACAGAAACCCCAGATAATTGACCTTGCGTTTCATAAAGCATTCCTCCTATGGTTTGTGGTGTATTTCGCTCTCTATGATATAAATATACCACGCAGAATGCCGCGTGTCAACAGCCTCTTTTCCCTTTTCGCCCAAAATATTCAGGCGGCCCAACCGCACCCGGCAGATGGGACGCCTGAATATCGTTGTCAGACCCTCTCCATATACGCGATCCCCAGTGCGCCGGGCCCGATATGGGTACCGATGGCGGACCCCACGCCGCAGTAGTGGAGCCGCAGGGGCAGCCGCCCCCGCTCCTTCAGCTTGGGCAGCAGCAGTTCCTCCGTGCCCTTGTCGTCGGAGTACAGAAAGTAGGAGGGGAAATCGTCATCGATGGGGTGCTCCTCCAGCAGCTTCATCAGATGCTTGACGGCGGCGGCCATACCGAAGGACTTCCCTGCGATCGCCACCGCGCCGTCCCGGACGGCGATGGTGGGCTTCAGCTTCGCCACCGTGCCCAGCCCCGCCTGGAACCCGCTGAGTCGGCCTCCCCGGCGGAGGTACTCCAGCGTGTCGATCACCGCGAAGATACGCACCCGGTCCTTCAGCCGCTCCACCTCGGCGGCGATGCTGGCGGCGGGCAGTCCGCTCTGGCGGAGCTTGCAGGCGAAATTTACCAGGATCTGGACCCCGGCGGTGGCGGTGCGGCTGTCCACGATGTAGATCTGCTCATACTCGCACATCTCCTTGGCGATCTCCGCGCTCTGCAATGTGCCGCTTAGCGCCCCGGACAGCAGGATCACCACCGCCTGGTCTCCCGCCGCCTTCACCTCCTCGAAGTACCGGAGGAACGCCGCCGGCGTGGGCTGGGAGGTGGTAGGATTCTCCTTGCCCTCCTTGAGCAGCTGATAAAACACCTCGTTGGACAGATTTTTCCCCGCCAGGAACGACGCGCTCCCAAACTGGACGGACATGGGGACCACGTCCACCTGGCGGCGCTTTGCCACCGCCGGATCGAAATCCGCGGCGGAATCGGTGATAATGCGAATACCCATTTTATGTTACCTCCTGCTGCATAGCGTCAAATGAATCCGCCGCCTGGCGGAGCAGGGGGAGGAGGGTCAAAATGTTTTCCTCCCCCATTTCGGAGATTAGACGGCTCGCCAGCCTCTGGATGCGCTGGTGCCCCTCCTGATAGCGGGCCATGCCCTCCGGCAGAAGCTCCAGCTCGATCCGCCGCCGGTCCCCCTCGGACCGCCGCCTGCTGAGGATGCCCTTGCGCTCCAGGGAGCGCAGGATGGCGTTCATCTGGGACTTCAATATCCGGGTCTCGCGGCAGAGATCGCTGGCGGTGAGACAGCACCCTTCCTCCTGGGCCCGGACCAGCAGGCCGCAGACCATGGCCTCATTGAAGGGCAGCGGCGCTTCGCCCCCCTGGCCGGACCGGGAAACGGCCAGCCTCTGGTTGTCGATCACGCTGGTCAGACGCAGCCAGACCGACAGCAACTCCTCTTCCAGCACCTGTCCGCCCTCCTTCTTGATAGTTCATAAAGTGAACTATATGCCATCACGGCGGATTTGTCAAGAAAAATTTGGGACAAATTCGCATAAATCTGCGGCCCGGCCGCCGGAAGCCCCGGTTTTCCAGTTGCGGAGACGCCTCAAAACAGGTATACTGAGAGCAGGATCATCCTCTCAAAGGAGGCGCCGCCATGCAATACCAGCCCTTGGTCCCCCGCCGTCCGCTGCCGGTGCGGGAGATCTACTCGGTCCACTATTTCGAATACACCGCCGGATGCTCCTTCTCCGGGGAGCGCCACGACTTCTGGGAGCTGCTGTACGTGGACAAGGGGGACATCCAGGTCACCGCCGGGGACCGGACCTGCCGCCTGCGCCAGGGACAGCTCATCTTCCACGCCCCCGGGGAGTTTCACGCCTTCTCCAACCTGGGGACGGCCCCGGACCTGGTGGTGGTGAGCTTCCGGTGCGACAGCCCGGACATGGCCCACTTCCGGGGCCTGACGGCGGAGGCCGGCGAGGCGGAGCGCGCCCTCCTGGCCCGGATCGTGGCGGAGAGCGCCGCGGCCTTCGCCACCCCGCTGAACGACCCCTATGCCGCCGTCCTGGAGCGGCGGCGGCAGGCCCCCTACGGCGGGGAGCAGCTGCTGTGCGCGGCCCTGGAGGAGCTGCTGATCCGCCTCGTCCGCCGCCGGTCCGTCCCCGGCCGTCCGGAGGAACGCTCCAAGGAGGCGGGGGACGCCCTGCTCCAGGTGATGGAGTACCTTGCGGCCCGCCTGGACCGGCAGCTCACCCTGGAGCAGATCTGCCAGGACAACCTCATCGGCCGCAGCCAGCTGCAAAAGCTGTTCCACGCCCACACCGGCGGCGGCGTCATGGAGTACTTCTCCGGCCTGAAGATCCAGGCCGCCCGGCGGATGATCCGGGAGGGGGCGCTGAACTTCACCCAGATCGCCGGGCGGCTGGGGTTCCAGTCCCCCCACTATTTTTCCCGCCGCTTCCGCCAGGCCACCGGCATGTCCCCCAGCGAGTATGAGCGCAGCGTAAAGATGCTTTCGGAGCTCAGCGGCGTATATCCGGACGATCGTACAAATAATGTGTAGGATCGTCTATTCCCATTTCCTGTCCCCGCGTATAGAATAGACGGCAGATGGAGCCCCCGGAGAGGGGGAGAACGGATAAGGAGAGCGAAAAAATGAACAAGAAACCGGTACTGGTCATCATGGCTGCCGGCATGGGCAGCCGCTACGGCGGACTCAAGCAGCTGGACCCTGTGGGGAACCACGATCAGGTGATCCTGGACTACTCGATCTACGACGCCCGCCGGGCGGGGTTTGAGACGGTGGTGTTCGTCATCAAGCCGGAGATCGAGGCGGACTTCAAGGCGCGGGTGGGCCTCCGCCTGGAGAAGTGCATGAACGTGCAGTACGTCTACCAGCTGCGGGACGACCTGCCGGAGGGCTACGCCGCCCCGGCGGATCGGACCAAGCCCTGGGGCACCGCTCAGGCGGCTCTGGCCGCGCGGAGCGTGGTGGACGGCCCCTTCGCCATCATCAACGCCGACGACTACTACGGCCCCGAGGCCTTCAAGGAGATCTACGACTACCTCAGCGTCAACCCCGACGGCGGCGTCTACGAGTACGCCATGGTGGGCTACCTGCTGAAGAACACCGTGACCGAGAACGGCACCGTGGCCCGGGGCGTCTGCGAGGAGACGGCGGACCACTTCCTGGCCCGGGTCACCGAGCGCACGAAGATCGAAAAGGGCGAGCCCCCCCGCTACACCGAGGACGACGGCCAGACCTGGACGGAGCTTCCCGGGGACACCATTGTCTCCATGAACATGTGGGGCTTCAACCGCAGCTTCCTGGACGAGACCTGGACCCGGTTCCCCGCCTTCCTGGACAAGGCCCTGGCGGAGAATCCTCTCAAGGCGGAGTATTTTCTGCCCACCGTGGTCAGCTGGCTCATCGGCGAGGGCAAGGCCCGGGTCAAGGTGCTGCGCAGCACGGACAAGTGGTATGGCGTCACCTACCGTGAGGACAAGCCCACGGTGGAGGCGGCCATTGCGGAAAAGACCGCGTCGGGCCTCTATCCCGACCGGCTGTGGGAGGCGGAATGATGGTACAGGCAGAGACGATGCTGCAGGAAGTGCTGGCGGCCTTTGACTTCGGCGCGCCGGTGGTGGGAGCCCTCCGCTACGGCCAGGGCCATATCAACGACACCTTTGTCGTCCACACCCAGCCGGAGGACACCAGCTGCCGCCGGTTCATCCTCCAGCGCATGAGCGCCGCCGCCTTCAAGCGGCCTGACCAGCTTATGGAGAACATCATGGGCGTCACCGAGTACCTGGGCCGCGAGATCGAGAGCCGGGGCGGTGATCGGGAGCGCGAGGCCCTGCGGGTCATCCGTCCCCGGAACGGAGAGCCCTACTACACCGACAGCGCCAATGGCGCGTGGCGCGTGTACCCCTTCGTGGAGGATACCATCTGCTACCAGACGGCGGAGACGCCGGCGCTGTTCGCCGCCTCCGGCCGGGCTTTCGGCCGCTTCCAGCGGCTGCTACAGGGCTATCCCGCCCAGACCCTCCACGAGACCATCCCCCATTTCCACGACACCGAGGACCGTCTGGCGAAGCTGAAGGCCGCCCTGACGGCGGACAAGCTAGGCCGCGCGGCGGAGTGCAGGCCGGAGCTGGACTTCGTCCTGGCCCGTGAGGCGGACTGCTCCGTGGCCCTCCAGGCCCTCCGGGACGGTGTCCTCCCCCTGCGGGTGACCCACAACGACACCAAGCTGAACAACGTCCTCATGGACCGCGACAGCGGCGAGGGCCTGTGCATCATCGACCTGGATACGGTCATGCCCGGCCTGTCCATCAACGACTTCGGCGATTCCATCCGCTTCGGCGCCAACCACAGCGCGGAGGATGAGAAGGATCTGAGCAAGGTCAACCTGGACGTGTCCCTCTTCGAGGCCTATACCCAGGCCTTCCTGGAGGGCGCGGGCGGCACGCTGACGGCTGCGGAGATCGATCACCTCCCCTGGGGCGCCAAGCTCATGACCTTCGAGTGCGGCATCCGCTTCCTGACGGACTACCTTGAGGGCGACGTTTACTTCCATACCACCCGGGACGGCCAGAATCTGGACCGCTGCCGCACCCAGTTCAAGCTGGTGAGCGACATGGAGGCCCATTGGGACGAGCTGGCGGAGATCGTAAAGAAGTACAAATAAGGTTCCAAACGGACTATAAAATGCGCAGGGCGCGGAGTTTTTCCTCCGCGCCCTGCGCATTTATCTCTATCTTCTCCGGTAAACCAGCTCAACGATCTCCCCGAAGTTTTTACAGCTTTCCAACGTAAGCTCCGCCTTCGGAAATCCCGCCGGAAACAGCGGGATGCCATCCCCGAGAAGGACCGGCATAACGTAAATATAATATTGGTCAATGAGGCCGTCCCGCATGAACCCATGGACGGTCTCCCCGCCGCCCATGAGCCAGACGTTTCCGGAGTGCTCCCGCGTGATAAGCTCCAGCACCTGCCGCCCCGGCGGCAGGGATGTAAACTGAACGTTGGGGTCGTCCGTGGGCTCCTGCCGCGTGCAGACATAGCAGGGCATCCCCTCATAGGGCCACTTCTCCGGCGAGAGCTCGTTTTTGATCTGCCGGTAAGTCTTTCCGCCCATAATTACTGCCTGGAGGGACTGGTAGAATCGTTCATAGCCGAGGTCCGGCTCAGGACCCGGCGTTTCCTCCAAAAAGCGGATGCTGCCGTCTTTTTCAGCGATATACCCGTCCAAGGACATTGCGATATAGAGGAGCAGCTTGTTCTCCACGATAATCCTCCTAAGCGTTCGATTTAAACCTTCCGCTGGAACCCAAGATACCGGGTCCCCTGGAAAGAGAGGTCGCCGAAGTCTCCCTCCACCAGCATCCCGTATTCCGGGCCGCCGACGCACAGCTCCATCCGGTCGCCGCTGGCGACCTGGAAGGTCACGTAGTAGGTGGTGCTGGAAGAGGTATGCCCGATGCCGTTGGCATCCTGATGATGGTGATGGCTGACGTCCCCCCGCTTGGCTACCACGGTGGCCTCCACCGTCAGCCTGGGGGAGTGGTTGTTCTTGTTCCACTGCCCGATCCCCTTGATAAAACTAAAAACGATCATTCCCAGGGCCAGGAAAAATACAAGGAAAAACATCCCAAAGAAAATATCCGGCATATCACAGCGCTCCTTCCTCGTCCAAAAGCTCGCCGGTCCGGGTACAGTCATAGACCTTGACGCCGTTCTTCTCCAGCAGCGCCGCCGCCATGCCCTTCCCGGGAACCAGCGTACCGGAAAAGGTGCCATCGTAGATCATCCCGCAGCCGCAGGAAGGACTGCGCACCTGTAAGACAGCCCGGAGCGCGCCCTCCGCCCGGGCGATATCCAGCGTCCTCTCTGCCCCCTGCCGGAAGGCCTCGGTTACGTCCTGTCCGTCTCTCGTCAGGACCCGTTCCCCCACCCGTTCCGACGGGACTCTGGGCGTGGGCAGGCCGCCCAGCTGCTCCGGGCAGACGGAAACGAGCTCGAACCGTTCCCGCAGCCGCTCCACATCGGGGGAATAATTGTTCCCGCCGTTATACTTGCAGTTCTCTCCCAGCAGGCAGGCGGATACCAGCAGCTTCTCCCTCAAACCGGCAGCTCCTTCCCATCCAGGACCGCCCTCAGCAGGACATCCTCCGCGCTGTAGCTCAGCTTCAGTGAGAAAAAGGGCCGATCCTCCTCCAGCAAGCGGAAGAATATCTCGTCCCCCTCCCAGATGGGGAGGTCATAGACCTTCTCCTTGGGCACCCACTCCAGGTCCCCCTCATTGCACTCGGACAGCTCCCCCGTCCAAGCGGCGGCGGTGAACAGGTGTATGTACTGGGTACATTCCTGGCCCCCGCAGTCAAAGGTGATGATGCCACGATAGCGGTAGTCCGTCAGCGTCAGGCCGGTCTCCTCCCGGGTCTCCCGAACGGCGCACTCCTCCGGGCTCTCGCCGTACTCGAAGCCGCCGCCTACGCCGATCCATTTGTCGTGGTTGATGTCGTTTTTCTTCTTCACCCGGTGGAGCATCAGGTACTCCCCGGCCTCGTTTTCCAGATAGATCAATGTGGCATTGACATGCAATTCGTTCACCTCCAGATCAAATAGCTGATACCGTACAGCACCGGCTGGTGCAGTACGTAAATAATAAGACTGTGCCGCCCCGGCCAGGTCAGCACCCCGGGCAGGGAAACGGTCAGCAGCCGGTTCTCCCGGTGCGCCAGGCACCATCCCCCCAAGGCGGTGCCGGTCAAAAACAGGAAGAACCACGGCAGCAGCGGAAAATAGTCCGCGCTGTAAAATCCCGGCGATATAAAACCCAGCGGATACAGCCACGGCACGGAAACCACCGTCCGCCCGGTCCACCACCGCGCCGCGAAGAACAGGACGCCGCTCCCAGCCGCCACGCTCCATCCGGGGAGCCTTTGCAGGCCCTTCCCCAGAAAGTGCCACAGCACCATGGACGCCCCCAGCAGCATCAGCACCCCGAACCGGATGGTCTGTCCGGCCGCCGCCGCCCCGGCCTCTACCACCAGCCCCGCCCCCAGGACGACGAGCCCGTGGCGCAGGTTGTTCCGTGAAAACCGGGCGGAAGCCCCCGCCAGCAGAATAAACGAACAGCAGATGAACCGCTCCAGCACGTTCAGCGGCGCGGAAAACAGCCGATCAGCAGATATAACGCCGAAAATATACAAATCGTATAGAAAATGATAGGCCGCCATCAGCACGATGGCCAATGTGCGCCAGGCGTCCAGGACGTCGAACCGGCGGCGCATTATACGTTGAACCGGAACAGGATGATATCCCCGTCCTTTACCACGTACTCCTTGCCCTCGGAGCGGATCATACCCTTCTCCCGCGCCGCCGCCATGGAGCCTGCGGACATGAGGTCGTCATACGCGATGACCTCCGCCCGAATAAATCCCCGTTCGAAGTCGGAGTGGATCTTCCCCGCCGCCTGGGGGGCCTTGGTGCCCCGGGTGATGGTCCAGGCCCGGCACTCGTCCTCGCCGCTGGTGAGGTAGGAGATGAGTCCCAGCAGGGTATAGCTGGCCTTCACCAGCCGGTCCAGGCCGCTCTCGGCCACGCCCAGGTCCTCCAGGAACATGGCCTTCTCCTCGCCCTCCAGCTCGGCGATCTCCGCCTCCAGCTTGGCGCATACGGGGATGACCTGGGCGCCCTCGGCCTGGGCCCGCTGGGCCACCTGCTGATAATATGCGGTCCCCTCGGGATCAGCGAAGCCCGCCTCGTCCAGGTTGGCGGCGTAAATGACCGGCTTGAGGGTCAGCAGGTCGCTGGTAGCGATGACGGTCTTGGTGTCGTCGTCGCAGTCATAGCCCCGGGCGGCCTTGCCGTCGTTGAGCCAGGTGAGCAGGCCCTGGAATATCTCCACCTCCTTGAGGAACTTCCTGTCCCCCTTGGCAGCCTTCTGGGCCTTGTCGATGCGCCGCTCCACCATCTCCACATCGGCCATGACCAGCTCCAGATCGATGATGTCGATATCCCGAACGGGGTCCGCGCCGCCCTCCACGTGTATGACGTTCTCATCGTCGAAGCACCGCACCACATGGACGATGGCGTCCGTCATGCGGATATTGGAGAGGAACTTGTTCCCCAGCCCCTCGCCCTTGCTGGCGCCCTTGACAAGGCCCGCGATGTCCACGAACTCAATGACGGCGGGGGTGGTCTTCTTGGGATCGTACATCTCGCTGAGCTTGTCCAGCCGGGCGTCCGGCACGGCTACCATGCCCACGTTGGGATCGATGGTGCAGAAGGGATAATTGGCGCTCTCCGCGCCCGCGTTGGTGATAGCGTTAAAAAGGGTCGATTTGCCTACATTAGGTAACCCCACGATGCCGAGCTTCATGATCTGCGTACCTCCTGGTTTTTCAAGGGCGTCCGGCGTTTGAACGATGGCCCGTCCCAAACGCCTCCGCGCAGTATTGATATCATTTATTCCTGCCAAAGCGACGCAGCTATTGCAGTAATTTTGTATTATACCATAGCGCGGCATATTTCTCAATAGCTGCCCAATTCAAATCGCTCAAATCGTACAAGATTTCTTGTGTAAAAAATCACCAGCATCAAAAAAGGACCGGACTTTGGAAGCCGCAGCGCGCTATAGGCAGAAACAGCGCCGGACGCTCCTCCCTGCACAGGGCAGCGAAGGAACATCCGGCGCGAAGGGGTCACTGGGCCGCGAAGTAGTAGCCCACGCCCCGTTTGGTCAGGATCAGCGCGGGACTGGCGGGATCGTCCTCGATCTTCTCCCGCAGCCGCCGGACGGTGACATCCACCGTGCGCACGTCGTCGCCTACGTAGTCGTAGTTCCAGACCTGCTCCATGAGGTCGGTCCGGGAGTACACCTTCCCCGGATGCCCCGCAAGGAAGAACAGCAGCTCGTATTCCCGCTGGGTCAGGTCCACCGGAGCGCCGTGCTTGGTCACCTGGTAATTCTCCGGGTTGATGGACAGCCCGCCCGCCGTGATGACCGCCGCGGGCTCCTCCGCCCCGGCCTGGAGCATGGCGGTGCGGCGGATATTGGCCTTCACCCGGGCCAGCAGCTCCCGCATGGAAAAGGGCTTGGTGATGTAGTCGTCCGCCCCGATCTCCAGGCCCAGCACCTTGTCCGACTCGCCCTCCCGGGCGGTAAGGATGATCACCGGCACGTTGTCCCCCTCCTCCCGGAGGATGCGGCACACATCGAAGCCGTTCCGCTTGGGCAGCATGACGTCCAGCAGGATCAGGTCCGGCTTCTCCTCCCGGGCGGCGCTCAGACCCGCGTCCCCGTCATAGGCGGTAAGAACGGTGTAGCCCTCCTTCTCCAGGTTGAAGCGCACGATATCCACGATGCTCTTCTCGTCCTCCACGATGAGGACTCTTTTTTTCTCTTCCATATCTTCTCCTTTGCCGCCGCCCGACAGGGAGGCGGTTTTTACAGTCCCAGCAGCAGCTTCCCCTTCAATACGGCGGCGATGGTCTTGGCGTCCTTGATCTCGCCGGAGAGCACCTGCTCCGTCAGCTGGTCGAAGGGGACCCGCTCCAGGTCCAAAAACTCGTCCTCATCCAGATGGGTCTCCCCGAAGGTCAGGTCACGGGCCAGGTACATCCGGATGATCTCCCCGCAGTAGCCCGGGGAGGGATACAGCTCTCCCAGAGAGCGGAAATCCCCGGCCACGGCGCCGGTCTCCTCTTCCAGCTCCCGGATGGCGGCCTCTCTGGGGTCCTCTCCGTACTCCAGCTTTCCGGCGGGGATCTCCCGCAGGACCTTCTCATAGGGATACCGGAACTGGCTCACCAGCAGCGCCCGGTTTTGATCGTCCAGAGCCAGTATGCACACGCCGCCGGGGTGGTCCACCACCTCCCGGGAAGCCTCCTCGCCGTTGGGCAGGCGGACGGTATCCCGCCGGACGTGGAGTATGCGGCCATCAAATATTTTCTCGCTGGATATCTTTTTTTCGATCAGATCCATACCGGACCTCCTCTTTCTCTATGATTTTTATTAGTATACCATGAATCCACCGGAAATTCCATAGATAAATCCTTAATTTGTGCGCATAAACCCGGTCCGCTCCGTCCGGCGCTCAAATTCCTCCAGGCCCTCCCGGAAGAGCCCCACGGCTTCCTCCCCCTCGCCCCGGCGGATATGGTCCGTGAATCCCCGCAGCCGCTCCAGGCAGGACGCCTCTCCGAAGACCTCGATATACTCCCGCCAGAACTCCAGGCTCACCGGAGAGAAGGCGTTGAGGATCAGAGGCGTGATGGAATTGCCGCTGAGGAAGGCCACCGTCCGGTGATAGCGGAACAGGGCGTTGGCAAAAGGATACGCCCCCTCCTTCGCCGCCTCCTCCGCCTGCCGGTACAGCTCCTCCAGCTTCTCCAGGTCCTCCTCCGTATGGCGGGCCGCCAGCCCCCGGAAGGCGGGCCCCTCCAGATAGTAGCGGACCTGTAAAATGCTGCGGCAGGTCTTGGCGTCCAGCTGCCCGCCGTGGTAGTGCATGATGGCCAGAAGGGTATCCACCGTCCCCGTCTGTGCGTAGTCCGCCACGGACACGCCCCGGCGGCTGGTCACGTCCAGGAACCCCAGGCGGTGCAGCTCCCGGATGCCCTCATGTACGGCGGTCTTGCTGATCTTCATATCATCCGCCAGCTCCCGCTCCGTGGGCAGACGGTCCCCGGGGCGCAGCTGGCCGGAGAGGATCATCCCCACCACCTGCTGCACGAACAGCTCCCGGATGGAGGGCGCGACGATTTCTTTGAATTCCACGGGGGCCTCCTTCTGGTCTGACCACGACCTTAAATTTTGGCCGTCCATCTTTATGGAGAATAGCCAAAGGATGGGCCTTTACTTCCTATCTAAAATATCATAAAATAAATGATATAGCAAGAGAGAACAGCCCGTCCCTTCCGCGCGGACGGGGCGGCTGAGGAATGGAATCGGAATGAAGAGGCGGAACGTGTGCATACCCGTGGAATAAAGGAGGAAAAACGAATATGGGAAAGCAGACCAAATCCAACATGCCCCTGGATGAGAGCAGGCTCTCCTTCCAGATCCCCCGCACGGACCAGCCCCGGGAGAAGATCGTCAAGCTGGGCCGGATGATCACCGACCGGGTCCCCGCCAAGCTGGGCGGCGTCACCGGAAACGACCCGGAGTACTGGGGCCTGGCCGGGCTGGTCACCGACGAGATGGCGGACGTGGCCCTGAAGATGGGCGTCCGGAAGCCCAAGACCTTCGCCCAGCTCCAGAAGCTCACCGGCCTGGAGACCGAAAAGCTGGAAAAGCTGCTGGCGGACATGAGCCTCATCGGCCTGCTGGAATACAACTGGGAGAATCTGGACGGGAAGAACCCCAGCCACGAGAAGCGCTGGATCCTGCCCCAGTTCGTCCCCGGCAGCGCGGAGTTCTTCAACATGCGCATGGAGCAGATCGAGGAGCATCCGGAGGTTGCCGCCTTCTTCGAGCGGATGACCTTCCTGCCTTTGGAGAAGATCACCCCCATGGTGCCCCCCGGAGGGGCGGGCATCGGGATGCACGTCATTCCCGTGGAGAAGGCCATCGAGACCGAGAACCAGACCGCCAGCGTGGAGCACATCTCCCACTGGCTGAAGAAGTACGAGGGCAAGTACGCCGCCTCCCCCTGTTCCTGCCGGGCCAGCCGGGCCAAGCTGGGCGAGGGCTGCGGCGACGATCCCGAGGGCTGGTGCATCGCCGTGGGCGACATGGCCGACTACGTGGTGGAGACCGACAAGGGCGGGCGGTACATCACCTATGACGAGGTGATGGATATCCTGCAAAAGGCGGAGGACAACGGCTTCGTCCACCAGATCACCAACATCGACGGCGAGCAGAAGATCTTCGCCATCTGCAACTGCAACGTGAACGTATGCAACGCCCTGCGGACCTCCCAGCTGTACAACACCCCCAACATGAGCCGTTCGGCCTATGTGGCCAAGGTGGAGCCGGAGAACTGCGTGGCCTGCGGCCGGTGCGTGGAGGTCTGTCCCGCCGGCGCGGTGAAGCTGGGCCAGAAGCTGTGTACCAAGGACGGCCCCGTGGAGTACCCCCGGCAGGAGCTGCCCGATGAGACCAAATGGGGCCCGGAGAAGTGGACCATCGACTACCGGGATAAGAACCGTATCAACTGCTACGATACCGGCACCTCCCCCTGCAAGACCGCCTGCCCGGCCCATATCGCCGTCCAGGGCTATCTGAAGCTGGCTGCCCAGGGCAAGTACCGGGAGGCCCTCCAGCTCATCAAGCGGGAGAACCCCTTCCCCGCCGTCTGCGGCCGGATCTGCAACCGCCGGTGCGAGGACGCCTGCACCCGCGGCACCGTGGATCAGGCGGTAGCCATCGACGAGGTGAAGCGGTTCATCGCCCAGCAGGACCTGAACGCGGAGCGCCGCTTTATCCCCGACCGTGTGGTCCCCAAGCTGCTGGGCGGCTTCGAGGAGAAGATCGCCATCATCGGCGCGGGCCCGGCGGGTCTGAGCTGCGCCTACTATCTGGCGGAGAAGGGCTACAAACCCACCGTCTTCGAGAAGAACGGGAAACCCGGCGGGATGCTCCGCTACGGCGTGCCCTCCTTCAAGCTGGAGAAGGACGTCATCGACGCGGAGATCGACATCATCCGCCAGCTGGGCGTTGAAATCAGGTGCGGCGTAGAGGTGGGAAAGGACGTCACCTTGGACGAGCTGCGGGCCCAGGGCTATAAGGCCTTTTATATCGCCATCGGCTGTCAGGGCGGCAGAAGGGCCAACATCCCCGGCGAGGACGCCGGGGGCGTCATGACCGCCGTGGACTTCCTGCGGACCGTGGGCGGCGATGAGAGCTATCCTGTCCGGGGGAAGGCCGTAGTGGTAGGCGGCGGCAACGTGGCCATCGACGTGGCCCATACCGCCGTGCGCTGCGGCGCGGAGAGCGTGAAGATGTTCTGTCTGGAGCCCCGTGACAAGATGCCCGCCTCCGAGGAGGAGATCGAGGGCGCGGCGGCGGACGGCGTCGCCCTGGACTGCGGCTGGGGTCCCAAAGAGATCCGCGTTGAGAACGGAAAGGTCACCGGCGTAGTTTTCAAAAAGTGTGTCTCCGTCTGGGACGCCGAGGGCCGCTTCAACCCCACTTATGACGAGAACGACACTATGACCGTGGACTGCGACCGGGTGTTCCTGAGCATCGGCCAGTCCATCGTCTGGGGCGATCTCCTCAAGGGCAGCAGAGTAAAGCTGGGCCGCGGTCAGGGCGCCGAGGCCGACAGGCTGACTTACCAGACCGCCCAGCCCGACATCTTCGTGGGCGGCGACGTGTATACCGGACCCAAATTCGCCATCGACGCCATTGCCGCCGGCAAGGAGGCCGCCGTATCCCTCCACCGGTTCGTCCAGCCCAACACCAGCCTGACCATCGGACGCAACCGCCGGGACTTCATCGAGCTGGACAAGACCAACGCCCTCATCGACATCAACTATGATACCGCCCCCCGCCAGAAGCCGGGATACAACGAGGCCCTGCGCCGCACCTTCCGGGACGGCAGCGAGACCTTCACCGAGGAGCAGGTGCGTGCGGAGACCGCCCGGTGTCTGAGCTGCGGCGCTTCGGTGGTGGACCCCAACAAGTGCATCGGCTGCGGCCTGTGTACCACCAAGTGCGGCTTTGACGCCATCCACCTCCACAGAGAGCGCCCGGAGTGCAGCACCATGATAAAGGCGGAGGACAAGATGAAGGCCATCCTGCCCTACATGGTGAAGCGCCAGTTCAGGATCAAGCGGGCCGGAAAGGGCAAGTAAGCCATGCACGAGCTTGGGATCGTGTTCCACGTCATCGACATGGTGGAGAAGGCCGCATCGGAGAACCAGGCGGCGTCGGTAGCCTCCGTCACTCTGGAGCTGGGAGAGGTGTCCGGCGTGATCCCCCATGAACTCAGCAGCTGCTGGAACTGGGCGGTAAAGAAGACGGAGCGTATGCGGGAGGCGGCGCTGGTCATTGAGACCATCCCCGCAGTCACCTTCTGCGAGGGCTGCGGCCAGACCTATCCCACCGTGCCCCAGGGAAAGACCTGTCCCCACTGTGGCAGCGGGGAGACCTGGCTGCGCCAGGGCAATGAGATCCAGCTGAAGGAGATCGCCATCAGAGAGGAGCAGGAGGACGCCCATGGAAAAATATAAAATCATCGAGATCAAGGAGAGCATTTTTGCCGATAACGACCGGGAGGCGGACCGCATCCGCGCCGGGCTGAAGGCGGAGAAGACCTTTCTTCTGAACCTCATGTCCTCCCCCGGGTCCGGGAAGACCACCACCCTGCTGCGCACCATCGAGGCGCTGGAGAAGGACCTGCGCATCGGCGTCATGGAGGCGGACATCGACTCGGACGTGGACGCGGCGGCCATTGCGAAGATCGGTGTGCGGAGCATCCAGCTCCACACCGGCGGCATGTGCCACCTGGACGCGGGCATGACGGAGCAGGGCCTCCGTGAGCTGGGCACGGCGGATCTGGACCTGGTAGTCCTGGAGAACGTGGGCAACCTTGTGTGCCCTGCGGAGTTCGACACCGGGGCGGTAAAAAACGCCATGATCCTCTCTGTGCCCGAGGGCCACGACAAGCCCCTGAAATACCCGCTGATCTTCACCGTCTGCGACGTGCTGCTCATCAACAAGATCGACGTACTGCCCTGGTTCGACTTCGATCTGGAGAAGGTCAGGGAGTACGCCCATATGCGCAACCCCCGCCTGCAAATCTTCCCCGTCTCCGCCAGGACCGGGGAGGGAATGTCCGCCTGGACGGACTGGCTGCGGACCCAGGTGGAGGCGTGGACCAAAGCGTAAATGTGTGTTAAAAGCATCCCCGCCGGGGGTGCCCGGCGAGGATGTAAAAAAGAGAACGAGGAGGAAATTTTCGTATGTTGTTTCAAGTCTACGGCGACGGAGCCGGCTGGCAGCTGCTGGGGTGGCTGCTGGTGTTCACGGGGCTGGTGTTGGCCAACGAGGTAGCCCGGCGGAGCAAAAAGGGCGGTATATTCTGCTTCCTGATCCTGCCCGGGGTGCTGACAGTGTACTTTATCTCCATCTACGTCTGCGCGGCCATGGGGATGGAGTGGGCGCTGAACAACCAGACCTATACCCACATGAACAGCTGGTTCCACTACGCCAAGCTCTACGCCGCCACGGCGGGGTGCATCGGCTTTATGATGCTCAAGTACAAGTGGAGCATCGGCAGCACCCAGTGGTTCAAGGCGTTCCCCTTTGTCATCGTCGCCATCAACATCCTGATCGCCGTGGTCAGCGACTTCGAGTCCGGCGTGAAGGGCTTTATGGCCCTCCAGCAGTACGGCGACCGGTGGTGGCTGTCCAGCGAGAACGTGTGGCTGTACGGCGGCTGGTGGAACTGGGTCAACGGCATCGCGGGCATCATCAACATCCTGTGCATGACCGGCTGGTGGGGCATCTACACCTCCAAGGACCACAAGGACATGCTCTGGCCGGATATGACCTTCTTCTACATCCTTGCCTACGACCTGTGGAACTTTGAGTATACCTACAACAACCTGCCCACCCACTCCTGGTACTGCGGACTGGCTCTGCTGCTGGCTCCCACCTTCGCCAACGCCCTGTGGAACAAGGGCAGCTGGATCCAGAACCGGGCCAATACCCTGGCCCTGTGGTGCATGTTCGCCCAGGTATTCCCCCTGTTCCAGGACGAGGGCCGCTTCGCCGTGCTGCCCACCCTGTACGCGGAGGGCGTGATGAACCCCGCGGTGCGTCCCACCGCCGCAGACCCCACCATGCAGGGCGTTATCGCGGTGATCACCCTGTTCGTCAACGTGTTCGTGCTGGGCATCATCATCAAGCGGTCCATCGAACAGAAGCGGAACCCCTACAAGCAGGAAATTTTCCGGGATCAGAAGGACTTCCAGCTGGCTATGGCCCGGGCGGAAAAATAAAAACGAGTACATCAAGGGCGCGGGAGCAAATTGCTCCCGCGCCCTTAAACATCCGCAGCGCAGCCAAAAGAGGGCTCACTTCTTCAGCCCCAGCCGCTCCACCGCGTCCTCTCTCATCTTGTACTTCAGGATCTTCCCCGCCGCGTTCATGGGGAAGGCCTCCACGAACTCAATATACCTGGGCACCTTGTGCTTGGCCATGTGAGACAGCACGAACGCCTTGATCTCCTCCACAGAGGACGCCTCCCCCTCCTTGAGGATGATGCAGGCCATGATCTCCTCCCCGTACTGCTCGTCGGGCACTCCGATGACCTGAACGTCCTTTACCTTCGGATGGGTATACAGGAACTCCTCGATCTCCCTGGGATAGATGTTCTCTCCTCCCCGGATGATCATATCCTTCAGCCGCCCCGTGACCTTGAAGTTGCCGTTTTCATCCTCACAGCACAGGTCCCCGGAGTGGAGCCAACCGTCCGCGTCGATCGCGGCGGCCGTGGCGGCGGGCATCTTGTAGTACCCCTTCATGATGTTGTACCCCCGGGCCACAAACTCGCCGCTGACCCCCCTGGGGCACTCCTCCCCGGTATCCGGATCGATGATCTTGCACTCCACATTGGCGAACCGGCTGCCCACGGTCTCCGTGCGCACGTCCAGGGGATCGTCGAAGCTGCTCATGGTGCATCCCGGCGAGGCCTCCGTCTGCCCGAACACGGAGATGATCTGCTTCATGTTCATCACATCGGCCGCCTTCCGCATCAGCTCCGGCGGGCAGTTGGCCCCGGCCATGATCCCCGTCCGGACATGGGAAAAATCGGTAGACGCAAAATCCGGATGGTTCATCATGGCGATGAACATGGTGGGCACCCCGTTGAAGGTGGTGATCCGCTCCTGATTGACGCACGCCAGCGCCGGCTTCGGCGAGAAATACGGCAGGGGGCACATCGTGGCCCCGTGGGTCATGGACGCCGTCATGGACAGCACCATCCCGAAGCAGTGGAACATGGGCACCTGGATCATCATCCTGTCCGCCGTGGAAAGGTCCATATGATCCCCGATATACTTCCCGTTGTTCACCACATTGTAGTGGGTGAGCATGACGCCCTTGGGGAACCCGGTGGTCCCGGACGTGTACTGCATATTGGCCACGTCATGGGGCCTTACCGCCGCCGCGCGGCGGCGCACCTCCTGGGGCGAGGTCTTCCCGGCCAGCGCGGCGGCCTCCTCCCAGGTAAGGCATCCCGCCTGCCGGTACCCCACGGTGACAACGTTCCGCAAAAACGGCAGCCGCTTGCAGTGGAGGGGCTTCCCCGGCTGGGCCGTCTCCAGCTCCGGGCACAGCTCCGCGATGATCTCCGCGTAGTTGCTGTCCCGATAGCTGTCGATCATCACCAGCGTATGGGTATCGGACTGCCGCAGCAGATACTCCGCCTCATGGATCTTGTAGGCGGTGTTCACCGTCACCAGCACCGCCCCGATCTTCGTCGCGGCCCAGAAGGTGATGAACCAGGCCGGAACGTTGGTGGCCCAGACCGCCACCTTGTCGCCGCTCTTGACCCCCAGGGCGATCAGCGACCGCGCGAACTGGTCCACGTCGTCCCTGAACTGGGCATAGGTCCTGGTGTAGTCCAGCGTGGTATACTTGAAGGCGTACTGATCCGGGAACTCCTCCACCATCCTGTCCAGCACCTGGGGGAAGGTGCAGTCGATGACGATGTCCTTCTTCCACACGTACTGGCCCGTCCCGGCGGTGTTGTAGTACAGGCGGCTCTTCCGTCCCTCCCGCTCAAAGCGGGACATGTAGACGGCGTAGTGGGTCAGGATCATCTCCGCGTCATCCAGCCCCGCCACCCAGGCGGGGTCCCAGAGCAGGGACACGAACCCGTCGTAGTTGACGCTTCCCAGCGCGTTCATCAGCTCCCGCATGGGCAGCGCCCCCTCGCCCACCAGCTCCGGGTCTCCCAGCTCCCCGCCGTCGGTGAGCCGCACGTGGCGGACATAGGCCCCCAGGTTGGTGATGGTCTGTTCCGGCGTCTCCTTCTGCATCAGGCAGGTGCTGTGCGCGTTCCAGCAGGCCGCCAGATGGTCGCAGGCGAAATAGTCCAGCACCTCCACCAATTTCTTCGTATTGGCCATCGCGCCGCCGCTCTCCAGCAGCAGGGTGACGTTATTTTTCTCCGCCAGCGCGACCAGCGGCGAGAGCTTCTCGATGACCGTCTGACGGTCATCGCAGACGGTGTGGAGCGCCACATAGGGGACCAGCAGGTTTGCCGCCGTCTCCACGGCGGCGCGGATCTCGTCCTCCGCCTCCGAGGCCGTCAGGTCGGCCGCCGTCCCCACGCAGGGGACGGTCAGGTCCTTCGCCGCCAGCTGCCGCCGGGCGGCCGCGGCCAGCTCCGGATTCGTTGGGCTGTTTTTGGCGGTCAACAGGGGGTTTTTTACGCTGTCGATCTCCAGTCCATGGAGCTTGGCGCCGGATGCGGCCTGACAGGCCGCTTGCCAGTCCATTGTTGTCCAATATTTAATGGAAAAAGATAGTTTCATAGATCGGTACCTCTTTCTTCGCGCCTCCGGCGCGGGGAGATGTTTCTATTCGATAGCCCGGGGGCTTCTCGCCCCCGGACTCCTCGGGTACTTTTTGTGTGAACAAAAAGTACCCAAAAAATCACTTAGGAAACTACGTTTCCTAAGGACCTTCCTGAATTACGGGGGTGATTATTTGCGCTACGACCTTTAGATTCCCGGTCTATCGTCCGTGCTCTGAGCCGATGCCAGTCTGTACTTCTGCGCACGGTTCTACCGAGGGTGCTGGTTGCCTCGCGGCACTCGGCACGAAGGTCTGGTGAGGAGGGTGCGAATCAGAAGAATGTTCCGTTAGACCATGTGCCCCTTGCAGGCAGTACCCCTTTGAAAGGGCGGCAGCCGGAGTTCTACAAGCACCAGAGCGGCTGAAGGAGTACTGCCAATTCGGAGGCTTCGCCTCCCCAGAAACCCTGCCGCACAGCCCTTTACTCCCTCGCCGAGGTGGACGCCTAAAGGGCGGCCCCGAGAAGGGATTCTTAAACCGTAGGTTTAAGCCCGCTTTTGCCTACTTTTCGCGGGCGC
>CAJTVO010000051.1 GCA_910579485.1 uncultured Oscillospiraceae bacterium | reverse complement strand
AGTTGGGAAGAAATTGCCAGGGAAGTGAAGGTTGCAATACGAACTGTCCATAAAATCAAGAATAAGGCTCTCGATAAGCTGGCAGCATTTTACGATTTTTCCACAGCGTTTCAATGAGGGGGCACGCTATAGGCACAAAAAATGACCGCAGGGACTTAAACTTGCACACCGTTGGTACTTGCAAAGGCATTACGACCTGTGGTATGATTACAATGTCAAAAAAAGATGCTCTCCGGACGCTGTATGAAATATCCGGAGGGCATCGCTGCATTTTGCTCACCGTTTTATCGGCGTAGGGAAATAAAAATAAATATGCTGATACCCGTGCCGGCCTCTTGCATTGCCCGGAGAGTTATCGTAAAATAGCTATACGAGCCAGCAATGCACCTTGACAACTATACAGACTTCGGCACGCAGCGCACAAGGAGGATCATTATGTGTGAAGTTATTCAAGACACCTTAACTGTCAAAGAGGTGCAGGAAATTTTGAAAATTGGGACCAACTCTGCCTACAATCTGATTCACAGCAAAGCCTTCCCGGTTATCAAGATTGGACAATCCTACAGAATACCTAGAACGCCGTTTTACGCATGGATGGAGAATCCCTGCGCTGCGAAGCATCAAGGCTAAATCCCCAATTTGTCAAAATAATTGGAGGTTTTATCATGGCAAAGAGACGTTCAAACGGCGAGGGGAGCTACTGGCAGCTCCCGGACCGCACCTGGGTTCACCAGATCACCCTGGGCAGGAAAGAGGATGGTTCACTCATCCGGAAGTCGTTCAAGGGCCGTACAAAGGCCATCTGCAAAGAGCGGAAGGAGGAGTGGCTGGCCGAGCAGGCCGCGTTGAAGGAGAAAGCCGAAGCGGAGGCACAGGAAGCCGCAAGGGAAGTGGACGAAGAAGTCCGGCGGGGCCATTCGCTGGAATCGGAGACACTGTTTGAAGCCGCTTTCCTTGAGTGGCTGAAGCTTTACAAATCTCCACCCACCCGGAAGCCCTCTACCTACGCCAGCTACATCGCCACCTACAACACTCACTTTGCGGAGTTCTTCGGTGAGATGCCGCTGTACCTGGTCACCCAAGATGTTGTCCAGAACTATTACCAGCAGAAGCAGCTCAACGGCAACCGCAGGGACGGCAAGGAGGGCGGGCTGTCTCCCAAGACAATCCGCAACCATCACATGATCCTGAAGGACTTCTTCACCTACGCGCAGTGGCGGTACAAACTGCCCTGCAACCCCACCCTGAGCACGACCCGCCCAGAGGTTGTCCAACGGGAAATGCGCGTGTTGAGTCCCGAGGAGATGCAGATCTTCATCGAGGAGGTCATGAAGGAAACGCAGCGGATCGCCATTCTGACAGATCTGTTCGTGGGGTATCGCATCGGCGAACTGCTGGCGCTGGAGATTTCCGATTTCAACCCCAGGCGGCAGACGCTGACGGTAAACAAGAACCTGCTCCGCGTCTCAACGGAAGCCCTCTCCCTGGACAACCCCAATATCAAGATCCTCAACTATGATTCAGCCAAGAAGACCCACCTGATCGTGCAAAGCACCCCCAAGACGAAGAGTTCCAACCGGGAGACCGCCATTTCAGATGGCCTATGCGAGCTGCTGATCCGCCATCTTTTTACCATGGCCCACAGCGATTGGCCCAACCCCCACAATCTGCTATTCCCGTCCACAAAGGGGACCTATATTGATCCAAAGAGTTTCGAGATCCGCCTGAAGGCGGTTTCCAAGCGCTGCGAGATCAAGAAGGTGAACCCCCACGCCCTGCGCCATACCCTGGCGACCCGGCTGGTAGAGGGGAACGTTCCGCTGAACATCGTGCAGGGTATCTTGGGCCATGCTTCCATTGAAACCACCCGGAAGTACCTGCATGGGAACGAGGACATCGAGCGGGAGGCCATTGGTTCTATGACGGATTACCTTGACGTGGGGAAGCTGGTGACGGCTCCCAGGCTCAACGGAACGAAGACCCGGGGCAAATTTGCCGACATCCAGCTCCCGGATTTCTCCACCCGGACCGTTGCGCAGAAGAAGCAGAAGTAAGCGGCGTGTGCAAATTCTGCGGCGTTGCCTACTTTAGTGCAAATTCCGATTTCTAGGCATCCAATCACATCAGAAGAGGAGGATGCTATTTTGAGGGCACTTGATTGATCAAAACACGCTGGCGGCTCGCAGGGCAAATCAACTGCAAATTGCAACAGGGCATGAAGAAACCCCTGAAACCGTTGCAATTTCAGGGGTTTTGGTTGCGGCGGCAGGACTTGAACCTGCGACCTCCGGGTTATGAGCCCGACGAGCTGCCAACTGCTCTACGCCGCGATATATGGACTTATAGGGTATCCCCGGATGGTGCCGGTGGCCGGGCTCGAACCGGCACGGTATCGCTACCGAGGGATTTTAAGTCCCTTGTGTCTACCAATTCCACCACACCGGCGAACATCGGCAGGTATTAGAATACCACAGGCGCCCTTGTTTGTCAACACCTTTTTCAAATATTCCCACGACTTTTTTACCAAACCCCTCCCCGCCGCCGCGGAGAGGGGCCCCGGCTTCGCTTGCCGCCTTATTTTTTCTTTTTCCGGCCCTTCCATACGGCGGCCAAAATATCCTTCAGCACCAACATCGCGTCCAACTTATTGTACCCATACGTGCGCCGCAGTTCCTCTATCATCTCGCTGAGCTTTTCCGCGTACACGTCCACATCCGTTACATCCTGCCGGTACGTCAGCAGGATGGGGTACTTCTTCCCCCAGGCCTTCGTCCAGTCGATCTTCTCCTCCAGCGCGGTGCTGGTGCGCTCGATGGCCTTCTCCACCTCCTGGACATCCATATCAAAGTCGATCAATTCATCCAGCGACAGCCGGTACAAAAGCGCCAGCCGCTTAGACTGCCGGATGTCCGGCAGCGTCTCATCCGTCTCCCACTTCGAGATGGTCTGACGGCTCACCCCCAGCTTTTCCGCTACTTCCTCCTGAGAGAGCCCGCACTTCTTACGCGCCTGGAACAGGTTGTTTCCCAAATTCATTATGGCACCTCTTTCTTCTTAAGATGTCCCTATTATACCGTCCCACATCCTCCAAATCCACCAGGCAGCCCATACAATTTCGCCCGAATAGTTAACATCCCCCATGTGCCGCAAACTCCTCAAAGCTTCCATACCGCCGGATACGCCCTCCGTTCTCCTCGATCAGGCCAACAAGCTCTGCCTCGATCCTCCGGGCGGCCTCCGCCAGTCTGCCCAGCGCTCTATGGTCGAACGCCTCCAACAGATCATACTCACCCACCTCGTCTAATTCTCTCTGCAAACACACTGCCGAGAGAAACGCCAGGACCGCATTTCCCGCCTCACAGCACACATAAATTTTATTGAAGGTCGAACTGATCTCCTCATACAGTCCCGCAAGCTGCATTCCATCAATGGCCCCGCCTCCCGGCTTTGCATCCGCCACCGTCGCCTGTACCGGAACCACGACCCCCAGATGCCTGCAAACATCCGCCAGCATCTTCCTGGCACAAACCACCGCCTCGTTTCCGCTGGCCGCTTTCACCACGCTCCTGTACCCCTCCACGATCTCCTCCGGCACTTTCCGGATCTTCATCAGGTCCTCAAATTGCTGTTTCAATCCAAAATGAAAGTACTCATGGTGGAATACTGCCACCGCGTCCGCCAGCGTCATGATGACCATTCCCGCGAGCTTCCATGCCTCCGTCTCCGTGCGTACATGCTCCAGCATCCCGCAGAACCGCCCTGCCTCCCTGCACAGTTCCTCTGCGATCTCCCGGACGTACGCGCCGTCAGCCAGACAGCACTGCAATTTCTCCTGCATCCCCTGAAACCGCGCCATATCCTCCGCGCTGCCACAGAAAATGATCTCAGCATCTCCCACCAGCGGCGTCAAGTTCTCCCGCAGACAGGCGATCCGTTCTACCCTCTCCCAGGACATCGGGAATATGTCATACCCCACGCCCTCCAGGATAAACCCTGTCGCCATCTCATATCCGCGTTCCGTCTTCGGAATAAAGTAGCAGTCCACATCCGACCTGCTGTTGGCTGTACCGTTGACGTAGGACCCATATATCAGTACCAGGCTGATATCCTTCGCGTATTCCCGCTCTACCTTCTCTGCGATCCACCGGACCAGCCTGCCGTTGATCTCTTTCCGCCTTTCCATACGTCCTCCTCTCAACATCTGCTGCCCCGAAGGCTCTCCAATACCTGCGCCACCGTCATTTGCAGCT
This sequence comes from uncultured Oscillospiraceae bacterium, assembly GCA_910579485.1. Classification (GTDB taxonomy): domain Bacteria; phylum Bacillota; class Clostridia; order Oscillospirales; family Oscillospiraceae; genus Pelethomonas. Next base: position 17,332 of record CAJTVO010000051.1, on the reverse strand, counting down.
CCTCCGGGATATCCTCCCTCCCCGGCAGCACCGCCTGATACGCCTCTCCGCCGGCTTCCTCAATCTCAAACACCGGCTCAGGAATGCCCAGCGCCTCGCAAACCATTTTCTCGAACACAAAGTAATCCACCATATCCGTGGTCCCCACGTGGAATATCCCCCGCAGTCCATGCCCCAGCACATACCGCGCCCAGTCCCCCGCCTGTCTTGCCAGCACAACATTCACCGTATCCCCCTGCCAGGTGTGATGGGCCTCCCCGCTCCGGCTGTGCCTCTCCAGCATCCTAATCCTAGGACAGTCCTCCGACCACACAGGAGGCAGCCGGAAAACGATCAGCCGCTCCCCCAACCTTTCCTCCAGCATGGCCTCGCAGTCCCGCTTAAAAACGCCATATTCCGACTGCGGCCTGGGTGCATCCGCCTCCCTCCAGGGCCGCGACAGATCCCCGTCAAACACGTTCGCCGTAGACACATACAACAGCCGCGCCCCACTCCCCGCCAGTCCTTCCGCCAGCGCCTCATGGAAGGCCATCTGCTGCCCAAAATCCCCCCGAACAGAGGAGATCACGATCTCCGGCGCTTCCCGCTCCAGTACCTCCGCCAGCCGCCCCGGCTTCTCCACCGGCAGGCAGTACCCGTCCTCCGGCGCACTGTGTCCCGCTGCCGGGACTACCTGATACGCCTCCCGCAGAGCAGCAGCAACCGCCCGACCCACCAGTCCATTTGCACCTAACAGCAGTACCTTTTCCTTCATTTTTCTATCTCCCCTCATGTTTTTCCCTATCATACCACAAGCGGCCGCCGACCGCAAGGCGGACAAAAACCGGGGGAGCGGCAAGCGTGCCGCTCCCCCTTCTTCCTATCGCAGCTTTTTTCTCCCGGTCCATGCCTCTGTCTAACAGACGAAGCCGTCCAGGACCTCTTTCAGCGTTTCCTCCACCAGCCCGGCAGGTATATTCCCGCCATTGAAGTCCTTGTAATCTACGGTGCTGATACAGAAGAAAATACCGTCCAATGTGAAGTACGCGGTATACCAGTCAACAGCCGGACTTGGCACGCTGCCGCCTTCCTGTTCCGGGATCTCCGTCTTGGAGATCAGGACGTTCAGGCCGCTGGGGGTCACATAAGTCTCCTGCACAACGGCTGTGTCATCCGAATAGAGCAACTCCATCTCATCAAGGAAACTGTTCTCCGTGTCGATCGCTAGTTCCGCAGAAACAGTGATGTCGATCCCGCCCCAGGGGTGCAGTTCCGGGCTGTCGCTGCGAAGAGAATAGCAGCCGTACATCCTGACAGCCACGATGCCGTCCATCGGTGTTACACCGTCAGCGGCATGCCCGGGGCCGGGATTGAAGCGGGCCACAAACCTGCCCTTACCGTCCGGCAGGCCTACATCCATAGTGCCGCCCGAATGGGCTTCATCCAGCACGGGGTTTTCCATGACCCGGATCCCCACAAAGTCCTCCATTTCTTCCCAGGAGGAGAACGTTCTGGCGGCGGGCTCCGTAAATCCCTGGTCCAATTCCATGATTTGCTGAGAGAGTTCGTCAATGGAAAAATACCGGATATCTCTGCTGATGGTAACGCCGGAAACCTCTTCCAGAGTACCGTCCGGACCGGTGGCCCTCATCTCATTATTCCAGATGTTCACGATCTGCACCCCGGACAGCTCCACCGCCACCGCTGTCCCCGCCAGCACGGCGCACAGGCACGCGGCGATAACAGCCGCCCGGCTCCATCCTCGCCGCCCCCGCTTCGCCACGGAAAGTTCCCGTCCCGCCTCCTCGACCAGCGCGGGGTCAATGTGATCCATCGCTTCCATGATCTTGTGCTTATCCATGATAAAAGCCCTCCTTATTCAGATAGTCCTTCAATTTCTTCCGCATCCGGAACAGCGCCGATTTTGTCCGGCTGAGGCTCCAGCCCGCCCACCGGGCGGCCTCCTCCACCGTGTCGCCATACCAGTACCGGCGGAGGAACACGCCCCGGCTCCTCTCCGGCTGGTCCGCAAGGAAAGCGGAGACGGCCTGTCCCAGTTCCCTGGCCTCCAGCTCGGCCTCCGGCCCGCCGGACAGGGACAGGGCAAGCTCCAGAGCCGCCTCCTCCACCTGCCGGGGCCTCCGCTCCCTGGAGTGCAGGAGGGTCAGCGCCTGGTTCCGGGTAATAACGCCCAGCCAGCCCTTGAAATGCTCCGGCCTCTCCGGCAGGACGGCGTTCCAGACCCGCAGCCACACGTCCGCCAGGCACTCCTCCGCATCCTCCTCGCTGTCCAGGATCCGCAAAGCGATAGCCCGGCAGTAAGACCCATACACCATCCCTGTGGCCCGGATGGCCTCCTCCGAGCGGGCAAAATAGAGCCCCAGCAGCTCCTCATCCGTCAATCCGATCACCTCCAGATTTGTTATATCCCATGAAAACCGGCTTTCACCTATAAAGACTGCCAAACCGCCCCGTTGGTTGCGCCTTCTCCGTAATATTTTTCACGGACTTTCCCTAAAGACTACTATATACCAAAACAGGAGGACCATCCTACGGATGGTCCTCCTGTTACACTATAAAAGATCAGATGCTCTTATCGTCCACGTACAGCTCGCGCACCGCGTTGGGATCGGCGGCGGGCTTTGCGGCGGCAGGGGCGGGAGCGGCCTTGGGCTCATCGTGAGGGCCGTCTCTCCAGGCCAGGAACTTGGGGGCCACCTGGGGGAACAGCGCCAGACTCAGCACGTCCTCCTCGCTCTTGGCCAGATCCTTGAACTCGGCCTTGTACTTCTCCAGCTCGGGCTCCAGCAGATCCGCCGGACGGCAGGTGATGACCTCATCGGGCTTGATTCCGGCCTTCTCCCGGACCTTCTCGTTGACCTTGCCAGGCAGAGCGCCGTACTCGCCCTTCAGGACGGCCCGGGACTCCTTGGTGAAGGTCTTGTAGCGCTCGCCCATGATGACGTTCATCACGGCCTGGGTACCCACGATCTGAGAGGAGGGGGTTACCAGCGGGGGATAGCCGTAGTCCTCGCGGACCCGGGGGATCTCCGCCAGCACATCGTAATACTTATCCTCCTTACCGGCCTGCTTGAGCTGGCTGATAAGGTTGGACAGCATACCGCCGGGCACCTGATAGAGCAGGGTGTTGGTGTCCACGTTCAGCACCTTGGGGTCCAGAGAGCCGGTGTCCTTCAGGCGCTGGGCCACCTTCCGGAAGTGGACGGCAGCGTCGCTCATCTTGTTCAGATCCAGCTTGGTATCCCGGACGGTGCCCTGGAGGGTCGCCACCAGGGACTCGGTGGAGGGCTGGGCGGTACCGTTGGCCAGGGGGCTCAGCGCGGTGTCCACGATATCCACGCCGGCGTAGGCGGCCATGAGGTACACCATGTCGCCGGTACCGGTGGTGTTGTGGGTGTGCAGGTGGATGGGCATCTTGACGCTCTCCTTGAGCCGCTTGACCAGAGAGTAAGCGTCCATGGGCAGCAGCAGGTTGGCCATGTCCTTGATGCACAGGGTATCCGCGCCCATCTGCTCCAGCTCCTTGGCCATCTTCACGAAGTAGTCCTCGTTGTGGATGGGGGAGATGGTGTAGGACAGGGTAGCCTCCACGGTGCCGCCATACTTCTTGGTAGATTTGATGGCCTGCTCCAGGTTGCGCACATCGTTGAGGGCGTCAAAGATACGGATGATGTCGATGCCGTTCTCAATGGACTTGCGGCAGAAGGCATCCACCACGTCATCGGCGTAGTGCTTGTAGCCCAAGATGTTCTGGCCGCGGAAGAGCATCTGCAGCTTGGTGTTGGGCAGATGCTTGCGCAGGGTGCGCAGCCGCTCCCAGGGATCCTCGTTGAGGAAGCGCATACATACATCGAAGGTAGCGCCGCCCCAGCACTCCAGGGAGTAGTAGCCGATGGAGTCCAGAATCTCGCAGGCGGGGAGCATGTCCTCGATGGTCATGCGGGTAGCGGCCTGGGACTGGTGGGCGTCACGGAGGATGGTATCAGTAATTAAGAGGGGTTTCTTGGACAGAAATTCCATTGTTTCCATTGAATTGCTCCTTTCTTATGCCGCCGTTTCACGGCGGCGGAGGCTTTTTCCGCCCCAACGGGGCGGGGGCGTACTTTTCCCGCGAGGGAAAAGTACCAAAAGCTCGCTTAAGGAACTACGTTCCTTAAGAATCCTCCTTCATTACGGGGGATATTAGTTTGCGCCCGAGGCGCAGTCTGGTTTGGTCTACCGATAGTACCGTCCGCTTCGTGCAACTTCAGTTTCTATTTTAGCGTGGGTATCGGTAACCCCTACCGTCTTGACTTAGCAGACTCCCCGTGGTGCAAGTTTGCTGGCTGGTTCGTTAGAACAAGTGCCCCTTGCAGGCAGTACCCCTTTGAAAAGGCGGCAGCCGGAGTCCTACAAGTACCAGAGCGGCTGAAGAAGGACGGGAAATTCAGAGGCTTCGCCTAACCAGAAACCCCGCCGCACAGCCCTTTGCTCCCCCGTAAAAGGAGTCCAGAACCATATGGTTCTGGCGCGTTTTTGCCTACTTTTGCCGCGGGGCAAAAGTAGGCGCGGAGTCCGGGGCTGCGTAAGCCCCGGGCCTCCGAAACGAAACAGCTTGCCATGCGCCGCGCAGCGGCGCAGAGAACCATTAACCGAACAGCGCCATCAGCACGCCGGCGGCGATGGCGGAACCGATCACGCCGGCGACATTGGGCCCCATAGCGTGCATCAGCAGGAAGTTGGCCGGGTTGGCCTTCTGACCCTCCACCTGAGACACGCGGGCCGCCATGGGCACTGCGGACACGCCGGCGGAGCCGATAAGGGGATTGATCTTCTCCTTGAGGAACAGGTTCATGAACTTGGCCAGCAGCACGCCGCCCGCAGTACCGAATCCAAAGGCCACAACGCCCATGAGCATGATGGCGATGGTCTGGAAGGACAGGAAGGTGGTGGCGGTAGCGGTAGCGCCCACGGAGATGCCCAGGAAGATGGTGACGATATTCATCAACTCGTTCTGGGCGGTCTTGTTCAGACGCTCCACCACGCCGGACTCCTTGAACAGGTTGCCCAGCATCAGGCAGGCGATCAGGGGAGCGGCGGAGGGCACCAGCAGGGCCACGAACACGGTAACCACGATGGGGAACAAAATCTTCTCACGCTTGGAGACCTGGCGCAGGGGGCGCATCACGATCTGACGCTCCTCCTTGCTGGTCAGCGCCCGCATGATGGGGGGCTGGATGACCGGCACCAGAGCCATGTAGCTGTAAGCCGCAACGGCGATGGGCCCCAGCAGATGGGGAGCCAGACGGCTGGTGACGAAGATGGCCGTGGGGCCGTCCGCGCCGCCGATGATGCCGATGGAGCCGGCCTCAGCCGCGTTAAACAGACCGGACAGGCGGCAGCCCGCGTAGGTCATGAAGATGCCCAGCTGAGCGGCAGCGCCCAGCAGCAGGGTCTTGGGGTTGGCGATCAGGGGGCCGAAGTCGGTGCCCGCGCCCACGCCCATGAAGATGAGGCAGGGATAGATTCCCAGCTTGACGCCCAGGTACAGCACGTCCAGCAGGCCCACGGAGATGGTCTGGCCCACCGACACCGTGCCCTGCACGGCCTCGGATACGCCCAGCTCACCCAAATGGTTCATAAACTCCTGGGTGATGGGCTGTCCGCCGAAGATCTCCCAGTTGACGTGTCCGCCGGCAAAGAGGATCTCGTGGTACATCTCCGCGCCGGGCAGGTTGGTGATGAGCATACCGAACGCGATCGGCAGCAGCAGCAGGGGCTCGAACTTCTTCACGATCGCCAGGTACAGCAGGACGAAGGCGATGATCATCATGATCAGGACCTTCCAGTCCCCCGTGGCGATCTGATAGAAGCCGGTCGCCTGAATAAAATTCATGATAGCTTCCATTTAATATTCCTCCCAGCGTCCCGGCCTTAGCCGATCACGCACAGCAGAGCGCCGGAATCCACCGCCGCGCCCTTAGTGGCGCTGACGGAAGCAATGGTGCCGCCGCAGGGCGCCATGATCTCGTTCTCCATCTTCATGGCCTCCAGGATGAAGAGGATGTCGCCCTTCTTCACGGTCTGGCCGTTGCTGACGCGCACGTCCAGGATGGTGCCGGGCATGGGGGCGGAGACCTTCTCGCCGCCTGCGGGAGCGGCGGCGGCAGGAGCGGGAGCGGCGGCGGGAGCCGCGGCCGCGGGGGCGGCGCCGTCCATGGCCTCGACAGTGACCTCATAAACGGTGCCGTTCACATTTACCTTGTACTTTTTCATGACTCTTTTCCTCTCTTCTCAATTAAAGTTGTTTAATGGACAGGATACGGATACCGGCTGGATCGGTCCCCATTTCTTCCGCCACGGCGACGGCGATCGCCGCGACCATGGCCTGGCGGTTGGGGATGTTCCCGGCGGAAGCGGCAGGAGCGGCAGGGGCCGCGGCAGCCGGCGCCGGAGCGGGCGTCTTGTCTCCCATGGATCTGCAGATGGCGCTCATGGCCATACTGAGGAGAATGATGCAGATCAGGCCGATAAAGACGACTCCTACACCCATCAGAATGACGAACGGAATTGACGGTTCAGGCATCAGGTGGTTCCTCCTTCTCACAAATATGGGCAGTCCGCCATAAGGCGGTCCGCCTGGTTCCTCGTGAAAATCCTGACAATTTTCACGCGCGCGAAATTGATTTTAGTATAGCAAACTTTCCGGAAAATTTCAATACCTTTCCCTGCACATTTCCGACAAGTTTTCGAGCCGGACCACCCCTTTCCTTTTCACTCCCGCTGTGGTATGATACCGTTACGATCTTTCCAGCGGAAGGAGAGCGCGTATGCGTTATCAAGCCATCCAGCGGGCCCGTTTTCTGGCCCGCCCCAACCGTTTCATCGCCCACGTAGACCTGAACGGCCGGACGGAGGTCTGCCACGTGAAAAACACCGGCCGCTGCCGGGAGCTTCTGACCCCCGGCGCGGCAGTCTACCTGGAGACCTCCTCCAACCCGGCCCGCAAGACGAAATACGACCTCGTCGCCGTGGAAAAAGGGGACCTTCTCATCAACATGGACGCCCAGGCCCCCAACAAGGTCTTCGGGGAGTGGGCGGCGGCGGGCCGCTTCCTGCCGGGGCTGACCGACATCCGGCCGGAGTTCACCTGGGAGGATTCCCGCTTCGACTTCCTTTTAGAAGACGCCCAGGGAAAAATCTTCGTAGAAGTCAAGGGCGTGACCCTGGAGGAGGACGGCGAGGTCCGCTTCCCCGACGCGCCTACGGAGCGGGGCGTGAAGCACCTCCGGGGCCTCCAGCGGGCGGCGGCGCAGGGCCACCGGGCGGCGGCCTTCTTCGTCGTCCAGATGAAGGGCCCCGTCCGGTTCCGCCCCAACGACGCGACCCACCCCGCCTTCGGCGCGGCCCTGCGGGAGGCCGCCGGAAACGGGGTAGGCGTATACGCCTATGACTGCCTGGTCACGCCGGACGGCTTGACGCTGGACGCGCCGGTCCCGGTGGACCTGTCCCCCTGGGGAGAGCGGTAGGCCGGGGAAGGCAGCTTTGTGTCCGCAGCGCGTCATTTTCTCAAAAATGATCTCCCGGCCTGTCCAAAGCCAGGCATATCCCTCCCTTTTTCCACATAAACTAGCGTGAAAAAGGGGGGATCATCTTGTCATCATCCAACGCCCAGCGCCGCCGCGCCCAGCAGCTGCGCCGGACCGCCAGCCGCCGCCGGGGCGGCGCGGAAAGCCAGCCGCCCATCCGCCTGGTCATCTGCGGGGCGGTCTTCGTCCTTCTGGTCGCCATAAAGCTCCTGTTCCCGGAAGCCATGGACCGCCTGTCCGCCTCCGCCCGCCAGCTCATCGGACGGGACGCGGACTTCCAGGCGGCCTTCGCCGCCGTAGGCCGGGCCGTCAGCGGCGAGCGCCCCGTAAGCGACTCCCTCCAGGAGGCCTACACCGCCGTCTTCAACCCCACCGCCCTCCCGGAGCAGCAGCCCGCTCCAGACCCCGCCCCGGACCCGGCGCCCCAGCCAGACGAGCCCTCCCGCCCCGCCGCCGCGCCCATATCCGATCCCAGCGCCCGGCAGCTCCGCTACAGCGCCCTGGAGCTGCCGGAGGCGGACAAAGCGGTGATCCGCGAGCTGCTGATCTCCCCCGACACCGCCTCCGGCTCCATCGCCCATCCCGCAGGCGATGGAGCCGCGTCCCAGCCCCCGGACGCCCCGTCCGCTCCCCCGGAGGAGGACGATACCGCCACCACGGAGGCCTTCCATCTCTACACCATGGCCGCCATGCCGGAGAACGCCAGTCTGGAGCAGCGCAACCTGGGCTTTCCCCACTGCACCCCGGTCCTGGGCCATCTGACCTCCACTTTCGGCTGGCGGGAGCATCCGGTGGAGGGGGGCAGCAAATTCCATTACGGCGTCGATCTGGCGGCCAATACCGGCACGGACATCCTGGCCTTTGCCGCCGGGGAGGTCTACGCCTCCGGCGAGAGCAGCACCCTGGGCAACTATATCATGCTACAGCATGAGGGGGGCTATATCACCCTGTACGCCCACTGCAGCCGGATCACCGCCTCCTCCGGGAGCGTCGCCATGGGGGAGAAAATAGCCGAGGTGGGGGACACCGGACTGGTCACCGGCCCCCACCTTCATTTCGAACTCCACGACGGAGCCCTGTATCTGAACCCCATTTACTATGTGGAAGTGGGGTAGGCTGGAACTGGGCTGGGGGTTCGCAGCCCTCATCGTCCTGGCCCTGCTGGGGGGAGCCGGTCCGGCGCTGCCGCCGGTGCTTCTGGCGGCGGCGTGTCACGAGCTGGGGCATCTCTCGGCCCTTCGGCTGGCGGGAGCGCGGGTGGAGCGCCTGCGGCTGAACGCCTTCGGCGCGGAGATCCGCGCCGATACCCGCCGCCTGTCCTACCCCCGCGAGATCGCCTGCACCCTGGCAGGCCCGGCGGTCAACCTGGCCCTGGCCCTTCTCCTGGCCCGCGCCACCCTCCATTTCACGGCGGCGGGGGCCAACCTGGTCCTGGGGTGCTTCAACCTCCTGCCCATCCCCGCCCTGGACGGCGGACGCGCCCTGCACCTTCTGGTGAGCTGGCTCTGGGAGCCCCTGACGGCGGACGCCGTGAGCCGCCGTGTAGGACTGGGATGCGCCCTCCTCCTCACCGCCGCCGCCCTGTTCCTGACCATCCGCTATCACGCGGGCCTGTTCCTGCTCCTGGGGGCCTCCGGCACCCTGATCCCTCAGCTCCCCATCATAGACCTTAAAAGAGCGGCCCGGTGACCCCACCGGACCGCTCTCCCTATATCCGTCATGTCTCCCGGCTCTCTCTCGGCGCTTCATCCAGCAAGACCGTCCGGAAGTCTCCCGCCAGACGCTCCCGGATCTCCGGCAGCAGCCTCCGGGCCATCTCCAGCTGCTCCTTCGTGACCTGGAGCAGCCCGTCCTCCCCTCTCAGCCGCAGGCGGAGATCGGAGAACCCCAAAGCCATCAGCGCCGTCTCTCCCCGTTCCACCCGTTCCAGAGCCGCCGCCGAGACCGCCGTCCCCGCCGGGACCCGCGTCGCCAGACAAGCATAGGAAGGCTTGGCCCATACCCTGAGACCCGCCTCCCGGGCCATACGCCGCACCTCGGCCTTCCCGATGCCGCACTCCCGCAGCGGGGACCGTATCCCCAGCTCCGCCAGCGCCCGCATCCCGGGCCGGTCCCCAGCGTCGTCGGAGGCGTTGCATCCATCCAGCACCACCGGGAACCCGTCCCGCGCCGCCTCCTCCAGCAGCCGGGTGAACAGCGCCCGCTTGCAGTAGTAGCACCGGTCCGCCGGATTGGCCGCGACCTCCGGGACCGCCAGAATGTCAGCCTCCAGCACCCGCAGCTCCACGCCCAGCCGCCCGGCGGTTTCCCGAGCGTCCTGCAGTTCGAATCCCGGCTGAAAAACCGTCCGCACAAAATACGCCGCCGTCTTCCGCCCGTAAGCCGCCGCGGCGGACAGCAGCACCGCCGAGTCCACGCCGCCGGAAAAGGCAACCGCGCACACCGGATTCTCCTCAAAAAACTCCTGCAGCGTCATACGTCACTCCACCAGATGCAGCGCCGCGCCAATAGATGTGGCGTGGGTGGCGCTATCCGGAATAACGAACTGTATCCCATGGAGCCGCGTAAACAGATCGAAGCACTCCCGCGCCTGGGGCAGATTGGACATGAACCCCGTCAGCACCGCCGTCTCGCAGTTACAGAACCGGCAGGCCATCACCGCGGTCGTCCCGATGGACTGCAAGACCATATTGATGGCCCCGGCGGCAAAATCCCCCGCCGCCGCGTCGTCGGAGACGTTCCCGAAGTTCGCCGCCGTGATATCCAGCGGCAGGGACGGGTGGCTGTTCCGTGTCAGGTCTCCCACCGTCAGGTCCACCCGGGCCACGTCCCCCTCCGCCGCCAGCTTCACGATCTGCTGGTACTTCCGGGTGCCGCACAGCCGGGAGCAGAGCCCCGCCAGCGTGCCGCCCCCCACGCCGGAGCCGCACAGATGCCGCACGGGCTTCCCCTTCTCCGCCCAGATAAAGGCGGTGCCGGTACCCATGCTGACCACCACGGCCCGGTCCTGCCCGCTGAGGGCCAGCCCGCCCACGCCCACGGCGGCGAACTCCTCCACCTTCTCCGTGGGGATGCCGTAGATGTCGTCGTCAATGTAAGAGGCCCCCACCCCCGTCAGCGCGATCCGGGACACGTCCCCCAGCTGGAGGCGGTTGGTAAACAGGAAATTCCCCATGGCCCCGTAGAGGGACGTGATGGGGTCCTGGGCCTGTACCCGGTGCATGGCGATGGTGGTCCCGTCCGACCGGAGCCCCACGATCTTCGTGGTGGAGCCGCCGATATCGATACCCAAAATAATGGACATAGCAGTGTCCTCCTCCCCCGGAGCCCTCTCAAAACGGCCCCGGCTGTCTCCTTATCTTAGTAGAAAGTGAAAGAATTGTCAATTCCATCGTTGCAAATCCGCCGAAAAAGATATACTATATAGGGGACGGGCCCAGGACCGCCCGTCCATTCTGTACAGAAATCGAGGAGCGCACGCTATGGAACGCAACCAACCGCTCAATCTCTCCATGCTGTTTGACTTTTATGAGATGACCATGGCCAACGGCTATTTCCGACAGGGGATGCAGGAGCGCATCACCTATTTCGACGTCTTTTTCCGCCGGGTGCCCGACGGCGGCGGCTTTGCCATCGCAGCCGGTCTGGAGCAGCTGGTGGATTACATCCGGGATCTCCACTTTGACGAGGAGGACATCGCCTACCTCCGCGGCAAGAACCTCTTCCAGGAGGACTTCCTGGACTACCTCCGCAATTTCCAGTTCACCGGCGACATCTGGGCGGTCCCCGAGGGCACCCCGGTCTTCCCCGGGGAGCCTCTGGTCACCGTCCGCGCCCCCGCCTCCCAGGCCCAGCTCATCGAGACCTACGCCCTGCTGGCGATCAACCACCAGTCCCTCATCGCCACCAAGGCCAACCGGGTGGTCCGCGCCGCCCAGGGCCGCACCGTTCTGGAGTTCGGCTCCCGCCGGGCCCAGGGGGTGGACGGCGCGGTGGTGGGCGCACGGGCGGCCTATATCGGCGGCGTCCACGGCACGGCCTGCGCCATCAGCGACCAGCTCTACGGCGTCCCCGCCGCCGGGACCATGGCTCACTCCTGGGTCCAGATGTTCGACACCCAGTATGAGGCCTTCCGGACCTACTGCGAGATCTACCCCACCAACGCCGTGCTGCTGGTGGACACCTACAACACCCTGAAGAGCGGCGTCCCCGACGCCATCCGGGCCTTTAACGAGGTCCTGCGCCCCAGGGGCATCACCAAATGCGGCATCCGCCTGGACTCCGGGGACATCGCCTACCTGACCAAGGAGGCCCGGAAGCTGCTGGACGCCGCCGGGTGGGAGACCTGCACCATCTCCGCCTCCAACTCTCTGGACGAGAAGCTGATCCGGAACCTCCTCCTCCAGGGCGCCAAAATCGACGCTTTCGGCGTGGGCGAGCGTCTCATCACCGCCCGCAGCGAGCCGGTGTTCGGCGGCGTCTACAAGCTGGTGGCCGTGGAGGACGAGTGCGGCAATATCACCCCCAAAATCAAGATCAGCGAGAACGTGGCCAAGATCACCACCCCACACTACAAGAAGCTCTACCGCTTCTTCGGCAACGATACCGGCAAGGCCATCGCCGACTACCTGACCATCCACGACGAGACCGTGGACGACAGCACCCCCCTGGTGATCTTCGACCCCGACGCCACCTGGAAGAAAAAGGAGGTCTACGATTTCACCGCCAAGGAGCTGCAGGTCCCCGTCTTCCGGTCCGGCCAGCTGGTCTACAGCCTCCCCTCCCTGCCGGAGATCCGCCGGTACTGTCTGGAGCAGGTGGATACCCTCTGGGATGAGGTCAAGCGCTTTGACAACCCCCATAAATACTACGTGGACCTTTCCCAGAAGCTGTGGGACGTGAAGCACGGCCTGCTGGAAAAGAACGGATAATGACCGCTGCGGCGGAAAAGGAGCGGAACTGTGAAAAAACAGACCATCAAACAGACAACAGAACGAAGGATTTCCGCCTCCCTGCGCATTGCCCTGGTGCTGTTCCTGCTGCTGCTCAACATCGCCTCCGTGGTGATATTGACCTATTTCCTCCAATCCCACGCCTTCATCTTCTTCGCCCTGCTGGAGCTGATTGCCATCGGCGTGGCGGTGAATATCCAGTCCAGCGCCTCCAGCGGCAGCTACAAGCTGGCCTGGACGCTGCTGGTGGTGGCCCTGCCGGTGGCGGGCATGGTGCTGTATGTCCTCTGGGGAGGCAACGTTCAGAGCAAGAAGCTGAATCTCCTGCCTCTCCCGCCTCCGGGCAGCCGGAGCATGGAGCTGCGCCAGTCCGGCGCCGGCCAGGAGAGGCTGGGGCGGGAGCTGCCCAACTGGCAGCGGGCATCCCGCCTTCTGACCTGCCGGGGCTTCCTCCTGTACCGCGACACCGCCTCCACGTATTTCCCCACCGGCGCGGCCTTTTTTGAGGATGCCATCCGGCGCATGGAGAAAGCGGAGCGGTTCATCTTTCTGGAGTATTTCATCCTGGCGGAGGGCCGGCTGTGGGACCGGATACAGGCCGTCCTCACGGACCGGGCCCGGCGGGGCGTGGAGATCAAGATCATCTTCGACGACTTCGGCAACATCACCCGTATGCGGGGCGAGACCATCGAGGCCATGCGTGCGGAGGGCATGGAAGTCTGCGTCTTCAACCCCGTCCACCAGTACGTGAACCGCCTCTACTTCAACTACCGGGACCACCGGAAGATCCTGTGCGTGGACGGCCAGTACGCCTACACCGGCGGAGTGAACGTGGCCGACGAGTACGTGGGCTATCTCCGCCGCTTCGGTGAGTGGAAGGACGGCGGCGTGCTGCTGGACGGCCCCGGCGCCTGGGGTCTCACCGCCCAGTTCCTCCATATGTGGGAGATGCTGGGTGAACGGCCTCACAACGAGCATGACTACTACCGTCCCATGTACGAGCGGGAGGCCGCCGGCTGGTGCCAACCCTTCGGAGACGGCCCCATGAACAACCCGGACAACCCGGCGGAGGACATGTACCTCCAGTGCATTGCCAACGCCCACCGCTCCCTGTGGCTCACCACCCCCTATTTCGCGGTAGAGGACAGCATGGTCCGCGCCCTGTGCATGGCCGCCGGCAGCGGCGTGGACGTGCGCCTGATGCTGCCGGGCATCCCGGACCACAAATACACCCAGATCGTCGCCGGGTCCTACTACGAGTGCCTCCTGCGCCACGGGGTCAAAATTTACGAGTTCACTCCCGGCTTCCTCCACACCAAGAGCCTTGTGGCCGACGGCGAGCTGGCCCTGCTGGGCACCATCAACATGGACTACCGCAGCTTCCAGCTCCATTACGAGTGCGGCGTTGCCTTCTACGGCGCGCAGGTCATCGCGGACGTGGTGCGGGACATGGAGGATATCCAGTCCCGCAGCAGTCCGGTGGACCCCGAGGGCTGGGCCAGACGCTCCTGGTTCAAAAAAGCGCTGGAGAAGGTGCTGCGGGTGTTCTCCATCTGGATGTAGGCAGGAAAGCAGGCCGGGACACTCCGGTAATGCTTGGCAACAGGACGGTCCTGCCATAGAATATCACTCATAACCCTGCCTTTGCAGGAGTCAGAAAGGAATCAAGCGCATATGGACTTTCGTATCATCTCCCTGCCGCCCTTCCGCGCGGCGTCCTCGGGCCTGGTCCGGGACTTCGACTTCTCCCCCGAGGGCGCTCTGGGAAAGTTCAACGCCTGGTTTTCCACCATCACCCCCAGCCCCCGCGACAGCTTCATGCCCCGGGACTTCCTGTGCTTTGACGTTGAGACCGGCGGCGTGGTCTGGCTCTATGCTCTCAGCGAGGGGATGGATAACGGCGGGTATGAGGAAGTGGACTGCGAGGGCGGCTGCTATGTGACCTACACCTACCGGGACGGCGACCAGGAGACCAACGCCCGGCTCTACCAGGAAGCCGCCGCCTGGATCGAAGCCTCCCCCGTCCTGGAGCCGGACGTCCGCCCCGGCCACCTCTCCATGGGCCACATCATCACGCCGCCGGAGGTCATCGCCGCCCAGGGCTGGGCCCAGATGGAGGCGTTCATCCCCGTGAAGCTGAAAAAGGAGTAGAAAAAATGCCGGGACTCATCCACATCTACTGCGGCGAGGGCAAGGGCAAGACCACCGCCGCCATAGGCCTCGCCGTCCGCTGCGCGGGCAGCGGGCGAAAGGTTTTGATCCTCCAGTTCCTGAAGGACGGCAAAAGCTCCGAGTTCGCCTCCCTGTCCCACGTCCCGGGCATCGAGGCCGTCCCCCAGACCAAAACCTTCGGCTTCACCTGGACCCTCGCCCCGAAGGAGAAGCAGGAGGCCGCCGCCTACTACGCCTCCCTTCTGGAGGACGCTTTTTGCCGCGCGGGAGACTTCGACCTGCTCATTCTGGACGAAGCCCTGGGGGCCTGCGCCGCCGGACTGCTGGACGAGTCCCGCCTCCTGTCCCTCCTGGACGGCAAGCCGGAGCCGCTGGAGATCGTCCTCACCGGCCGGGGCCCCTCCCAGGCCCTCTTGGAGCGTGCGGACTACGTGACGGAGATGAAGATGGTCAAACACCCCTTCCAACGGGGCGTCTCCGCCCGGGAAGGGATCGAGTATTGAGATGGAACACGTCTTCGCCGTAAAAAATCAGGAGGAGCTGGCCCTGTACCAGGCGTTTCTCCAGGACGCGCGGCCCCGGCTGGAGGAGTATATCCGCTTTCTCCAGGCGGAGTACCGGGCGGAGGAACTTCCCCGGTGCATCGTGTGGAGCGATCCGGACATCGCCGTCCGTCTGGTCAGCGATATTCCCGTTCCCGCCTATACCAACGATTTCCGGGTGATGTTCACCCCGGACCTGGAGACGTGGCGGGATATCTACCTCCGGCAGCTGGACGGGTCGCCGGAGGGCGAGACTGTGAGGCGGCTCCGGGACTACTATGCCGGCCGTCTTTCCACAAATCACGTTCTTCAAATCCTGGGCCACGAGCTGGCTCACCACAGCGCGCTGTTCGTGGACGATTTTGACGAGTACCCCAGTCCGTCCACCTGGTTCGAGGAGGGCATGGTGGAGTATATCAGCCGGAAGTGGTTCCTGACCCCGGAGGAATTTGCGGCGGAGGAGGACGTTGACCGCCAGCTCGTGACGCTGCTGGCGGACCGCTATGGCGGCCACCCCCTGGAGGACTTCGGGTCCCATTTGCGGGACGGCGATCATGCGGGCCTGTTCTTCGACTACTGGCGGGCCTATCTGGCGGTCAGCCGGGCGATCGAGGGCCTGGGCGGCGCGCTGGAGGCTTTTGACGCCTGCCGCAGATGGCGGGACTCGGACAGCGGCATGTCCCTGGCCCGCTGGCTGGCTCTGCCCGGATAACGCGCCCCCGCCGGCCGGCAAAAAGCCGCGCCTCCGGAAAAGCACCGGAGGCGCGGCCTTTTGCGTTTATCCCGCGTTACTCACACAGCAGGTCGTCGTCGAAATCATCGAACTCGGAGCAGCAGCCGCACTTGCCGGACAGCTTGCCCTTTACTGCGGCGGCATCCTCCGCCAGCTTGTCCCAGAAGCCGACCAGCAGGCAGATCAAGCCCGCCGCGGCCAGCGACAATCCAACGATCTTCAGCACGAAGCGCCATGTACTAGAACTCTTCATGGGGTAGACCTCCTCAATAAATCTGGTATGCTCCCTTAGTATATAACATCCTGGACAAAATTACAATCTTTTTTTCTTCTTCCCGCCACCTTGCCGGAATTTCTTATCTTTCGCGCCCTCCCTGCCGATATGTTAATATCAGCAAACACAAAACCCGCTCCGGCGGTTTGACAGAAGGGAGGCCCCAGGAATGAACGAACTGGCCATAGGAAGAAGGAAGGAAGCCGCCATTTTCCGGCAGCAGGGGGCGGTGAAGGCGGAGAAGCAGGCCGCCGCTGCCGCCGCCCAGAGCACCCGGAAGCCCGCGTCCACCGCCGCCTCGGACTCTGTGCAGCAGCGGATGACCGGCGCCCTCCGGGCGGAGGCCCTCACCCGGGAGAGCCGCCGGACCCTCCAGTCCGGCGAAGCCATCCTCTCCGAGGTCCAGGAGAGCCTGGGCCGTCTGGCGAAGCTGGCGGAAAAGGCCGCCGGCGGCGGCGAGGAGGACCGCGCCGCCCTCCAGAAGGAACTGGAGCACCTGTTGAGCGACCTGGACCGCATGGCGGAAAGCGCCGCCGGCGGCAGCTCCCTCTTCCTCCCCGGCGCGCTCCCCGGGGGAAATACGGAGGGCGTCCCCGGCTGGCTCCTCCAGGGCCTCACCCGGCCCGCCTTCTCTCCGGAGACCATTCTGGCCGCTCTGGGCCTGGACAAAAACGCCAGCGGCGCGGACATCATGGCCGCCATCGCGGGCAAGTCCCCGGATAGCAGCGCCGCCGTGGGCTATCTGACCGCCCTGTACCTGGGCGCGGTGATCTCCGGCGGAGGCCAGACCGAAAAGCTGGACCCCACCTCCGCCCTGGACGGCCTCCGGAAGCTGCTGACCACCATGGAGGGCGGCGTCTCCATGGACGAGGCCATCGAGCTTCTCACCGGCGGCGAGTTCACCAGCCTCGCCGATTTCCAGTCCCAGTTTACCGACGGCAAGATCCCCGGCATGGAGGAGTTCCTCACAGACCTCCTCCTCTCCGGCGGCGGCGAGCCCATAGCCGATGGCAGCTCCCTCCTGGCCCTGCTGGCCGCCACCTTCGACGGCATGGCCCCGGATCTGCTCATGGATCTGCTGGCCGCCCTGC
>CAJTVO010000050.1:20160-21744 GCA_910579485.1 uncultured Oscillospiraceae bacterium | reverse complement strand
TGGAAAATCTGCTATCAGCGGCGCGCCGGGTCGTCGCGCCCTACAAATGCGGCGCTATATGCTCAAAATTGATTTCCGTGGACATCAAAATTTTCCTCTTGCATTCTGGAGCGGAATCGTGTATAATACGTTTGCTTGATAGAATATCCTCCGCAGGCATTCGTGTTGAGGTTCCGGTCTCGCGCAATGGAAGCCTGTGAACCATGTCAGGCGGGGAACCGAGCAGCATTAAGCGGGACGAAATGTGCCGCGAGGGCTCCGGTTCGGAGCGGATGCTTGCGGAGGGTATTTTATCCCATGATGGGGGCCTTTTCAGGCCCCTGTTTTTTGTAGACGGGAGGCGGCTCTATGTATCAGGCACTGTATCGCAAATGGCGGCCCAAGTCCTTCGCCGACGTGGTGGGGCAGGAGCATATCACCGAGACTCTCCGCCGTCAGGCGGCCCAGGGGCGGCTCAGCCACGCCTATCTCTTCACCGGCACCCGGGGCACCGGCAAGACCACCTGCGCCAAGATCCTGGCCAAGGCGGTGAACTGCCAGCATCCCGTGGATGGGGACCCCTGCAATCAGTGCCCCGCCTGCCTGGGCATCGACAACGGCAGCCTTCTGGACGTGCTGGAGCTGGACGCGGCCTCCAACAACGGCGTGGACCAGGTCCGGGCCCTTCGGGACGAGGCGGTCTATTCCCCCGCCAGCGTGAAGTACCGGGTGTATATCATCGACGAGGTCCACATGCTGTCCATCTCCGCCTTCAACGCCCTGCTGAAGATCCTGGAGGAGCCCCCGGCCCATCTGATCTTCATCCTGGCCACCACGGAGCTGCACAAGGTCCCCGCCACCATCCTCTCCCGGTGCCAGCGCTTTGCCTTCAAGCGCCTCCAGCCCCGGGATATCGCCGCCCGGCTGCTCTATGTGGCCCGGCAGGAGGACATGGACCTGACGGAGGACGCCGCCGGGCTCCTCAGCCGCCTCTCCGACGGCGCCATGCGGGACGCCCTGAGCCTGCTGGATCAGTGCGGCGCGGCGGGAGGCCGGATCGACGGCGGGCGGGTCCTGGACGTGCTGGGCCTCGCGGGGAACGTGCAGACGGCGGAGCTGATGGACTGCCTGCTGCGCCGGGACGCCCAGTCCGCCCTGCTGCTGCTGGACCGGCTCTACAGCGGCGGCAAGGACGTAGGCGCGCTGCTGGGGGAGCTGTCCGCCCTGACACGGGATCTGCTCATCCGCATGACCGCCCCCGAGGGCGGCGCTGCGCTGCTGTCCGGCGGGTATGACAACTCTGTTATGGACGGCCTCTCCCAGGGCGTCAGCCCCACGCGCCTTATTTTCATGACCTCCCAGCTGCAAAGCGTGTCCGCCGGACTGCCCCTCAGCGCCAACCGCCGCACGGACGCGGAGCTGTGCCTGCTGCGGCTGTGCGACGAGGGCCTGTGCGGCGACGTGACGGCCCTGTCCGCCCGGCTGGCCCGCCTGGAGGAGGGAGGCCCGGCCGCCGCCGTCCCTTCCCCCGCCCGAACGGCCCCCCAGCCCCGGCCAAAGCCAGCCCCGGCCCCGCCTCCGGCGGACGATCCGCCCCCGTGGGAG
>CAJTVO010000050.1:0-20083 GCA_910579485.1 uncultured Oscillospiraceae bacterium | reverse complement strand
CCGGCGGCTCCGCCGCCGTCCCGGGAGCAGCCTCCCCGGCGGAAGGCGGGTACTCCCGCCGAACCTGCGCCCACTGCCTCCGTACCTGCCTCCCCGCCTCCTGCGGCGGGAGAGAGCGCACTGTGGGGAGAGCTGGTGGAGCAGTACAAAAACCGGCTGACGCCGATGTACTGGTTCATGCTGGACGATGCCCGGGGAACGCTGGAAGGGGACGAGATGGTGGTCCGCTGCGGCGATGAGCTGACGATGGAGAGCCTGAACTGCCCGGAGGTATCCGGAGTGATCGGCGCGGTCACCGGGGAGAAGCTGGGCCGCCCCGTCCGGGTGCGCTTCGCCATGGGCGGCGGAGAGGCCGCTCCGGAGGATAAGCTGGAAGAGCTGATCCGGCAGGGGAGCCGGTTCGACAGCTTCACCGTAAAGCCATAAATAAAGCAGCGCGTTCCGGCCCGAAAGGCGGCAGGAACGCGCTGCTTTATTATATGTTTTGCCCGGTATGCCCGGCGGGCCAGGCAAGGACCGCCCTGCCGTCCTACAAGCTGTCCGGCGTGTATGCCCCGAAGCCCTCGCCCAGCACCTCGTGGGCCTCGCAGACGATGATGAAGGCGTTGGGGTCGATGGCGGTGACGGTGGCCTTGACCGCCGCGAACTGGCTTCGCTTGAAGGCGCACAGCAGCACCTGCTTCCGGTCGCCGCTGTATCCGCCCCGCCCGTCCAGCAGGGTGATGCCCAGGTCCAGACCCAGCAGCCGCTTGGCCACCTCGCCGCTGTGTCCGCTGATGATGTAGGCGATCTTGGCGTTGATGGAGCCGTAGACCACCGTGTCCATGGTCAGGCTGGAGATATACATGGCCACGATGCCGTAGAGCGCGTTGCTGACGCTGCGGAAGGTAAGGGCGTAGAGACAGATCACAGTTACGTCGATGCTCAGGCACAGCCGCCCGATGGAGAGGTTGCGCAGCTTGTATTTCAGCAGCCGGGCGGCCAGCTCCGTGCCGCCGGTGGTAGCGCCCACCGTCAGCATGATCCCCATGGAGGCCCCCAGCAGCACGCCGCCAAAGATGCACGCCAGCAGCGGCTCGTCCATGGGGGAGAAGACGTGGACCGCCCCTATGGCGTCCAGCATAAGGGAGCCAATGCTCATGGCGTACAGGGAGGCCAGCAGCGACTTGAGCCCCTGCATACGCACACAGATGTAAAAGAGGGGGATGTTCAGCACGATGGACATGATGCCGACGGGCAGGGCGGGGAAATAGTAGTTGATGATCTGGGCGATGCCGGTAAAGCCGCCCATGGAGATATTGTTGGGCTGGAAGAACCAGTTGAAGCTCAGGGCGTAGATGGCGCAGCCCACCGTGATGACGCCGTACTCGTACAACAGCCGCAGGGCCGGGTTTTTGATCTTCATGGGCAACCTCTCCGTCAAAAGGGCGGGGCGTCCTCCGCCCCGCGTCCTGTATTATTCGCCCTATTATACATTTTTTCCCGCCGGTTGGCAAGGGGAAAATCCAGGTATCTTCATCCCGCCGTCCAGCGCTCCGCCAGTGCGGCGCAGATGAGCTGGGGATCAAAGTTGTCAGAGGGCAAATAGGTGACGCGGGCCGCCATATTTCCCTTCACCGCCACCAGCTCATGGCGGTGGCTGACCCAGACGGCGTCCAGACCGGGGGCCTCCATGGGTTGGAAATTCTCCTGGCGGCTGAGGGAGGCAGTATTCATCAGGGCCTCCGCCAGCCAGTCCGCCATGGCCGGGAAGCGCAGGCGGTAGACATCCTGATACAGGGCGGGCCCCATGCCGCTGGGATCGTCCAGATACTCCCGCATATCCCAGTAGTCCGCCAGGAGGCCGGGGCTGTACGTCACGCTGCTGTCCCGGCCGATGAAGGAGGTCCGCTCCCCCGCAGCCCCCAGGTCCGCCAGTAGCAGATAGGGGTCCGCCGTCTCCTCCGGCAGGTCCGTGGACCGGGTGACGATGAGTTGGAGAACCAGCAGCGCGCCGCAGAGGATCGCCATTGCCCGCAGCGACCCGCTCACCGCCCTGTGGACCCGCCGCCTCTTGCTGGGACTGTGGTCCAGGGGTATCCCTTTTTTCATCCGGCGGTAGGTGCGGGTGATGATCCACGCGCTGCGGACGCGGAGGTAGAGCGCTTGGAGCAGCAGGACCCCCGCCAGCAGGAACAGGGGCGGCAGCTCCACCAACGACGTCTGGAACTGGGCGGCGAACTTCCCCGCGCCGTTGAGCGTCAGGTAGATGAACAACCAGACCGCCCAGACCGCCACGGTAGGGACCCATCCCCACACCGCGTCCCGCTTCAGCTTCTTCAGGGTCTCCGCCTGCTGGGCGGGATCGTCATAGAATTCCGGGGCGCTGCTGCCCTCCGGGGCCCGGAAGATGTGCAGGTTCCCGCAGTCCGTCACGTACTCCCAGCCGCAGTCGGCAAATACCGCGATCTTCTCCTCCGGCAGCACCGAGTGCTCCAGGAAAGGGGGCGAATAGACCTCGATACGGTAGCGGGCCCGGCTGGGCTCCGCCCGCTCGAAGCGGCTCAAGCTCCCGCCACGCTTTTTGAGCCGCCAGCCCCTGGCCTCCATGTCGCTGTAGAACTTTTCGTTCTCCCCCAGCTCATACATGCCGGGGTGGAATTTGTATTTCCGGTTCATTTCCCGACCTCCTCCAAGATTTTTCCGTCCTCCGCCAGACGTTTGATCCTGCCGTACTCCGCCAGGAGGGCGGTCTTTCCCGCCTCGGTGATGGCGTAGGTCTTCCGCCGCCCCTCCTCGCCGGTGAGGAGGATCCAGCCCTCCCGGTTCATCCGGCTGAGGACCCCGTAGAGGGTCCCGGGGCCCATCTCCAGCCGCCCGCCGGAGAGCTCCCGGATGCGCTGCATCATGCCGTAGCCGTGGCCCGGCTTCAGCAGGGCCAGGAGGATGTAGTACATGGCTTCCGTCATCGGGTGCTGCTCCGCCACTGGGATCGCCTCCTTTGCTATTATGTCTCGCGTTATATCGTATAGCATAATAGTAGCAGATGTGAGCCGGGATGTCAAGGGGGCTGGCCGGACAAACAGGATGATCGATCCTGCGTCCGTAGGGCGAGACGACCCCGGCGCGCCGCTGGCATGATCTGCCCCGTATCGGCGCGCCGGGTCGCCTCGCCCTGCAAACGCGGCGTTATTTTCTCAAAATGGATTTCCCTGCGGCAGGCAGGCTCCCTTTTCAGATTGGTGTTGCAGGAAGCCGCTTCGCCAAACCGTTCGTCAAAATATCAAAATCGGGCAGCCACCTGTTGATGGATGACTGCCCGACAAACTGGAAGTTATAAGTCTGGCGGAAAAATTTTTGTCAGTCTGGCTCTATGTCAATCCAATACCTGCGAATTGGCTCATCATCATTTTCTATATGTACAACATTTTCCATAACTCCTCCGCATTTCTCAACTGTTTTCCATGAACCAATATTACCATCATGAACACCAACCAACACCTTATATATTCCCTTTTTCTTCGCCTGCTCCAGCATCATTTTTAACATCTGAACAGCATAGCCTTTTTGGCGTTCAGTAGGACGAACACCATATCCAATATGCCCCCAAGAAAGAAATCCTTCAACTGTAAGATAATGGCGCAGACTGGTAGCACCTATTAATCTGTCGTTTTCATCCATTACAAAATATGATGATGTAGCACTAAAATTTTTATCAACAATTCCATGTTCACAATCGTCTAACATCCTAACGAACTGAGCAAACTCATCTATAGACATGATTGTACTATCCAAGAACCATGGAGCTATTTGTGTTTTGCTTGCACACCATTCGGACATCATGTCATTATATTTTTCATAATAAATCAAATCAGGCTTGACCAAATGCAGCTTCATATACACACCCCCAATACTTAAGCAAATTCCGATTTGTTGACCGGATTATAGCACAGCGTCCTTGCTATATCAATACGCTTATGTAGAAATCGCCAAAGTCATATCCCGGCAACACTTTTCTGAAAAGGGACCAGGCAGGACCCGCCTTGACAGCCTGCCCAAAAGGTGGTAAAATTTCAGTCTAAGTGGAAAAAACCGGGCAGATACCACCCTGCGGGGGATGTCTGCGGAAGGAGAAATATGATGGCGATCTCTACCGCTATGATCAAGTTCACCAATAAGATCTTCCCCAAGGTGGTCCATCCCTTCAACCTCCAGAACCAGGGCAAGGAGACCTATGCCAAATGGCAGTACCGGAAGGGCGAGGACACCATCCGGTTCTTCCTGGAGGCCCGGACGGCGGAGGAGATGTTCCGGGGCAAGCAGGTCCTGGACATGGGCTGCGGCGCCGCCGGAAAGAGCCTCTACTACTGCTCCCTGGGCGCGGAGAAGGTCACCGGCGTGGAGATCGTCGCCCACTACGAGCAGGAGGCCAACGCCCTGGCGGCGGAGCTGGGCTTCGCGGACCGGTTCCAGTTCGTGTGCGCCTCCGCCTTCGAGCTGCCCTTTCCGGACAGCTCCTTCGACACCATCATCATGAACGACTTCATGGAGCACGTCTCCGACCCCGCCCGGACCCTGAAGGAGGCCCTGCGCCTTATCCGGCCCGCGGGAGCCATCTATATCAACTTCCCGCCCTACTACCACCCAACCGGGGCCCATCTCAGCGACGTGATCAACATGCCCTGGGTCCATCTGTTCTTTACGGAGAACATGCTGGTAAAGGCTTATAAGGAGCTGGTCAAGGGCCTCCCCGATGAAAAGGAGCGGCTGGAGCTCCGTATTTCCCGGGATGAGAACGGGCGGGAGTATTTCGGGTATATCAACAAAATGACGCTGAAAAGATTCAAGGGCATCCTCGCCCAGCTAGGCATCCGTCCCGCCTATTACCGGGAGGTGCCCCTGCGGAGCTGGATGGCCCCCCTGGCGAAGATCCCCGGGATCAAGGAGATGTTCGTCAAAATGGGCGTGTGCATCATCCAGAAGCAGTGATCCGACCGCCCCTGACTCCGCGCCGGAGAGACCGCGCGTGAAAAAATGCTGAGATCAACAGGAAAGGTTCTGATACGATGAAGAAAAACGTTTTTGCTCTGCTCCTGTCTCTGACCATGCTGGTCCTTCTGTCCGCCTGCGGGGAGAAAGAGCCGCCCCCGGCGGACAGCGGGACGGACAGCCAGACGGTCTCCCTGACCGTCTGGGGCGCGGAGGAGGACGAGGCCCTGCTGCAGGAGATATTTGCCTCCTTCCAGTCTCATTATGCCGGTGAAGCCAGCTTCTCCATCACCTTCCAGCCCCAGAGCGAGGCCCATTGCAAGGACGCCCTGCTGGGTGATATCGAACACGGCGCGGACGTCTTCGCCTTTGCCGACGACCAGGTGGCCGCCCTGGCCGCCGCCGGAGGACTGGACCCCATCGAGGACCCGGAGGGGATCCGCGCAGCGAACCTCTCCGCGGCGGTGGAGGCCGCCAGCGTGGGAAGCACGCTGTATGCGTATCCCCTGACGGCAGACAACGGGTACTTCCTGTATTACAACAAGGCCTATTTCAGCGAGGAGGACGTGCAGAGCTTGGACCGGATGCTGGAGATCGCGGCGGAGGCCCAGCGGCTGGTGACCATGGACTGGACCTCCGCCTGGTATGTCTACGCCTTTTTCGGCAACACCGGCCTGGAGGTGGGGCTCAATGACGACGGCCTCACCAACTACTGCACCTGGAACAGCACGGACGGCCCCATTTCCGGTGTGGACGTGGCCCGGTCCATGCGGTCCATCGGCGCCAGTCCGGGCTTTGCCAGCCGGACGGACGAGGAGTTCATGGCGGGCGTGCGGGACGGCACGGTCATCGCCGGCGTCAGCGGCGTATGGAACGCGGTGGCCATCCAGGAGGCGTGGGGCGCGAACGCCGGCGCCGCCAAGCTCCCTTCGTATACCTGCAAGGGCAAGCCGGTGCAGATGGCCTCCTTCTCGGGCTGCAAGCTGATCGGCGTGAACGCATACTCCCAGTCCCCGGAGTGGGCGGCGCGCCTGGCCCAGTGGATCACCAGCGAGGAGAACCAGCGCCTTCGCTTCCAGCTGCGGGGCCAGGGCCCCTCCAACATCCAGGCCGCCAGCTCCCCGGAGGTCCAGGCCTCCCCGGCCATCGCGGCGCTGCTGGCGCAGTCGGAATTTTCCCAGCTCCAGCGGATCGGCGGAAAATTCTGGGACCCGGTGGCGGAATTCGCCGGGGCCTGCCTGGTAGGGCGGTCCCTCCGGCGCGTCTCTCCAGTCCCAGCTGGACCGCATGGTGGAGGGCGTGACGGCGCGTTAGCGCGCGCCGCCTGCCGAACGCAGTTTTGAGGGAGGAAACATATGAAAAGCAAGCTTACATTGCAGCAGCGGCTCATCATGCCCATCCTTTTTCTGGGGCTGATCACCCTGCTGTCCAACGTCCTGGCGGCTGTCGGCATCAACAACGTCCACAGAAACGCGGGGACCATCGTAGACGAGTATATGGTCAGCGAGGCCCGGCTGGAGGACATCCGGCGCTCCGTCATGAACATCCACCGGCTGGCCCTCAGCCACATCGTGGCGGCGGACCATGCCACGATGATCGAGCTGGTCCAGGAGATCAAGGCGGAGGAGGCGGCCCTGGACGAAAAGCTGGCGGAGTATGAGCCCTTTATCTCCCAGGAGGACCGCGCGGTCTACCGCGCCCTGCTGGAGGACTACGACGCCTTCAAGCACGCCCTGATCGACCTGGTCTGCGCCAGCGCCGACAGCAGGACCCAGGCGGCCTACGCCGTCGCCAACGGGGATGTGGCCATCACCAGCGGCGCCGCGGAGGAGGGCCTCGACGCCCTCTCTGCCTCCGTCAGCGCCCAGGCGGAAGCGGCCCGGGGCCGCCTTGCGCGGGTCTATATCGTTTCCCTCATCACCAGCGCCGTGACCCTGATCATAAGCGTGTTCCTGGTGTGGGCGGCCCTGCGGATCATCCGGAAGCATGTCATCGCGCCGATCCGGGGCGCGATGGGCACCCTCCAGGACAGCTCCCAGCGCATCAGCGGCGTGGTAGGCGAGGTCCGCAGGCGGACCCGTACCTCCAGCGGCAGCGCCCAGGCCCTCTCCGGCCTGACCGAGCAGCTCTCCGCCGCCCTGGAGGAGATCGCCGGAAACACCGCCGCCATCACCGCCAGCGCCTCCGGCACCCAGAGCGATGCCGTGAGCATGGCGGAGGAGTGCGCCGCCATCACCGCCTACTCCGGCGAGATGCGGGGCCGGGCGGAACAGATGGAGCGCTCCGCCCGTCAGGAGATGGAAGAGGTCCGGCTCAAGACGGAGCAGATCCTGGAGCTGCTCAACCAGGCCATCCGCCAGAGCCGGAGCGTGGACCGGATCGGGACCCTGACCAAGGACATCCTGTCCATCTCCTCCTCCACGGACCTGATCGCCATCAACGCCTCCATCGAGGCCACCCGGGCCGGAACGGCGGGGAAGGGCTTTGCGGTGGTGGCCCAGGAGATCCGCCGCCTGGCCGACTCCTGCGCGGAGACCGCCAACCATATCCAGGAGGTCAGCGACGAGGTTACCGGCGCGGTGAACTATCTCTCCAACAGCGCTCAGGAGCTGGCGGACTACCTGGGGAAGGCCATCCTGACGCAGCTGGAGCGCTCCGTCCAGTCCGGGCAGCAGTATCAGAGCGACGCCGCGTACATCGAGCATTCCATGGAGAGCTTCAATCAACAGGCCGACCGCCTGCGGACGGCCATGGCGGAGGTCGCCGCCTCCATCTCCGCCATCTCCGGCGCGGTGGATAACGCCGTCACCGGCGTTACCGGCGTTACCAGCAGCACCCGCGGCCTGGCGGGAGATATGGCGGGCATCACCGCCGGTATGGATACCAATCAGGAGATCGTCGGCGAACTGCGGCATCAGGTGGATGTTTTCGCCAATCTATAGTCCGGCTTTTTTCCAAAAAGTACATATTACCGCTGCCGAAAGCTATGGGAAAGGACCGCGCAGGAAGATATCCTCCTGCGCGGTCCTGAAAATTTGATTGGATGCGGTTCCTGCTTACCGGCCGCCCCGCTCCGCGCAGGCGTCCATGGCCAGCTTGACCGCGCCCATGACGCCCTGGTTGTCTCCCAGGCTCACGGGGACGATGTAGTTGTCCAGATCGTCCAGGCCCTTGCCCTGGAGATAGCCGTGGAGCTGGCGGTGGACCTCCCGGCGCACCAGGGGGAGCATCTGGGGCTGGTGCATCACGCCGCCTCCCAGGATGATCCGCTCCGGGGAGAGGATCATGATATAGTCGCACACCGCCAGGGCGATATAGTAGGACTCCAGCTCCCACACCGCGTCGCAGGACGACAGCTCCTGGGCCTTCCGGCCCCAGCGGCGCTCGATGGCGGGACCGCTGGCCAGGCCCTCCAGGCAGTTGCCGTGGTAGGGGCACACCCCCTGCTCCAGGGGATCGTCGGGGCGGCGGTCCATGAAGATGTGGCCCGCCTCCGGGTGCATCATGCCGTGGTGGGGCTTACCATTGATAATGACGCCCATGCCTACGCCGGTGCCCACCGTGATATAGATGCTGGTGGACACGTCCCGGGTGCAGCCCCAGACGGCTTCCCCCAGGGCGGCGGCGTTCACGTCGGTATCGAAGCCCACGGGGACGCCTAGGGCCTTTTCGAAGCGCTGGACGATGGGAAAGTTCCGCCAGCTCAGCTTGGGGGTGGATAGAATCGAGCCGTAGGTGGGAGAGCTCCGGTCCAGGTCTACCGGGCCGAAGCAGCCGATCCCGATGCCGGCCAGCTCCTTCCCCTGAAAAAACGACAGCATCTCCGGCATGGTGTTTTCCGGAGTCCGGGTGGGCAGGCTGATCCGCTCCAGGATCTTTCCGTCTTCATTACCGATGGCGCACACCATCTTTGTGCCGCCCGCCTCCAGAGCGCCAAAGCAGGGCATATCATCAACTCCTTTTTTCCGAATCCTTAAGAGAGATCAATCAACTGAGATTAAAGTAGCATGGCGGGAAAGGAAGCTCAACTGCATAAACCACACTTTCCAGTGTGTAATTGATGGATTACATCCTTTTCATACTATATTTAATCTTATAAATACTTGCAGAAGGAAGGCCGGCAGAAGGATAATGAAACTGCATAGCGGACATGCTGCACAGGCGGACTGGCCCTCCGGGCTGGTCCGCCTGTCTCGACGAGGAGGTGAGTCCCGTGAGGTACCGATTGATGATCGTGGACCCCGACCGGGGGATCTGCGAGAACATCCCCTATTTGCTGGACTGGAGCCAATACGGCGTCTCAGGCATCCTGACCGCCAATTCCTATGAGGAGGCCATCAGCCGGGCCGTGGATTTCCAGCCCCACATTGCCCTGGTGGAGCTGGAGCTGGGGGACCGCCAGGGCTACGAGCTGGTCAGGCATCTGCGGGAAACGGGACTGGAGACCGTGTTCTGCACCATGGGTGACAAGGAGGACTTCCAGTGGGTGCAGCAGTCCATGCGGGCCGGGGCCCGGGACTATCTGCTCAAGCCCCTGGACACCAGCGAGCTGCGATCCTTTCTGGAGCGGGCCGTGGTCCGGGAGCTGGGGGGGGCCCTGCCGGAGCGTCCGGCGGTCCAGACGGGGGTGGATCCGGTGCTCCACACGGAGTACGGGAAGCTCTCCCGAATCACCAACAAGATCATCCTGATCGTGAAGAGCAACTACCGCCGGGGGCTTTCCCTGACCGGCATCGCGGAGATGCTGAATATGAGCAGCAAGTACATCGGCCGGGTCTTCCTCCAGGACACCGGGATGAAGTTCTCCGCCTACCTCACCGCCTACCGGATGATCCAGGCCCGGCGGCTCATCGAGAACTCCCAGGAGAAGATATCCGTGGTGGCCAGCATGGTGGGCTACAGCCAATTGAACAATTTCTATGTGCATTTCAAGAACTACTTCCGCATCTCCCCCGGCGCGCTGCGGGACTACGGGGGAAGCCACCTGGACGAGCTCACCGGCGGACTGGAGATCGAGGACGCCGGAGCCCTGTCCGAGGAGGCGGAAGGATTAAAATGAAAGAAGGAACGGAAAACATGATGAAAAAGCGATCATATTGGGCGGGCGTCGCCGCCCTGGCGCTGTCCCTGCTCCTGACGGGCTGCGGGATGGAGCTTTTAGAACCAGTGGACGGCGTGGACGGCGCCCCGGGGCTCTATATGGAGGACGACGGTCCGGCCCATGACGCCGTTGTCGGGACGGACGGCCTCGATACCGCCGGAGACGGGGAGGATGGCGCGGCAGCCTCCCTCCCCGGCGCCTCCGAGGAAGACCCCGGCACTACCGCCGGTGACAGGCAGCTCTACGAGGACCCCGCCGCCCTGGATGAGGACGGCACCTACAACAGCGCGGAGGACGTCTCCCTCTACCTTTACACATACGGCCGTCTGCCGGAGAACTACATCACCAAGAACGAGGCCCGGGACCTGGGCTGGTCCGGCGGCTCGGTGGAAAAATACGCTCCCGGCTGCGCCATCGGCGGGGACAAGTTCGGCAACCGGGAGGGCGTCCTGCCCGATGGGAAGTACCACGAGTGCGACATCGACACCATCGGCCAGGACAGCCGGGGGGCCAAGCGCCTGGTCTACTCCGATGACGGACGGATCTACTACACCGAGGACCACTACGAAACCTTTACCCTGCTGTACGGGGAGGAATAGGGATGGAGACCATCGTCATTGACGGCAGTCAGATGCCGGACCGCCCGGCGGCCCACCAGCATCTGGCGGAGCGCCTGGCCTTCCCCGGCTATTACGGGCGGAACCTGGACGCCCTGTATGACCTGCTCACCGAGCGGACAGGTCCCGTGCGGCTGCTGGTGCGGCACCGGGAGGCGCTGCTGGACGGGCTGGGAGAATACGGCGGCGCACTGTGCCGGACTCTGGAGGATGCCGGACGGGCCAACCCGGAGCTGGAGGTCGTGTTCTCGGAGGATTGACATATACCAAAACGGGATATTTCAAATATACCATAGTGGGATAATATTGTCAAGGGTGATTTTATTGAGACTCAAGGAGCTGCGCAGGTCACGGCGCATCACACAGCTGAAGCTGGCAATGGACCTGAACCTGACGCAGAACACCGTCAGCCGGTACGAGACCGGAGAGCGGGAGCCGGGGATCGCGGAGCTGGTACGGATCGCGGACTACTTCCATATTTCCGTGGACTACCTGCTGGAGCGCACCGACAATCCGGAGATGAATCTGTAAACAGCGTAAACAGGCGAGGAGCGTGCCGGCTGCCGGGGCGCTCCTCCTCTGCTGCCTCCGCCGGGCGCGCGGGTGAAAAATATAAAAAAATATAAGCGGGACGTGGATGAAAAAGCGATTGTCAATGGCGGATATATATGGTAAGATAAGGAAAAGATTTTTTGCGCGTGCAGGAATCTTATTTTTGTGAGAAAGGGTGAATCGATTGGCAGGGCAGATCTATAATATGATCCAGACCGTAATTACACAGAAGGCCAAGGGGAACGTTGTCATTGCAAACTCCATACGGACCAAGATGTACTTGAAGGGAATCGCTGTGGATAAGTTCACGGCGATATCTCCCGATGATCCGGCTACCATGCAGAAGGTCCGGGAAATTGCCAGAGAGTTTGGCGTTATCGTTTGACGTATCTGAAAATTAATAGTAAAGGCGGGATAAACATTGGCAATTAAAACACTTTCCATCAAGGGAACGGACAGCCGGGACGTGGCCCGGCAGGCCAGGGAGGCCCTGGCGGAGTTTCAGCCGAAGCTGCTGCTGTTCTTCGCCTCCAGCACCTATGAAAGCCCGGAAGCTGCCCTGAAGGAGGCCTTTCCCGGCACCGAAATCATCGGCTCCTCCTCTCACAGCGAGTATTGCAACGACGGCTATACCAGCGGCTCCGTGAGCATCATGGCCATGGATGCCGGCAGCGTTGAGGACGTCTGCGTGCGGGTCGTGGAGAACATCGGCGCCGAGCCGGACCTGCGGGACGTTCTGGACGGGATGCACGGCTATTTCGGCGGCGTGGAAGAGATTCTTGCAAACTACGAGCGCTATGTGGGCGTGGTTCTGTTTGAGTCCAGCGCGAAGGCGGAGGAGATCTTCATGGACCGCCTGGGCACGGTGACCGACCTCCTCTTTGTGGGCGGCTCCTCCTCCACGGCGGACGCGGGCCAGTCCCTGGTCTATGCCAACGGCCGGAGCTACAGCGGTGCGGCGGTGCTGGCCATCCTCAAGACGGTCAACGGCTACGATGTGCTGAAGACCCAGAGCGCCCACATCTTCTCGGAGCGCAAGCTGGAGGTCACCAAGTCCGACCTGCGCAGCCGCATCCTCTATGAATTTGACCATCGTCCCTGCGGCGAGGTGTACGCGGAGGTCCTGGGCATCGGACAGGACGAGATCCAGAACTACTTCGTGTGCAACCCCCTGGGCGTCGTGGCCGGTGAGGAGATCTTCGTGCGCACCTTCAACCAGATCCAGGACGGCGGCATCACCCTCCACTGCGGCCTGCCGGAGGGCACGGAGATCAACGTCCTGAAGATCGGCAACATCGTGGACGATACCAAGAAGGCGCTGGACGAGGCCATCCGGACCCCGCCCGCCGGCGTGATCAACTTCAACTGCCTGTACCGCACCCTGGAGATTTTGAACGAGGATCAGGTCGAGCCCTACTGTGCGCTGTTCGGCCGGTATCCCAGCATTGGCTTCTCCACCAACGGCGAGGCGTATCTGGGGCATATCAACGAGACCTCCACCATTCTGGTGATCAAGTAATCCCCGGCTGATATTACCGTCAAGAGGCAGCACATTGCAGAATGTGCTGCCTCTTTTCCGCTTTTCAGAAGTAGAAAAGCTCCTCAAATTTTTTGTCCAGGGCGATGCACAGCACCAGGGCCAGCTTGGCGGTGGGATTGAACTGCCCGGTCTCAATGGAGCTGATGGTATTGCGGCTCACGCCTATCAGCTCCGCCAGGGCGGATTGAGAGAGGTCCCGCTCCGTCCGGGCTTCCCTGAGGCGGTTTTTCAGGATCAGCTTGTCGTCCATCACGGCGCTCCCACGAAAAAGCGGTACAGAAAAAACAGCGTCAGCAGGGTGCAGAGGGATGCCCAGAAGATATCAGACTTCTTCCGGCTCTTTGCCTTTATCAGGCGATAGATAAAACCTGCCGCGCTCATTCCTGTCACCAGGGCCAGAATGTCCGAAGCGTTCTGGCCCCGGAGGACCTTGACGGCAAACAGCGCCAGGCACAGCAGCAGGCCGAAGCCA
Source organism: uncultured Oscillospiraceae bacterium (assembly GCA_910579485.1). Classification (GTDB taxonomy): domain Bacteria; phylum Bacillota; class Clostridia; order Oscillospirales; family Oscillospiraceae; genus Pelethomonas. Next base: position 6,833 of record CAJTVO010000050.1, on the reverse strand, counting down.
AAGGCGGCAGAGTCCTCCCGCAGGCGCAGGCCCCGCTCGCGCTCGTCCATATAGGCGGCGGCATTTTCCGCCCGGCTCTTCGCCAGGATATCGTCTTTGTTCATAATAGACCTCCTTTTTTTGTTCATAATAGACCTCCTTTTGACAAGTAAACTTGTCAGACCTCATGATAGCACTGCCAAGTTTACTTGTCAAGTGTTTTTTGAGGCCTCGGGGATGGCTTGTTACCCGGCGACCACACGGAAAACCATTCGTACAGGGAACTCAATTTTGAGAAAATGACACCGCGTTTGCAGGGCGCGCCGGGGTCGTCGCGCCCTACAGACGCAAAATTGATTTCCCTGCCATTCGTAAATAAGGGCTTGACGAATCAGGAAAAATACGTTAAAATAGAGGCTGTAACTATTTGTAACCCTTCGCACCGCTTTGTAACTATCGGAGGATTCTTGTAATGGTCCAGAAGAACGCAAAAAAAAGAGTTGATAAAAAAGCCCCTTCCAAGGAAGCACCGGCAAAAGCCGCTGCCATTAAGGCAAAACATATTGCACCCCAGCCTGCCAGAGCGTTCAGGGCTCCCGTTGGCCGGATCAACCGCCGGTTTCCGGAGTCCAACAGCGCCTCCCGCCAGTTCCAGCTGCTGCTGGCGGGCAGCATGCCTCTGCTGCGGCAGAAGGTTCACGGCGCCGCCTATCAGGTCCGCTCCTTCTTTTCCACCCTGGCCCTCAAGATCAAGACGAGGCAGGCGGGGAACGATCACCGCTTCATCCAGTCGGCGGTGTTCATTGCCGCCAGTCTGTTGCTGACCATCTTTGCCGCAAACCGGGTGCTTTACACCACTGCCACCACCCTCTCCTTTGAGGGGAGGGAGCTGGGCACTGTAGCCAGCGAGGCGGAGGCCCAGGCAGCCGTGAAGAACGTAGAGTCCTCCATCTCCCAGAAACTGGGCAGCCGCTACAGCCTGTCTCCGGAGAGCCTGTCCTATACCACCGGCGTGGCCTATCGCGGCGCTCTGGTGGAGGAGGCCGACCTGGAGGAGGCCCTCAGCCAGTCCCTGCGGGTGGTGGAGCATGGCTACGCCCTGTATGTCAACGGAGATTTTATCGGCGCTACCCAGACCGAGGGCGCGCTGGATGAGCTCATGGCCCAGGTAGCTACTCCCTACCGCAATGAGAACACCGTGTCCATCGACTTTGTGGAGGAGTGGGAGATCCGGGAGTGCGACCTGCCCCTGGAGGACTTTACCAATCTGGCGGACGTGGCCCTGCTGCTCAACAGTGTCAAGGCCGGAGAGCAGACCTACACCGTGGAGGCCGGGGACTGCTGGTCCGTCATCGCCGAGGACCACAACATGACCAGCCAGGATCTGCTGCGCATGAATCCCGGCTATGATATTGACAAGCTTCAGATCGGCGACGTTCTGGTCACCAGCCAGCAGGTCCCCTATCTCACCGTCCGCGCTACCCAGATGGAATACTATGTGGCCGACATCCCCTATGAGATCGAATACGTGGATGACAACACCATGTGGGAGGGTGACACCCGGATCATCACCAAGGGCGCCTACGGCACCGCCGACACCGTGGCCCGTGTCACCTACGAGGGCGTAGACGAAGTGGAGCGCGTCATTGAGTCCCAGACCACCATTACCGAGCCGGTCACCGAGGTCCAGGCCCGCGGCACCCTGGAGCGTCCCAGCTGGGCGCCCACCGGTTCCTTCCGCTGGCCCACCAGCGGGTCCATCACCTCCAAGTACGGCTACCGCAACATCTTCGGAGGGTCCTCCTTCCACGGCGGCATCGACATCGCCAATTCCTACGGTACCGACATCGTGGCCGCCGACGGCGGCGTGGTGTGCTACGCGGGCTGGATGAGCGGCTATGGCTACCTGGTCCAGATCGACCACCAGAACGGCTACGTCACCTACTACGGCCACAACAGCAGCCTCCTGGTCAGCGTGGGCGACAAGGTCTTCAAGGGCCAGCACATCGCGGAGATGGGCTCCACCGGCCGGAGCACCGGCAACCACTGTCACTTCGAGGTCCGTGTTAACGGCGAGCGGACCAACCCGATCAACCTGCTTCCCTGAGCTTGAAGACGTTTTGGCGGCCCCCGGCAAGAAAGCCGGGGGCCGCTTTGTCAGGAAAATCAATTTTGCGTCTGTAGGGCGCGGCGTTATTTTCTCAAAATGGATTTCCCTGCCGCTTTGCGATTCTTCCTTGACAAATCCCAAATCCATGCTATAATACTTCTATCCAAAAGCAATATAAAAACAAACCCTTGCGCCATAAAACAAACGCACTGATGGGGAAAAAGCGGAGCTGTTCCCGACCCAGAGAGCCGGCGGCTGGTGTGAGCCGGCAGAGGGACGTTTCGCGTCAGTCGCCCCGGAGCGGCCGGTCTGAACAGGGCAAGCGCCTTCAGTAGGACGGACGGTACCCGACCGTTACCCTGGGGTGTGATGTCAGTCACGCTGAGAGGCCGCCTCCGGCGGCAAGAAGAGTGGTACCGCAAGATCATTAGGAACGATGATCCTGTCTCTTTGCAGAAAAAGAGGCGGGGTCTTATTTTTTTACCCCGAGAAAGGATGATGAAACGTGAAATTGACCGGCGCAGACATCGTTGTCCGGACCCTGCTGGAGCAGGGCGTCACCACCGTCTTCGGCTACCCCGGCGGACAGGTGATCCATATCTACGACGCCCTCTATAAACACCGGGACGAGCTGCGGCACGTCCTCACCGCCCACGAGCAGGGGGCCGCCCACGCCGCCGACGGCTGGGCCAGGGCCACCGGGAAGCCCGGCGTGGTCATCGCTACCTCCGGCCCCGGCGCCACCAATCTGGTCACCGGCATCGCCACCGCCTTCCTGGACTCCATCCCCATGGTGGCCATCACCGGCAACGTCCCCAACAACCAGATCGGTACCGACTCCTTTCAGGAGATCGATATTACCGGCATTACCCTGCCCATCACCAAGCACAACTACTTCGTGGGCGAGATCGAGGACCTGGCGGACACCATCCGGGAGGCCTTCCGGCTGGCGGTCTCCGGCCGTCCCGGCCCGGTGCTGGTGGACGTGCCCAAGGACATCCAGATCGCCATGTACGACTACGAGCCCCAGCCGCCCGTTGTCCCTGATCCGCCCCATCCCGCCAAGGAGGAGCGCGTCAGGGAGGCGGCGGAGTGCATCAACGCCGCCCACCGGCCCTTTCTCTATTTTGGCGGCGGGCTTATCGCCAGCGGAGCGCAGGAGGAGCTGCTGGCGCTGGCGGAGAAGATCGACGCCCCCATCGGATGCTCCCTCATGGGCGTATCCGGCATCCCCACGGACCACCCCCGGTTTCTGGGGATGCAGGGGATGCACGGGCACTACGCCTGCTCCACCGCCATGCACCGGTCTGACTGCATCATCGCCCTGGGGACGCGGTTCAACGACCGGGTCACCGGCGACCGGACCAAGTTCGCCAAGGGGGCAAAGCTGGTGCAGATCGACGTGGACGGCTCGGAGCTGTCCAAGAACGTGGCGGCGGCGTGCGGGATGCGGGGAGACGTGAAGCTGACCCTGCAAAGGCTGGTGGAGCTGGTCTCTCCGGCGGAGCATCCGGAGTGGAGGGGCACCCTGGAGGGCTTCCGGAACACGGAGGCCGAGAGCCGGGACGTCCGGACGGGCCTCACCCCCCGGAACGCCCTGCTGACTCTGGACAGGCATCTGACGGAGGCGACTCCGGTCGCTACCGACGTTGGCCAGCATCAGATGTGGGCCGCCCAGACCCTGTCCTTCCGGAAGCCCCGGCGGTTCATCTCCAGCGGCGGGCTGGGCACCATGGGCTTCGGCATGGGCGCGGCCATGGGGGCCCAGATGGCTACCGGGGAGCACGCCGTGCTGGTCACCGGGGACGGCAGCTTCGGCATGAACCTCAACGAGCTGGCTACCGCCGTGACGAACCGGGTGCCCCTGACCATCCTCCTGCTCAACAACGGTGTGCTGGGCATGGTGCGGCAGTGGCAGACGCTGTTTTTTGAGAAGCACTACTCCAACACCATCCTGGAGCGGCAGACGGACTTCGTGAAGCTGGCGGAGGCCTTCGGCGCGAAGGCCGAGCGGGTGGACACGCTGGATGGGCTGGACGAGGCCCTGGGGCGGGCCTTCGGGTACGAGGGGCCGTATCTCATTGACTGCCTCATCGGGGAGGACGAGTTCGTCCTGCCCATGCTGCCCCCCGGCGGGAGCATGGACGACATGATCACAAAGGTAGGTGACTGACATGGAGAAACGCTATACCGTGGCCGTGCTGGTGCGCAACCAGTTCGGCGTATTGAACCGGGTCACCAGCATGTTCCGGCGGCGGCAGTTCAACATCGACAACCTGACCGTCAGCGAGACGGAGTCCCCGGACTACTCCCGGATCACCGTCCAGTTCGCCGGGGAGCGGGTGACCAAGCAGCAGCTGGTGGACCAGCTGTACAAGCTGCCGGACGTGTGCTCCATCCGGGAGCTGGACAATGAAAACTCCGTCAGCTTCGAGCTGCTGCTCATCAAGCTGAAGAACGAACCCGCCAGCCGGGGGGACATCATGGCGGCGGCGGACGCCTTTGAGGCCAAGACGGTGGATTACACCCGGGAGTCCATCGTTTTGCGGGTCACCGCCGACAGCAGGCGGATCGACGACTTTATCGATCTCATGCGGGACTATGAAATTCTGGAGATCTGCCGCACGGGCGTCGTGTCCCTGGAGCGGGGCGCGGATACCATCCGGAAAGTGACGAACCTGTGAGCAAACTGATCGTTTTGAGGGGCAATTCGGGAAGCGGCAAAAGCAGCGCGGCCAAGGCCCTTCAACGAGAGCTTGGCCGGAATACGCTCATGATAGCCCAGGATACGGTCCGCCGGGAAATGCTGTGGGCGCGTGACGGCGAGGACACGCCGGCGATCCCGCTTTTGATCCATCTGCTGCGCTACGGTCACGAGCATCATGCAGTGGTGATCCTGGAAGGGATATTGTATGCGGATTGGTACCGGCCGCTGTTTGAGACTGCGGCGGCCTTGTTCGGAAAAGAAATTTATGCGTACTACTATGATCTGCCTTTTGAAGAAACCCTGCGGCGTCACGCGACAAAGAAGAACCGTTTTTCATTTGGAGAAAAAGAAATGCGGCGATGGTGGCGGGACCGCGATCATATCGGCCTGATCCCTGAAAAGTCTATCGGCGCGGAAGTGTCTCTGGACGAGGCGGTCCACATGATCCTTTCCGATATGCAGGCGGAGAAATAATTTCTGCTTTTGTCTGAAAAGCGGTATTTGAAGCAATAAAATCATATTTTAAAAGTGAGGTAACACATCATGGCAAGAATTTTCTATCAGCAGGACTGCGATCTTCAGAAGCTGGCCAACAAGACGGTGGCCATCATCGGCTACGGCTCCCAGGGCCACGCCCACGCCCTGAACCTGAAGGACAGCGGCGTGAAGGTCATCGTGGGCCTCTACGAGGGCAGCAAGAGCTGGGCCAGGGCCGAGAGCCAGGGGCTCACCGTCATGACCGCCGCCGATGCCGCCAAGGCCGCCGACGTCATCATGATCCTCATCAACGACGAGAAGCAGGCCAAGCTCTACAAGGAGTCCATCGAGCCCAACCTCACCGAGGGCAAGACCTTGGCCTTCGCTCACGGGTTCAACATCCACTTCGGCTGCATCAAGCCCCCCAAGAACGTCAACGTCATCATGATCGCCCCCAAGGGCCCCGGCCACACGGTGCGCAGCGAGTACCAGGCTGGCAAGGGCGTGCCCTGCCTCATCGCCGTGGAGCAGGACGCCACCGGCGACGCCTGGGACATCGGCCTGGCCTACGCTCTGGGCATCGGCGGGGCGAGAGCGGGGGTGCTGGAGACCACCTTCCGCACGGAGACGGAAACCGACCTCTTCGGCGAGCAGGCGGTCCTCTGCGGCGGCGTGTGCGCGCTGATGCAGGCGGGCTTCGAGACGCTGGTGGAGGCGGGGTACGATCCCCGGAACGCCTATTTTGAGTGCATCCACGAGATGAAGCTGATCGTTGATCTGATCTACCAGAGCGGCTTTGCCGGGATGCGGTATTCCATCTCCAACACCGCCGAGTACGGCGACTATATCACCGGCCCCAAGATCATCACCGAGGACACCAAGAAGGCCATGAAGAAGATCCTGTCCGACATCCAGGACGGCACCTTTGCCAAGGACTTCCTGCTGGATATGTCCGATGCCGGAGCCCAGGTGCATTTCAACGCCATGCGGAAGAAGGCGTCCGAGCACCCCGCCGAGATCGTGGGTGCGGATATCCGGAAGCTGTATAGCTGGTCCGACGAGGATAAGCTTATCAATAATTGATTATCAACTCCAGCACGAAAAAGCGGGACCCGCAGAGAACTTTGCGGGTCCCGCTTTTTGTTATCCTCCGATTTCCGGATATGACGCCTGACTTTATGGGCGGGAGGAGGAATAAAGCCGACCGTGGTCAGGCGGCTTTTTCAAGAGAAGATTTGTCAAGGGGGGATTTCACCCAAAAGATGAAATCCCCTATAAACTGGAATTTTTATCTCTCAATTCTATAAATGTAGTAGGCTTCATTTTGTTTCGTTATAATATTTGTTTAATATTTGGGCTAAAAGTAGAGGATTTTCTTCATTTACAACGTGTCCGGTGTTTTCGATGATTTCTAATTTTGCATTTTGAATATTTTGGTGGAAATAATACGCAGATTTAATGTTGGCGCTATCTTTTTTCCCGCAAATCAAAAGAGTAGGACATTTTATACTGTTAATGCTGTCACTGAAATCCAATGCTCTCATGGAGTTTCCCAAAATG
>CAJTVO010000049.1 GCA_910579485.1 uncultured Oscillospiraceae bacterium | reverse complement strand
TTCCTGATCTGGAACGGCGCGCCGCTTTGCGCCCCTTTTACAGCAGGCGTTTCTCCACATTGATCTGCCCCAGCAGCTCCATGGTCAGCTCCTTGGTCCCCAGCCATCCGCTGAAGGCCGTGGCGCATCCCGCGGCCACGCCCATTTGCAGGGCCTTGCCGAAATCGCCGGTCTGACGCAGTCCCGTCAAAAACCCGGCCACCAGGGAGTCCCCGGAGCCCACCGTGCTGACTGTCTGGCCGTGGCAGGCGGCGGCGACGTACAGCTCCCGGCTCTCGGTCAGCAGGAACGCGCCCTCGTTCCCCATGGAGACCATCACGTTGCGGGCCCCCTCCAGCTGGAGCTGATGGGCCAGCTCCACGCTCTCGGCGTACTCCAGGTCCTCCACGCCGAACAGGGCGCCCAGTTCCGTCAGATTGGGCTTGATGAGGAAAGGGTGGCACCCCAGGCACTGCCACAGGGCCTCGCCGCTGCAGTCCAGCACCGTCATGCAGCCGGTGTCCTCCAGCTGCTGCAGGATGGAGACATAAAAGGAGATGTTCTGAGCCCAGCCGGAGATCACCACCGCGTCCTCCCGCCGCACGTCCTGCAGCAGTTCCAGCAGGCGCACCAGATCCTTTGCGCCCAGCTCCGGCCCCCGCCCGTTGACCGCCGTCTCCGTGGAGCCGCAGATCTTCACGTTGATGCGGCTCTGTCCGCCGCCGCCCAGCTCCAGCAGCGTGTGGGGACAGCCCAGATCGTCCAGCAGGTCCCGGATGGTCTGGCCGATGCGTCCTGCGGCGAACCCCAGGGCGCGGGTCTCCTCACCAAGGCGCTGGAGGAAGAGGGAGACATTGATCCCCTTGCCGCCGGGATAGATGGCCTCGCTCTCGGCGCGGTTGATCTGTCCAGGGAGCAGCTCCGCCTCCACCGTATAGTCCAGGGAGGGGTTGGTCGTGATGGTGTAGATCATAAATGCGCACCTCTCTTCTTCAGCATGTAGCGTCAGAATACCATGGATCGCCCGATTTTTCAAGGCTTTTGGGAAAAATTGCTGGAGATTTCCTTCCTCCGGGGGGAAATTACCAGGATTTACACCTTGCCCCGGGGGGAACTCTCCGGTATACTGTCGTAGGGGAGGACGGCCCCCGTTTTTTATACTGATCTTCAATAAAAGAAAGAGGTTCTTTTATCGGGCCGCAGAATACGGCCCGGCGGCTCCGCCGCTGAGAGAGTATGATGCCGTCAGAACATTCAAGAAGAAAGGAGCAAGCTGCGGCATGAAAGGAAATCGAATACTGGGCCTGCTTCTGGCGGGCCTGCTGCTGGGTTCCACAGCCCAGGCGGCGGACATTACGGTAACGGTGGAGGGCAGTCCGGTCCCGGCCTTTGTGGAGGAGGGCGTGACCTACGTTCAGCTCACGCCCTTCCTGGAGCATTTGGGCGGATGGGAGACCCAGTGGGACCACGACGCCCGCACCGCCTCGGCGCAGACGGACCTGTTCACCCTGGACGTGCCCGCCCGGCGCGATTATGTGCTGGCCGACGGATATCTCTACGGGATGAGCAGCGGGACCCTGCTGCGGACGGAGCGTACATACGTACCTCTGCGCAGCGTGGCCAACCTGCTGGGCGCGGAGGTGGAGTTCGTGGATTGGGACAGCCCCGTGACGGTGCGTGACGGGACGGAGCGGAGCTGGACGGAGGAAGACTTCTACTGGCTCAGCCGGATCATCAGCGCCGAGAGCCGCGGGGAGAGCCTGGTGGGCCAGATCGCCGTCGGCAACGTGATCTGCAACCGTGTGGCCTCGGACGAGTTCCCCGACACGGTAAAGGGCGTGGTCTTCGACAAGAAGAACGGCGTCCAGTTTGAGCCGGTCTCCAACCGGACCATCTACAACGAGCCCACGGAGCAGAGCGTCCTGGCGGCCCGCCTGGTGATGGCCGGCGTGGACGCGGCGGGGGAGAGCCTCTACTTTTTCAACCCCGCCCTGTCCCAGGGAAAGTGGGTGCGTGCCAACCGTACCTATCATATGACCATCGGCTGTCACCGGTTCTATAAGTAAGGACCTGCGTTCATAGGTGATGAACGCCGTCCGGCCGGGTCTTTTACCGCCCTGCCGCGTAAAAAAATATTGAAATACGTCAAGTATTCCGGATATTTTTTGCCCTGCAGGCAGGCAAGATCCCCTGCCCATCCGGCATCCCCGTCTATGAATACAGGCCCTCAGCGGAAGCACGCTGCGAAAATTGCCCTCCAGTCAAAGGACTGGAGGGCAATTTTGTTTGACTTTTTCTTCTCTACGGGATACAATAGGGAAAAACGTCTGTGAGGAGGATGTCCCATGCTCTATTCCGACCATCCCCGCGTCCATTATGATAAGCCCCAGCTGGCCGAAGTCATCTGCCAGCTCCGCTTTCCCGCCATTTTGTCCATCGGCTCCCGGGAGCCCGTAGACTTCCAGGAGGCGGTCCGGGGCATGTTCCCCCGGTACGCCGTCAAGCAGGAGCAGCCCCCGGCCCCTCCCTCCGCCCCCGGCGCGCGGACGGAGGCCCCCCGGCCGGTGGTGAACCACAGCTTCATCTCCGCCGACGGGCACTGGAAGCTGAACCTGACCCAGGGTTTCATTTCCCTGAGCACCGTGGCCTATCCCGGCTGGGAGGGCTTTGGCCAGCGCTTCGACCTGCCCTTGGCTCAGTTCATCAAGATCTATCAGCCCGCCTTTTTTGAGCGCATCGGGCTGCGGTATGTGAATATCTTTTCCCGCCGGACCCTGGAGCTGGAAGGGGAGCCCTGGCGGGAGCTGATCGCCGCGCCCTACCTGGGGGTCCTGGCCGAGGAGGACGTGGACGAGACCACCACCCGGAAATGCTCCGTGGATGTGGAGATGGGCCTGGACAGCACCTGCCGGGCCAAGGTCCACGCCGGTCCCGGCATGGTCAAGCAGAACGCTCCCAACGCCCCCCAGGACCCGGAGGTGAAGTTCATCCTGGACATCGACCTCTTCATGGGCGGGCAGATCGACCCCCGGATGGCCGCCGGAGGACTGGAGACCCTCCACGGGCACTCCACCCCCCTATTCCAGGGCGCCATCACCGATAAACTGCACACCGCGCTGGAGCCGCGCTGAAGCGCGTCTCCGGTGTGCCGGAATTGATCAAAAAAACCGCCACTGCGGTCAAGAGGAGTTTTTTCATGAAAAAAGTAGCCATCGCAACCGACAGCAACAGCGGCATCACCCAGGCGGAGGCCCAGGCGCTGGGCATCCGGGTGCTGCCCATGCCCTTCTACATCAACGAGGAACTGTTTTTCGAGGACGTGACCCTCACCCAGGAGGCGTTCTACCGCCGTCTGGCGGAGGACGCGGACATCTCCACCTCCCAGCCCTCCCCGGGGGATGTCACCGACCTCTGGGACCAGCTGCTGGAGGAGTATGACCAGGTGGTCTATATCCCCATGTCCAGCGGACTGTCCGCCTCCTGCGAGACGGCGCTGATGCTCTCCTCCGACTACCGGGGGCGGGTTTTCGTGGTGGACAACCAGCGTATTTCCATCACCCAGCGGCAGAGCGTCCTGGACGCTCTGGAGATGGCCCGGGCCGGTATGGACGGGCAGGCCATTCATGACGTGCTGGTGCGGGAGCGGCTGGAGTCCAGCATTTACATCACGGTGGACACCTTGAAATATCTGAAAAAGGGTGGGCGGGTCACCGCCGCCGGAGCCGCTATCGGCACTGTGCTGAACATCAAGCCGGTTTTGACCATCCAGGGGGCGAAGCTGGACGCTTTCGCCAAGGCGCGGGGCTGGAAGAGCGCGAAAAAGATCATGCTGGACGCCATGGAGCGGGACATTGCCCAGCGCTTTGCCGGTCAGGAGATTCATCTTGCCGCCGCCTACACCTGCACCGATGAGGAGGCCCAGGAGTGGAAGGGAGAGCTGGAGGCCCGGTTCCCCGGCTATGAGATCCATATGGACCGGCTGTCCCTGAGCGTGGCCTGCCATATCGGCGCGGGCTCCATGGCCGTGGGGTGCAGCCGGGTGGTCCGGCGCTGAGCGGATCGCGAGAGGACAGAGACGGAGGAGAAAGGAGACACGGTCGTGATCGACGTATTCGACATCATGGGCCCCATCATGGTGGGTCCCTCCAGTTCCCATACCGCAGGGGCCGTGCGCATCGGCCGCATGGCCCGGACGCTGCTGGGAGAGAAGCCGGTGAAGGCGGAGGTTTATCTCCACGGCTCCTTCGCCGAGACCGGCGTGGGCCACGGGACGGACAAGGCCCTCATCGCCGGACTGCTGGGGATGGCCACCGACGATCTGGACATCCCCAACAGCTTTGAAATCGCCGGACGGCGGCGGCTGAAATTTTCCTTCGAGGAGACTGATCTGCGGGACGCCCATCCCAACAGCGTGAAGCTGGCGCTTACCGGCGAGTCCGGCAGGAAGATGAAGATGCAGGCCAGCTCCATCGGCGGCGGGCGGATCATGGTAGACAAGCTGGACGGCGTGGAGGTCAACTTTTCCGGGGACTACCACACCCTGATCATCCAGAACCTGGACAACCAGAGCAACCTGTCCGACGTATCCACCGCCCTGTCCCTGGCGCGGGTGAACGTGGCCAACATGAGTATGCACCGCAGCGCCAAGGGCGGCAACGTGATGATGATCATTGAGACGGACGACCCGGTGCCCGGCTATATCGTGGAGCTGATCGAGAAGCAGCCGGGCATCCTGCAGGTCATCCACTACGTAAAGGAGGATTGACCATGAACCTGGATTCCATGCAGGAGATCGTGACCGCCGCGCGGCGGGAGGGAAAGCGGTTCTGGGAGATCATCCTGGAGACGGATATGGAGAACCGGGGGGTCTCCCGCGGGGAGTCCCTGGACAAGATGGCCCTGAACTGGCACACCATGAAGGAAGCCAGCGAGGTATACACCGGAGAACGGCGCAGTCTCAGCGGCCTGTCCGGCGGACAGGGCAAGCTGATGCACGATTACGCCGCCACGGCGCCCATCGGCGGCGAGTTCATGGCCCAGGTCATCGCCGAGGCCCTGGCCATGGGGGAGAGCAACGCCTGTATGCGCCGTGTGGTGGCCGCGCCCACGGCGGGGGCCTGCGGGGTGCTGCCGGCGGTGCTGATTCCCCTCTACTGGCGGGAGAACCTGCTGGAGGAGAAGATGCTGGAGGCCATGTTTACCGCCAGCGGCGTGGGGGCGGTGATCGCCTACCGGGCCTGCCTCTCCGGCGCGGCGGGCGGCTGTCAGGCGGAGATCGGAAGCGCCTCTGCCATGGCGGCGGCGGCCCTGGTCCATCTCCGGGGCGGCACGGAGAGTCAGATCTGCCACGCGGTGGCGATGGCCCTGAAGAATCTGATGGGCCTGGCCTGCGACCCGGTGGCGGGTTTGGTGGAGGTGCCCTGCATCAAGCGGAACGTGGTGGGCGCGGTGAATGCCGTGGCCGCCGCCGACATGGCTTTGGCGGGCATTGAGAGCCGCATCCCGGCGGACGAGGTCATCGACGCCATGGGGGAGGTGGGCCGCCGCCTGCCCATGGAGCTGCGGGAGACCGCCCTGGGCGGCCTGGCCGCTACCCCCACAGGCCGCGCCGTCAAGGAGCGGATGGCCAGCAGCAAGAAGAAGCAGCGGGTCCTCACCATCAAGGACGCCCGCTGGCGTCTGGAAAAGCGGGAGCCCCAGGAAGCGAAATAAAATCGGAGGCGCGCCGGAAGTGGTTCCGGTGTGCCTCCCTATTTGAGTTCCTGCTCCAGCTCGTCGAAGGCGGGCGTGTCGAAAAACGCCCGCAGGGAGATGTCCAGTCCGTCGCACAGCTTCTTGATGGTGGAGATGGTGGTGCTGTTGTTGCGGCCGCTGACGATGTTGTTCAGCGTGGACTGGGTCACGCCGCTGAGAGTAGCCAGCCGGTTGACCGTGATCTCCCTCTGGGCGCACAGTTCCAGGATTCGGGCGCGTACTACGGTATGAGTATCGTTCATTTTTTCACATCCTAACCCAAAAGAGATAATTTGAGCCTACCCGTTTTTATGCAGAATGATTACCCCTTTTGAGTTGACTTTTTGTTTTGCCGCTGTTATACTTTGTCTGTCGAGAAATTTCAAGACCCTCTTGACAAACCTATCGATTGGTGATATATTAGAACATGTCGTTAGGCGATATATCAGGAGAGATATAGAGAAAAACAGGCCGCAGGCCTGCGGCTTGAAAAGGAGGAGCTATGCGCGAGATTTTGCAAGTACAGGGCCTCACCAAGACCTTCCGGCTGTCCGCCAAGCAGCAGAAGCTGGAACGGACCAAGGAAAAGGTGCGGGTGGCGGTGGATAACCTCAGCTTCAGTGCGTATGAGGGAGAAATTTTCGGCCTGCTGGGTCCCAACGGGGCGGGGAAGACCACGACCCTGCGCCTGTTGGCGACCCTGATCCGCCCCGACAGCGGGGACGCCGTCGTGGACGGCGTCAGCGTGGTCCGGCAGCCGGACCAGGTGCGCAGCCGGATCGGGTTTCTCACCAGCGAGCTGAAGCTGGAGGATTGCTTTACCCCCAACTACTTATTCGACTTCTTCGCGGGTCTGCACAAGGTGGACCCGGAGGTGCGGGACCGGCGGAAAAAGATGCTGTTCGAGCGCTTCGGCATCGACCGGTTCGCGGAGGTGAAGGTGGCGAATCTGTCCACGGGCATGAAGCAGAAGGTGTCTCTGGTGGTGTCCATCGTCCACGATCCGGACATCATCATCTTTGACGAGCCCACCAACGGACTGGACGTACTGACGGCCAAGGTGGTGACGGACTTCCTGCAGGAATTGCGGGGAGAGGGGAAGACCATCATCGTCTCCACCCACATTTTCAGCCTCATTGAGAAGCTGTGCGACCGGGTGGGAGTCATCGTCAACGGACGGATGACCGTCTGCGACACACTGGAACGGGTCTGCGGCGGCAAAAATCTGGAGGACCGGTTTTTCGAGATCTACAAGGAAACGGCAGGTGACGGAGAATGAGAAACGGCATCATTACCATTATGAAAAAAGAGCTGGCCCGCTTTTTCGGTGACAGGCGGATGGTGGTCAGCATTCTTATGCCCGGCGTTCTGCTCTACATCATGTACAGCTTTATGGGGACCGCCATGGGCGACGCTTTCGGCGTGGATGAGGATTATACGCCCACTTTGCAGGCGGTGAATCTGCCAGGATCTATGGAGACGCTGCTGCCGGAGACGGGATTTGCCATGACCGCCGGTACGGACGAGGCGGCGGCCCGGGCGGCGGTGACCGCTCAGGAGCTGGACCTTCTGCTGGTATTCCCGGAGGGATTTGACGCCGATGTCGCGGCTTACGAAGTGTCCTCCGGTGCGGTGGCTCCCAATGTGAAAATTTATTATAACTCAGCTTCCACCAATTCCACCTTTGCCTATCAGGCGGTGGTGGGGCTGCTGGATGCCTACGAGGGGCGGATGGTCAACAAGTTTGACGTCAACGCCGGGGGAGAGGGGTACGATCTGGCCACGGCGGAGGATACCACCGGGAGCTTCTTCGCTATGATGATGCCCATGCTGCTGATGGTCTTCCTGTATTCCGGCTGCGCGGCGGTGGCCCCGGAGTCCATCGCCGGTGAGAAGGAGCGGGGCACCATCGCCACCATGCTCATCACGCCGATCCGCCGCAGCGACGTGGCGCTGGGGAAGATTCTGGCGCTGGCGCTTATTTCCATGATCTCCGCTGTGTCCAGCACAGTGGGTACCGTGCTGTCGCTGCCCAAGATGATGGGCGGCATGTCGGACGAGGTTAGTGCGGATATTTACAGCGTTCAGGACTATCTGCTGCTGGCGGCGGTCATTTTCTCCACGGTGCTGGTGCTGGTAACGGTGATCTCTATCCTTTCCGCTTTTGCCAAGACCATCAAGGAGGCGCAGACTTATGTGATGCCCGTGATGCTGGTGGTCATGGGGCTGGGGATCGTTGGCATGTTCGGCGGCGGCGCGTCCCAGGAACTGGCGGAATACTGCATCCCGCTGTATAACAGCGTGCAGTGCATGGTGGGGGTGTTTTCCTTCTCCGTGCTGCCGCTGGGCGTGGCGGCTACCGTTGGGGTGAATGTTGTGGTGACGCTGGTTGGAGTAGTTGTTCTGGCGCGGATGTTCAACAGCGAGAAGATCATTTTCTCCAAATAAAAAGGCTTAGGAGCCGCGGCGCTGTGCGCCGCGGTTTCTGCTTTGCCGCCTCCGGCGGCAGGGCGGACTCCCCGGGGTGCTGATTTGCTGGATATTCCGTTGGAATATGAACATTATAGTCTGGGGTGCGCCGCGAAGAAACGGCTGGCTATTTCCTCCCCGTTGTGCTATAATAGAGCAACCAACCAGGAGAAAAGAGGTATCCCTATGTATGATGAATTGACCGAGGTCGATATCAAAAAGATGAAGGAAGAGATCGACTACCGGGTCCGGGAGCTGCGGCCCAAGTTGATCGAGGATGTCCAGACCGCCCGGGCCTTCGGAGACCTGAGCGAAAACTTTGAGTACAAATGTGCCAAGCAGGAGAAAAACCGCAACGACAGCCGTATCCGCTATCTGCAAAGGATGGTCAGCACCGCCAAGGTGATCTCCACGGACTCCGGAGAGGACACGGTGGGGCTGTTTGATAAGGTAGTTGCCTTCCATGAGAAGCTGGGGCGGGAGATGACCCTGCGCATCGTCACCACCCTCCGCTCTGACGCTGGGAAGGGGCTCATCAGCAAGGAATCTCCCGTTGGGAAAGCCATCCTGGGCCGGAAGGCAGGGGACCGGGTCCATGTGAAGGTCAGTGACGACGTGCAGTATGACATGGTGATCCGCTCCATCGAAAAAGGGGAGGATGACGAGTCGCTGGAGATCCGGAAATATTGACAGCAAAAGGGCGGGCCTGACGGCCCGCCCTCAGTTCTTAATACGCTACGCCCCAGATGATATCCGTGGTACACTCCTTGCCGCACACCGGGCACTTGCCGGAGGTTCCGGACTGGTCCAGAGGCATACAGCGGGAGGTGACGCCCACCTTCTCCTTCATGGCCAGCTCGCAGTCCAGAGAGCCGCACCACTTGGTATGGACGAAGCCGCCGCTGTTCTTCTCTACCAGCGCCCTGACCTCTTCCCAGGTGTCCGCGAAGAAGGTGTTGTCCTCCAGATTCTTTTTCGCCATGGCGAACATGTTGTCGTGAATTTCATCCAGGAGCCTCGCCACAGTGCTCTCCAGCTCGGCCAGGGGGACAAATGCCTTCTCGCCGGTATCCCGGCGGGCGATGCAGCACTGCTCCTTTTCCATGTCCTTGGGGCCGATCTCCACACGGAGAGGCACGCCCCGCATTTCATACTCCGCGAACTTCCAGCCGGGAGCCTTGTCGCTGTCGTCCAGCTTTACGCGGATGCCTGCCTTTTCCAGGCGGTCCTTCAGGCCCTGGGCGGCTTCAATGACGCCGGGCTTGTGCTGGGCGATGGGGAGGACAACCACCTGGATGGGCGCCACGCGGGGGGGCAGCACCAGGCCGTTGTCATCGCCGTGGGTCATGATGATGCCGCCGATGAGACGGGTGCTGACGCCCCAGCTGGTCTGATGGGGATGGTGGAGCTGGTTGTCCGCGCCGGTGAAGGTGATGTCGAAGGCTTTGGCGAAGCCGTCGCCGAAGTAGTGGCTGGTGCCCGCCTGGAGGGCCTTGCGGTCGTGCATCATACACTCCACGCAGTAGGTATCTTCGGCTCCGGAGAACTTCTCCTTGTCGGTCTTCCGGCCTCGGGTCACGGGCATGGCGAGGTAATTCTCGCAGAAGTCCGCGTAGACGTTCAGCATCCGCACAGTCTCCTCAACGGCCTCCTGAGCGGTGGCGTGCATGGTGTGGCCCTCCTGCCACAGGAACTCCCGGTGGCGCAGGAAGGGACGGCTGGTCTTCTCCCAGCGCAGGACGCTGCACCACTGGTTGTACAGCTTGGGCAGGTCACGGTGGGAGTGGATGATGTTCTTATAGTGCTCACAGAACAGGGTCTCGCTGGTGGGGCGGATGCAGTAGCGTTCCTCCAGCTTCTCGCTGCCGCCGTAGGTGACCCAGGCGCACTCGGGGGCGAAGCCCTCCACGTGGTCCTTCTCCTTTTGCAGCAGGCTCTCGGGAATGAGCATGGGCATGGCAACGTTCTCGTGGCCCGTGGCCTTGAACTGCCGGTCCAGCTCCTTCTGCATGTTCTCCCAGATGGCGTAGCCGTAGGGGCGGTAGATGAACATGCCCTTCACGCTGGAATAGTCGATGAGCTCCGCCTTTTTGCATACGTCGGTAAACCATTGGGTGAAGTCCACATCACGGGCGGTGATGGCGTCCACCTGTCTTTGATCCTTAGCCATAGTCTTTCTCTCCTGAATTGATTCAAATATGGGTCGTTCACTGGTCATCTATTGTATCCGTCTTTTCGCGGTCTGTCAAGCCGGGACCTGCGCCCCGTTCCGGGGGACAGGTCCGTGTCCCCGTTCCCGCCCTCGCCGTGCCGGTCTATGCGTGGTCGTGCGTTGTATGCAGAAGTGATACGGATGTTACCGTGCTGGACATACGTTGTGAAGCAGGGATTCGAACCCCGCCCCGCAGGCGTCCCGGCCCGCGTCCACTGTTTTGACCCCCTCGCAGGATCACGCCCGGCTCCATTCTCGTCCGGGAGAGGCCGCATTCGCCCCGGTACGGCTACCGGCTTGACAGATCCCGCCGCGTTACAGCAGCTCGGTGGTCCAGTTGGCGGACTGGATGACGTTGTCCGTCTCCCGCAGCTCCCGGGCCAGGGCGTCCGCCTTTTTCCGGTACTCCGGTACGGACACCGCGCTCATGATCCTGATCTCCGACCGGGTGGCCCGGCGGGTGAGGCTGCTGGCGGAGGTCAGGAAGTTCCGATAGGTCTCCACCCGCATTTTCAGGCAGTCCCGGCGGGCCAGCAGCTCCGTCAGGGTGCCCCGGTCCGTCTTCGTCTCGCAGTTGGTCCGGTTGATCCGGGCCATCAGGTCCTCCAGCTGGTTGGCGCAGTCCTCATACTCCGCCAGCAGCCCCGCCGGGTCCTCTGCGGGGCGTTCGCCCTCCTGAATGGTGGCGTTGTCATATAACCGGCTGGCCAGCTGCTCCATCCGCTTTTGCAGGTCCGCGCGCAGCTGGAGCGCTTCGGCGAGTTTCATGATGGGTGTTCCTCCTTTTATACGGCCTGCGGGGGAGGGGGCTACAGGCTGTCCAGTTCCGCCAGCAGGCTCTTGATATGTGATGTGCTGTTGTCATATGGAGACCGGTCTCCGTACTTTTCAAAGGAGGTGTAGGCCTCCAAAAGGGCGTAAAACAGACGGTACAGGGTCCGGCGCTTCCTCCGGTCCGGGGAGATGTCCTCCGACGGATCGACGCCGTAGCCCTCCAGCAGGGCGGGGACGTCCATCCAGGAGCTGGCAAACTCGAAGTCCGGGTCCCCGTAGACCGCCCGGTCGCCGTCGATCAGCGCCAGGATGGCGTGGGTGTCCCGGTCCAGGGGCACGTTGCCTTCCCACAGGCCGGTGTGGAGCAGGCGGGGCGGTCCGGCGGCGTCCAGCAGGGAGGCGGTTGGAGTCAGACATAGACGGTACCTCCGTTTACCTCTTCATCAGGGCCTCGATCTCCTCGATGTTCAGCAGGCGGTTGCCCACCAGATCCTCCGGCGCGCCCTCGGTCACCAGAATGTCGTTCTCCAGACGGATGCCGATGCCCTCCTCCGCCACGTAGAGGCCGGGCTCGCAGGTGATGACCATGCCGGGCTCGTAGACCGTGCGGTCGCAGGGATCGTGGGTGTCCAGGCCCAGGGAGTGGGAGACGCCGTGGTAGTAGTACTTGCGCACGTCGCTGTCGTCGTTGATGAGCTTGGCGGAGCGCAGGGCCTTCTTGTAGAAGTCTACCACCGCCTGATTGGACTCCTTGGTCTCGATGCCGGGGCGCATCTTGTCCCGGGCCAGGTCCATGGCCTCCCGGACAATGGTGAACAGCTCCTTCTGCCGGTCCGTGAACTTTCCGCCCACGGGGAAGGTCCGGGAGACGTCGGCGGAGTAATACTGGTACTCCGCGCCCAGGTCCACCAGCAGCAGGTCCCCGTCCTTGGTAACGCAGTCGTTATCGGAGTAGTGGAGCATCACCGCGTTTTCGCCGGAGGCGGCGATGGTCTCGAAGCCGTGGCGCAGGCCGCTGCGGGCCACGTAGTGCTCGTAGTCGGCGGCCCACTGGTACTCGTAGTCGCCGGGGCGGGCGGTCTGGAGCATCCGCTTGAGGGCTTCGATGGTCACGTCTCCCGCCTTGCGGATGCACTCGATCTCCTCGGGGGTCTTGATGGCCCGGAGGGAGGAGATCATGGGGGCGACGTTCCTGATCTGCGCCATGGGGAATTTTTCACGGACGGTCCTAGCCAGCTCCTCCGCGCGGGTGGGCGGGGCGAGCATGGACCGGCGGTCCAGGGAGAAGTAGACGTCCGTCAGATTGTTGGAGAGATACATGGCGGTATACCGCTCGAAATCCTGCATGTACTGGATGTTGGAGACCTTCAGGCCGCTGCGCTCGGAGGCCCGCTCCTTGGTCAGCATCTTGCCGTTCCACTTGATGATCTCCTCGTCCGGTTCGTCAATGAACAGCCATGACCGTGTCCCGTTCTTTGTCTTGGCCAGCAGCAGCCACACGTTCTGGGTGTCGATGCCGGTGAGGTAGTAGAAATTCCGGTTCACGGAGAAGGGGGACATGTCCTGGTCGTTGCTCTTCACCGGGGCCTTCCCGGAGTACAGCAGGATCACGCCGGTCCCTTCCAGCTTGTCCAGCAAACGCTCCCGGTTATTGGTGTAAAATTCTGCCGTCATGATATAACGCCTCCATATTTTTGATCCGGCCCGCCTGGGAGCGGCCCGTGCATTGCGCTGGGGATATTGTATCACACTGGCGGAAAAGTGCAAGAGGCGGTTTGGGGAAAAATGAGCAAATCAAGCCCCCGCAGGCGGTTTTCCTGCGGGGGCCCGGGTCATTTCAGCGCTTTTGTTGTCTGCCGGTCAGTGGCAGCAGCAGCAGTGCTGCTTGGCGCCCTCGTAGTCGCAGGCGCTGGTCAGGCTGTTGGGGGGGAAGAACTCGTCAACGGGGAAGCTGATGTTCTGGAACAGCTCGCAGGGGTCCTCGCTGGCGCAGCCGCCGCAGGAGCAGTCCTTGTCGGGCATACAGTAGTCGTACACGGGGATCAGCAGCTGGGTATCCCGCTCCAGACGGATGATGGAGAACTGGCCCAGCGTGACGAAGGCGCGGCGGTACTCATCGCCCATGGTCAGCTCGCAGCCAAAGCACTGGCACACGCAGGAGGGGATCTCGCACACGTCGCAGTCGCAGCAGCGGTTCTCGCAGCATTCCACCAGCTTGGCGTCCAGGACGATGGGGTCCACGGTCTCCACGACGGCGGTGGGCAGGTTGCTCTGCTCCAGCAGCTGGCGGTCCATGCAGTCCACGCGCATCTCGGAGGAGAAGATCTTGGCGTTGCCCTCGCTGCCGAAGAGGATGACCCGCTTGTCGAAGACGCACAGGCCTTCTACCTCGATGGGCCGGGGGCAGGAGCAGTAGGCGTTCAGGGTCACGCGGTAGAAAAAGCGCATATCCACCGTGTAAAAGCCCCGGTTGAAGGCCACCGGTTCCACGTCAATGTACGTATAAAGCAGCTCCGCCTTGCCGCCCTTCACAGTCTGGGCGCGGCTGAGTACGTCCTGCCCCGCGGTAGTGGGGTAGAAGCGGAGATCTTCGATGCAGTCCTTATCCCGGCAGCTGTCAAAGATCTTCTTGGTATGGATACAAACGGCCTCACAGTTATCCCTCATACCGGAAACGGGGCCGGGAGCCATGCGTTCAGGCATAATAAACCTCCTAATCGAAACATTGGTTTCTCTGTTGTTGGGAAGGCGTCCTGCCTTCATTCCAGTCTATGCGCCCCGGACCGGGTGGTGAAAATTCGGGCTATACAAATTTCGCCGGAACGGGTATAATGTCCATAGACGGATATCGTCCCTGCTATACCGCGGCGGCGCTTCTGCGCCGGCGGTATAACTGGACCATTCTATTCTTGACGTGCAGGAGGCGTGCTATGGCTGCGTTCGGTTTTATCAGCGGCAAGCTGGAGATCAAGTTCCTCATCCTTTACATCGCGTCCCGGGTGGTGGAGCCGGTCCCCTTCGAGACCCTGCAGGAGGTGGCCATGTGCGACGGCGGCGTGGACTACTTCGGCTTCTCCGAGTGTCTGGCGGACCTGGTGCGCACAGAGCACATGGCCCTGTCGGACGGCCTGTACGCCATCACGGACAAGGGCCGGCGCAACAGCGCCGTGTGCGAGAGCAGCCTGCCCTATTCCGTTCGGATGGCGGCGGAGCAGAAGCTGACGCTGTGCAACGAGCAGCTCAAACGCCGCGCCCTGGTCAAGGCCGACCTCCGGCCCCGGGAGAAAGGGGGATACGAGGTTTCCCTGTCCCTCAGCGACGAGCTGGACGAGCTGATGAACCTGCGGCTGCTGGTCACCCGGCAGGACATGGCGCTGGAGCTGCAAAAGCGCTTCCGGGAGGGAGCGGAGAAGATATACGCCAAGATATTGGCGGACCTCTACGGAGGAGACCTGTAAAAGGCACCGCCCGGAGTATGCTCCGGGCGGTGCTTTTCTCTCATTCTTCCGGCTCTTCCGGCTGAATAGCGGCCAAATCGTAGGTCCTGGCCAAGACGTCGTTGGTAAGGCTGAAGAGCTCTGAGAGCTCGAACTCCACCGGGGCGGTGTCATCTGCCAGGGTGAAGGCGCAGGGGATATCCACCGTGGCGCCGGGGGCTACCTCCTGGGTACGGACCTCCAGGGGATAACCGGAATCCTCGCCCATCACGGCGGCGGTAAGCTGGACCCCGTCCTGATAGGCCTTTTCCAGCATCTTCATCATGGCGCTGGCGGGCTCTTCGCCGTTGTTGGTCCAGGAGTAGGTGATGACGATGGCGGGATTGCCCTCGCTGTCGGCGGCGAGCACGGCCCGGCCGATGGAGGCGTTGTAATCGCCCAGAATGCCGGAGGAGGGAGGAGGCGGTACCTCCACGATGTCGTCCGCAGGCGGTACCACCAGATTGCCCTCCTCGTCCTCCGTGGGCTGCCAGGGACGCTTGATGGCCTCAATGGTGGTGGACACGCCCAGGACGCTGGCGGAGTAGGAGAGGATGCCGTTCTGATAAGTAAAGGTTTTGGTGCGCTCTCCGGAGGCCAGCTGGGCGGCGGAGGTGCGGGTCACGTCATTCTCGGAGACCCAGGTATAGGGCTCCTTGCCGTCCGGCGGGGGCGTGTAGCTGCCCGCCCAGTAGAGGGAGGCGGCTTGACCGCCCTCGGAGACCCAGTATATCTCGATAGTGTTCCCGGAGATCAGGACGCCGTGAAAGGATTCCTCGCTGCCGTTGTTCTCCCGCCATTCGCCATCCAGATCTGGGGGGACGGTCCGGTCGCGGACCAGAAATTTCAAGAAGGGGCCGCCGCCCAGGTTTGGGTCGGTCTTGGTATACAAAAAGCCGCTGCCTAAAAATAGGAGCACCGACAGGAACATGGCAATGAGGGGCGCCGTACACGGCTTCCTGCGCACAGCGAATAAGATGACAAGAATCATGAAGATCAGACATCCCAGAAATCCGATCCCACCCGTAATGAAGTACATATGACTTCCCCTTTCTGTGTTGCGAAGGTTTCTCTGTTTATACTATATACGAAATGCCGCGAAAATGCAAGAGTGAAAGAGGCGGCGGAGGAAAATCTGTTTTGGGCCGCCTGAAGTCACCGGCCCGCAAGGGTGTCCAGCAGCTCCCGGCGGAGGGTGAGGACCTGGGACACGTGGAAATTGGTGACCACGTCCTTCTCCATGATGGAATCCAGGGCCCTGCGGTCCTCCACCCGCGCGCCGCAGGCGGCCAGACGGCGGCGGTTGGCCTCGCTGAGCCGCCCGGGGCGGTCCAGCTGGGAGAGGACCTCCAGATGGCTCACCAGCTTCCGGGCCTTGTATTCGCAGGCCTTGTAGCGCTCCAGCTCCCGCTTCCGGCGGCCCATGTGGAGCAGGACCCGCTGATTGGCGAAAATGGAGAGCTGGCTCTCCAGGGCGGCGATGCGGCGGTTCATGGCGTCCGCGCCCGGCAGGCGGCCGTCCCCATCGAACATGTCCTCCAGAAAGCGGAGGAGGTCCTGATCCAGGCCGTCTACCGTCTCCCGGATCTGGCGGCCGTTGTCGTAGGGGAAGATCAGCATATTGACGGCCATGCCGATGGTCAGGCCGATGGCCGTGTCCCAGATCCGCCCCAGGGCGTAGGGGATGGGTGCCATCTCCGCGTCTGTGCAGACCATGACCAGGATGAAGCAGGGCAGGGAGGGGGAGAAGGCGTCTGGGAGCAGGTTGTAGACGGTGATGACGAAGATGATGCCGATGAGCACCGAGGTCAGCGGTCCCGTGGGCAGGGCCACCAGGATGACGCCGGCCGCCGCGCCGAAGATTACCCCGGCGGTCTGGGTGACGCAGGACTCCAGGGACTCCTTGAAGGTGGGCTGAACCGCCGCCATGGCGCCCAGCATGGCCAGGATGAGCCGGGAGCTGGTGGCCCCGTAGGGCTCCACCAGGACCATGGCGATGATGATGGCCACGGCGGTCTTCACCGTGCGCAGGCCCACATGGATCTTGCGGCGCTTCATAGACGGCCTCCCTTTCTTACGGCGGCGGACGCTTCCTGGGGATGCTGTGATAGAGGCATCATACCATGGATCGGCGGGACTGTCAAATGGGGATCGGCTTGGCTTTCTCACCAGAGCTGGCGGGGAGCGGCTGGAGAAAATTGGCAAATTCGACAAATAAACCTGGACAAGGAAGGGAAAATGTGGTATAGTGAACGAGTTAACAGAAGGCCCGTCCCGGTGAAGAGAAAAGGAGGTCAGCCCATGGAACCTAAGTTTTTCAAAATCCCCGTCTGCGTAGGCGATGTGACGCTGCGGGTGGCCAAAGGCCATTTCGCCACCCGGAACAGCCATATCAACTATTTCATCGACGTCACCCGCCAGCAATCCTGCCTCCAGGAGGCGGAGGCGGTAGCCCAGCAGCTCGCCCAGCGGCTCCAGGCCAATACCATGGTGGACACCATCCTTTGTATGGACGGCACCCGGGTCATCGGTACCTGCCT
This sequence comes from uncultured Oscillospiraceae bacterium, assembly GCA_910579485.1. Taxonomy (GTDB): domain Bacteria; phylum Bacillota; class Clostridia; order Oscillospirales; family Oscillospiraceae; genus Pelethomonas. The sequence continues at coordinate 5,174 of CAJTVO010000049.1, read as the reverse complement.
GGCCCGCCTGCTGACCCAGGAGGGCGGCCTCTCCGTCAATGCCGGAAAGGAGATATACCTCCTTCGGGAGAACCTCAGCTCCGGCGGCCAGCTGATCTTCCGGGACAATGCCCGCTTCATGCTGGAGGGGAAGAACGTACTGCTCCTGCTGGCCTCCATCACCACCGGCAGCACGGTGGAGAAGGGGATGCGCTGCATCCAGTACTACGGAGGCAGCGTCTCCGGCGTAGCCTCCGTCTACAGTCACCTGACGGAGGTAGAGGGTGTGCCGGTGGTGTCTCTCTTCAACACGGGAGACCTGCCGGAATACGCCAGCTACGCGCCCCAGGACTGCCCGCTGTGCAGGCAGGGGCTGGAAGTGGACGCCGTGGTGGACAAGTACGGGTACTCGAAGCTATAGGTATCTGATCAGATACAGCAAGAGCAGGACGGTAAGCGCGCCGTCCTGCTCTTGTTGTATATTTTATATGCTCCGGCAGTCCGCCAGACCCACGGGCTGGAAGCCGTCCTTTGCCAGCACCCACGTTTCGCGGAAGCCTGCGGCTTCCGCCAACGCTGCCGCATGGGGGAAGGCGTGGACGATGGTGTCCGCGCTGTGGCTGTCGCTGGTGATGCACACCCGTCCGCCCTTTTGCCGGATGGCCTCCAGCAGGAAGGGGGCAGGGTAGGGGGCGGTGCGATAGCCCCGGGAGATGGCGCCGGTGTTGATCTCGAAGATCACGTCCCGCTCCATCAGGGCCTCCAGCGCCTCCAGAGCGGCGGCGCGGTATTGGGGGCCGCTCTCGTCAAAGCGGCAGCCGTTCTCGTTGAACTTGGTGATAAGATCGAAATGACCTACGATGTCACAGTTGGTTTTCTGGGCGATCTCCGCCGCAAGGCGGTAGTAGGCGCGGATGAAGCCCAGGCAGTCCCCGCCGAAATGCTCCCGCACCGAGCGGCCGAAGGAATCCGCGCTCTCGTCCGCCGGGAGATAGCAGCCATCGGCCCATACGCCGTGGACGGAGCCGATCAGGTAGTCCCAGTCCCCCTGGAGCGGCGGAGATTCAATATCCTGCTCCAGGCCCAGAAAGATGTCCAGCCTTCCGGCGTAAGCTTCTCGGAGACGAAGGACCTCGGTCCGATAGGCATCGACTTTTTCCGGCTTCATGGACCAGCCGTCCGGGTCGGCGGCGGGGGGCATGGGGCTGTGGTCCGAGAAGCCCAGGGAAGCACAGCCTGACCGGAGGGCGCCCAGGGCCATTTCCTCCGGGGTGCTTTTGCCATCGCTGAAGACGGTATGGGTGTGGAGGTTTTGCGGGAAGCTCATTTGATCTTCCGTCCCTCCACATAGTAGCGCTTGTCCTCCGCGTGACCCATGGAGAAGGTCTTCCGGGGCAGGACGCCGTCGGCGATCACGGTCTTGAAGAGCTGGTCCTTGCCCATGGCGGGGAGCTTGAAGCCGATATTTCCCGGCTTCCGGCCCAGCTCGTCGGTGACGGCCTCGCCGTGGATATAGTCCACCTCGCCGCCGTGCTCCTTGAGGTAGGCGTCCAGGAAGTTTTGCAGCGTCCCCACGGGCAGCTGCACCCGGGGATTGGGAACGGTGAGGCAGCCCGTACCTCCGGCGTGTGTGTAGGCGATGGTGTGTCCCACGCCGGGGCCCTCGTGGGCGTTGGGGTAGAACTCCAGGAAGGCCGCGATCAGCTTCTCCGGCTCCACGCCGAACACCACGCGGTGGATGGCCTCGAATTTCAGGGCGTCGTCATGAAGGTTCTCGATTTCCACCAGGGCGTACCGGGCGGGGAGGGAGGCCCACTGATCTTCGGGAGTGGTCTTTTTCAGGTCCTCGTAGCAGGTCTTGGCGGTGGCCAGGCTGTGGTTGCCATCGCCCACGGCGAACAGCAGGGGAGCCACGCCGCCCAGGCCATACTTGATCTCCATGGCCTCGCTGCTGGCCAGGCGGCTCAGGGCCGACGCCAGGGCGTCCACCTGTTCCGCGGACAGCTTCCAGCCCCGGAGATGTCCGCCGCCCAGCATCAGCTCGAAGTCGTAGAGCTTCTCCATGGAATCCTTGGCGGCAGTGACGGGTTCTACGCAGATCTTTTTGGGGTCGTCGATGAGCAGCATCACGTGGGGGAGCTCGATGGGCGCGTCCCGGCGCACCCGGACCCGGGGCGGGATGCGCTCCAGGACGGTGCCCTCCGTGGCCCGGATGAGGGAACCGGAGCCGGGGGTGTAGTCGTACTTTTCAAGGTCCACCGCCGCCACCAGTCCCGGGCGCACCGTGCCGTCGGACTGGGTGCGCTCGATGTAAATGATGGACTCGGGGTGGGTGGTGAAAATGTCCCGGGCCAGGTAGTCCGCCATAGCGCGGTTGATGGCCTGGATGTGCTCGTCCACGTTATCGTCGTTCAGCTTGCTCTCCGGAAGGATCAGCCGCAGGGCGGAGGGGGCGTCCCCCGCGATCCGGTCCGCGTCCTCCCAGTACTCCGGCTGGCTGGTGAACTGATCGCAGGCCACCACCGCCCACCGGGTCATATCCGTGCTGGCTCCGGGCAGCAGGATGTCCGCCGGGCGAACGCCCAGCTCCTCAAAACGCTTGTCCATAGTTGGTCCTCCTTCAAGTAGTTGTTGTTTCAATGTACTGCCAGGGAGTGGAGTTCTACTGCGCTTTTTCCAATTTTGACAGACGGTCAGCCAGAGAACTGACCACGGTTTTCATAAAGACCATGTCGTTTTCCAAATTGTCTACCCGGTCTTTTGGAGCCAGAGTTTCCGCAAGATGGGCATGTCCTTCGGCAAGGGCGCTCAAACGCGGGAGGACGATGTTCTCCTGGGTAACTGCCACTCGTGTCAGCGTTTCCCTCATGCTTGCGGAGTCTTCCTTCAACTGATCGACGTCTGTCCGTAGTTCAGAAACCTCCTTTTTCAGTCCGGAGACATCTTCTTTCAGTCCGGAGACATCTTCTTTCAGTCCGGAGACATCTTCTTTCAGTCCGGAGACATCTTCTTTCAGTCCGGAAACGTCTTCTTTTAGCCCGGAGACATCTTCTTTCAGTCCAGAAACGTCTTCTTTCAGCCCGGAGACATCTTTGGTGAGCTGATTTAAAAGTTCTCCATGCTTTTCAAGTATTTGCAGGATTTTTTCTTCGTTGTTCATAAAAGCTCCTTTCACATCGATTTATTTTGAAATGATCACAGCATTTTCTTCTCAAACAGTATATCCAGAAGGCCGCAGCCCTCCTTCACGAAGGGGCCCCGCTCTCCGGCGGGTTCGTCGTAGACGCCGCCCCGGCCCGTATCCCGGCGGCTGTCGTAGAGCAGGAAGGGGACCGGGTCCGCGCCGTGGCCGCGAGTGGCTGTCAAAGTCTTATGGTCGCTGAGCAGCAGGACACGATGGTCCAGCCCCGCCGCCTCCAGGCGGGAGACCAGCGGCCCCGTCAGGCGGCTGTCCAGCCATTCGATGGCTTGCAGCTTACTCGGCAGGTCTCCGTTGTGGGTGCATTCGTCGGGAGCTTCCAGGTGGAGGCAGACGAAGTCGTACTGCTGGAGCTTGGCCCAGGCCGCTTCCAGCTTGCCCTCGAAGTTGGTGTCCAGTTCGCCAGTAGCGCCCTCCACCTCCACCATTTCCAGGCCCCGGAGGGCCCCGATGCCGTGGCACAGGGGCACGGCGCTCACCACCGCGCCCTCCAGGCCGTACTGTTCCCGGAAGGAGGGCAGCGCCGCCGCCGTGCCCTCCGCCCAGAACCAGATGCCGTTAGCGGGGAGCAGGCCCGCCGCGCGGCGTTTCTCCGTCACCGGATGGTGGTCCAGTATCTCGTGGGCCAGGGCCATGAGGTTTGCAAAGACCTCCGACCGTCCGTTCCCGGAGGGGAACAGGGGGCCGCAGGGCTCGCCTAGGTGATCGTGGGGCGGGGTGAAGCGGATGCCGGAGAGATCGCTGTCGTGCTGGACCGCCAGCTGGCGGAAGGCGGGGAAGGGGTGTATCTCCATCCGGGCCTCTTTCAGCGCCCGGGCGAAGCGGGGATCGTTCAGCAGGACGCCTACGGTCTCCAGGGCCGAGGGGCCGTCGATGGAACCGGCGGAGTGGGAGAGGACGCGCTTTTCAGCCAGAGGCATGTCCCCGTCCTCCAGCGCGACCAGGTTGCACCGGAAGGCGGCGTCTCCGGGGGCCATGGCAATGCCCGCGGCGGCGGCCTCCATGGGGGAACGTCCGGTGAAGTAGCGCAGGGGATCGCAGCCAAAAATGGACAGGATGGCGGTCTCGCTGCCCGCGGGCAGGGGCGGGGGGCAGTTGATCACGCTGCCTACCACGCCGCGTGCGGCCATGCGGTCGATAGCGGGGGTGGGCGCGGTCTGCAGGGGCGTTTTATTGCCCAGATTGGGCACGGGGTCGTCGGCCATGCCGTCCCCGATGATCAGCAGGTATTTCGTAAACAAGACCTCCCTAAAGGGTATTGCCTATATTATAGCCTATTACAAAAGGGTTTTCAACGTTTTTATTGGTCCCAGAGGGCTTCGGAGGCATTTTTTCTTCCGCCGCCGGAGGCGGCTCCCTCTTTTCCTGAAAAAATTTACAATTACTACTTTTCAAATGCTCGAAAATATATTAGAATAGACACCAGTGCAAAACCGAAGATTCCCAACCGAAGAAGAAAGTAGAGGAAAACGCCTATGGAGGAACTGAAATATAAGAGGATCCTGCTGAAGATCAGCGGCGAGGCCCTGGCGGGGGAGCGCCGCAGCGGCCTGGACTTCGAGGTAGTGGGCCAGGTCTGCGACGCCATCAAGGAGGCCGTGGCCATGGGCGTCCAGGTGGGCGTGGTCATCGGCGCGGGCAACTTCTGGCGGGGCGCCAAGGACGGCGGGGGCCGCATGGAGCGCACCCGGGCCGACCACATGGGGATGCTGGGCACCGCCATGAACTGTCTGGCCGTAGCGGACGTGCTGGAGCAGAAGGGCGTGCCCGCCCGGGTCCAGACCGCCCTGGAGATCCGCTCCGTGGCCGAGCCCTATGTCCGCGGCCGGGCCATCCATCATCTGGAGAAGGGCAGGGTAGTGGTCTTCGGCTGCGGCACCGGCAACCCCTTCTTCTCCACGGATACCGCCGCCGTGCTGCGGGCCGCCGAGATCGGGGCGGACGTGATCCTGCTGGCCAAGAACGTGGACGGCGTCTACAGCGCCGACCCGGTGAA
>CAJTVO010000048.1 GCA_910579485.1 uncultured Oscillospiraceae bacterium | reverse complement strand
GCCTTCACTTTCCAGTTCCAGAATTTTTTCATCGGAATCCTCCTCTCCTGTCGTGGTTTTATCTGCAAAAGCCCCAGCGTCCTTCAGCGGGAGCATATTGCCGTTGATGAGGTACAGATCGCCGCCCTCCTCGGCGGGGATGCGGTCCAGATTCTCCAGTTCCCGGATGTCGTTGGCAGACATCCAGCCGTTCTGACGGGCGGTGGCGTAGCCGTTCATCCGGCTCTGGTAGTCGCCACGTAGCAGGCCCTCTAAGTTGAACTTCACAAAATAGGTGGCCTTTTCCTCCTGGGTGAGCAGCGACCGCTGGATGGACTGCTCCCACCGGGTCACCCAGGGGTCCAGCGTGTATTTCACGAACTCAAGGGACTGCTGCTCAATATTAGAAAAACTCGACTTTTCCAGGTCGCCCACCATATGGGGTGGCACTCGGAAAATTCGAGCGATCTCATTGATCTGAAATTTTCTGGTTTCCAGGAACTGCGCCTGCTCCGGCGAGATGCCGATGGGCGTGTATTTCATGCCCTCCTCCAAAACGGCGATCTTGTTGGCGTTGCCGCTGCCGCCGAAGGTGGACTGCCAGCTCTCCCGGACACGCTGGGGGTCTTTGATGGTGCCGGGGTGTTCCAGGACGCCGCCCGGAGCCGCACCGTTGGCGAAGAACTTAGCGCCGTACTCCTCGCAGGCGATTGCCATGCCGATGGCGTTCTTCGCCATAGCGATGGGTGAGTAGCCCACCAGCCCGTCAAATCCCAGGCCGGGGATATGCAGTACGTCCGAGGGCCGGAGGGTGACGAGCTGTTCCTTGTCCCGGATGGCTTCGTCCGTCCCCCGGTAGTAGCGGTAGTAGAGCTGGCCTTGGCTGTCCCGGTCCACCGACATTTTGTTGGGCATGAGGGGGTAGAGCGCAATGACCACACCTTTGCCGTTGCGGATGATCTGGGTGTAAGCATTGCCCCAGAGGAGCAGGTGGGTCATAAGCGTTTCCCGGAACACGAAAGAACTCATTTCCGGGTTCGGCTCGTCATGGAGCAGCAGATACAGTGGGTGGTCGATGGCCTTCTCCTTGCCGCCGTCCTCGGTGTAGCGGTAGAGGTTCAGCGGCAGGCCAGCCACGGCCTCCGCCAAGATGCGGACGCAGGAATACACCGCTGTCATCTGCATGGCGCTCCGCTCGGTAACGGCCTTACCGGAGGTGGAGCCGCCGAAGAAGAAAGCATAGCCACTTCCGGCGGTGCGGTTTTGGGGAGCGTCCCGCGAACGGAACAGACTGCTGAAAAAGCCCATAGAAATCACGCTCCTTCATTGAAAATGGGCAAAAAAGCATCTCCTGTCCTTGATAAACGAAAGATGCTGTGATAAACTTAAGAAACAATATGTTGTAGAAAATAAAAACGCTTCAATCTGTACAGAAATGGGGAATATCTTATGGAACAGAAACACAACTTAACTGATATAAGCAACGCGATTGCCAAGGTCATAGACAATCCTGTAGTGAGAACAATTCGCTCTGGCGTCATTGGTGTACTAGGAATTGCGCATCCGGTTGCTGGCGTTGTTGCAGATGTCGGCAATAATTTGCTGTCTGAGTATAATGATTTTAAGCTCAGCCAGTTACTAATGGGGCTTTCAACCGGATTAGATATAGAAATGCAGTTGAATGAACTCTATAACTATGTGGCTTCAAGCCCTGAAAAGGCAGTTAACGTGGCTAATCTGTTTAGGAAAACCATTAATGCCGAGTGTCCAAAGGTTTGTATTATCTATGGACTAATTCTCGCAAATCATGTTGCTAACAATACAGATTTCACCCAAGATGAATTGATTGTCTGCAGAGCATTAGAAAATGCTACAGAATTTGATCTCAAAAACTTCAAGGAAATTATGGAAAACTATCTTAGGACCACCTCTAAAGGAAATATGATTGCTTTCCCAGAAGATTTTCCCGCTTTGGATAACTTTATCACTACATGTGAGTGGGGATTATATAACCGCCTTTTTGTATCTCACGCATTTGAATGGGGAGATACAGGTGACGGTGGCGGCACCTTAGATATGGACACCTACTACTACGCAGGAAAGCCTGCATCGGTTCTTATGAATTATATAAATGATGCACGCCAAACATGGCATTATGGAGAAAGTGTCCAAGATTAGGGAATTGCTCAAATAAACAGCAATCCGCGGCTGTCGTACACACTCTCACTGGTATCATTGCCGCAGCGGATAGCCCTGTCCAGTGCCATCACCGCAGCGACGGCACCATCGATTTTCTCTGTGGATTTCTCCTTGTCTGGCTTGATGTTGCCAGCCGGATCGGTACGGATATAGATATTGTCCATCATCCAGCGCAGCACCGGGTGACCGCCGTGAGCGATTTTTTCTTCCAGCACCAGCTTCATCATTTCCTTGGTGGGTGGCGACATATCTTTGAAGCCCTGACCGAAGGGAACCACCGTGAATCCCATGCCCTCCAAATTCTGTACCATCTGAACAGCGCCCCAGCGGTCGAAAGCGATCTCACGGATGTTGAACCGTTCCCCCAGCCGCTCGATGAACTTCTCGATGTAGCCGTAGTGGACCACGTTGCCCTCGGTGGTTTGGAGGACCCCCTGCTTCTCCCACACATCGTATGGCACATGGTCGCGCCGGACCCGGAGGTCGAGGTTGTCCTCTGGAATCCAGAAGTACGGGAGGATGCTGTATTTATCATCCTCGTCCAAGGGCGGGAATACCAGTACGAAGGCCGTGATGTCGGTGGTGGAGGATAAATCCAACCCACCATAGCAGACCCGGCCCTCCAAGCCGTCCTCGTTGGCGGCAAAGGCACACTTGTCCCACCGCTCCATCGGCATCCAGCGCACAGCCTGTTTTACCCACTGATTGAGGCGGAGCTGCCGGAAGGAGTTCTCCTCGGCGGGATTCTGCTTGGCGGAGTCACACGCCGCGCGCACCTTGTCGATGCCCACCGTAATGCCCAGAGAGGGATTGGCCTTTTTCCACACCTTGGGGTCTGTCCAATCGTCCCCCTCGTCTGCGCCGTAGATTACGGGATAGAAAGTGGGGTCGATCTTCCGGCCCTCCAGAATATCCTTGGCCTTCTGGTGTGTCTCGTAGCAGATGGAGCGGGTGTCGGTGCCAGCGGTAGTAATGAGGAAATAGAGCGGCTGCATCCGGGCATCGCCGGAGCCTTTAGTCATAACATCGAACAGCTTTCTGTTGGGCTGGGTGTGCAACTCGTCAAAGACCACACCGTGGATGTTGAACCCATGCTTGCTGTACGCTTCCGCTGAAAGAACCTGGTAGAAACTGTTGGTGGGCTGGTAGATGATGCGCTTGGAGGCGGTGAGGATTTTGACCCGCCTGCTGAGAGCCGAACACATCCGCACCATATCCGCCGCCACATCGAACACGATCCCGGCCTGCTGGCGGTCGGCGGCGCAGCCGTAGACCTCGGCCCGCTCCTCGCCATCGCCGCAGGTGAGCAGGAGCGCCACAGCCGCCGCCAGCTCCGACTTGCCCATTTTCTTGGGAATCTCGATGTAGGCGGTGTTGAACTGGCGGTAGCCGTTGGGCTTGAGAGTGCCGAACACATCCCGGATAATCTGCTCCTGCCAGTCGATGAGTTCAAAGGGCTTTCCTGCCCAAGTCCCCTTGGTGTGGCAGAGACACTCGATGAATCCCACCGCATAGTCTGCGGCCTCTTTGTTGTAGGCGGAGTCCTTGGCCTTGAACGGAGTGGGCTTGTATTTTCTCAGCTTACGCATGGCGGGCCACCTCCAAAATGGCATAAAAAATGACCTGCCCTGCGGCAAGCCAGTAACGAGCAGCAGCCCCGAAGGGCTGCGCCGCCGCTGTGGTCAGCGGATGGGCTTGCACTTTGGGACAGGGACCTTGCCAGTGGTGAGCCAGGCCAGCCAGCATTCCTCGCAGGTGACCAGGTCGCACTGCACCTCGCCTTCCCCGAAGGGTGGGTGGCCCTTGCCCAGAATGGCGGCGATCTCACCCGCCGTGGTGCCAGGGGATTTCAAAATCTCCAATCCGGTTTTTGCTTTAATGTTCATATCCAGCCCTCCTTGCACAGTTGTGAATGGTCTTGATGATCTTGTCCTGCTCGGCGGTATCCACCCCGATGCTATCCAGGGCCTCCCTGGTGCCGCAGTCCGGGCAGATGGGGCCGCTGCCGTCCCTGGCCGTAGCCGGGGGCGCGGTATAGGTCTGCCCACACCGGGGGCAGACTGCGATCCGCAGCATATCCTCTTTCATTGCAGTCCCTCCATCCATGCTCCGCCGGATGGCTTCCGTCAGCAGGTCCTCATCAAAACCAAATGCCCGGTACCCCTCGCGGCAGATCTCCACATAGCCGCTGTCCGGCAGGCCGAGGCTCCGCTCCTCGTGCATGATGTAGACGAACACCCTGCGGTGGCGGACTTTGCCGGTGCGGATGCCCTTGATGGGCAGCACCATCTCGGCCTTGTAGTAGAAATGCGGGAATCCCTCATACCGGTCCAGGGCCAGTTCATCCCGCTCGGTGACCTCCCAAACCGCCACCGGAACGCTGGCTCCAGCCTTTGGCTCGATGGTCAGGTAGGAGTCGGTCTTGCTCCCTTTGAACAGCAGCTCATAATCCTCGATTACCGAGGTCCCGGTGATCCTTGCCCCAGGGCAGCGCATCCGCATCTGCGGGATGTTGAGGTTGCTGCCGTAGGCGATGTAGTATCTCTTTGCCATATTTTATTCCGTCCTTTCCGGAGGATTACCCCTCCTACCGCCTAAAGCCCGCTCTGTGGCGGGTTCAGACGGGCCTGCGGCTAATCCCTTCAAGCGGCGCGACCCCTGCGGAAAGCGGCGTCACCGGCCAGGTTGCGGGTCAGGATATCCCGCGCCGTGGCGAATTCCTCGCCGATGAAGCCCAGGCGGAGGAGCCAGGTGCGCATGGCGTACTTGGGATTCTCGTTCTGCTGGGGCTTGGGGCTGGCGGTCTTGACCGTCTTCGCCATCTGGCTGAGGGCGAGGCAGAGCTGGATGTAGCTTTTGAGCTGCCCGGCGTGGAGGCCGTTCTGCTTGCCGTCCGCCGGGGCATCGAACTGGAAAAGGCGGAACTCGATGGTGCCTTTGGTAAAGGTGGCGTGGAGGTTGAGCATATGGTAGCGGCTGTCGTTGTAATGCTCGTTCCTGCCGGAACTGGCGTAGTTGGCGGTGTACCAAATGTCGGCCAGGTCGCTCATGGTGCTGGGCTTGCGGTCGTTGATCTCCCGGATGAACCGGGGGCTGACCATCGCGCAGTAGTCATCAATGCGATTGCGGTCGATGTTGAGGGCATCCGCCAGGAGGCTCTCATGGCTGGCCATGATGTTCGCCAGGTTTCGGAGGGTCTGGGGGGTGTGGCCCTTGGCACCGATGTGGATGTGAACCCCGCATCCCCTGGTGGCATCGCTCTTGGCCCCAGCTTTCCGCAGCCGCCGGAGCAGCTCCTGGAGGGTGTCCATGTCGGCGTAAGTGAGGATGGGCGTCACCATCTCGCACCGCTCGGCGTCCGGGCCGTGGATGCTGCTGTCCCGCTGGAACTTCCCCTCGCGGCCCTGGGCATCCCAGGCGGACCAGGTGCGGTAGCCGTTGCGATAGGCGGTGTCCTCGTACCGTCTGGTGCCGAAAAACTCGGCTGCGGTCTTGGCGGCGTTCTGGCGGGTAATACTGTTCATCTCCACCTCGACCCCAATGGTCTGATTCTTCATCTCAGCGACCTGGTTCATCGTTTTCTCGTTCATGGTGTGTACCTCCGTTTTGTGTGTTTTCCCTTTCGGTAGTACATATATCACTCTAAAAGGGATAAATAGCAAGACAATTCGGAGGTATAAAGTACACAATGATTTCAAACCGGAATTGTGCGATTTATGGTCCGATCTGCACCAGATGGCGGAAGTTTTCACTGCTGCCATCGAGAATGTCCAGCATGAACTTTGCCCCAGTACGGAACCCATCTGCATACCGTTCTGCCGCCGTGGTGGTGCTGGAGGCCAGTTGCGCCTCGACCAACCGCTCCAGAGCGGCGAGGCACTCGCCGTCCAGCCGTTCCCGAAGGAAAGATTCGGCATCGGCCATCTCCTGCACAGCTTTTTTCAGCTCGGAGGTCTGCCGGATGGCGGTGGCATCCGGGGAAATGTTGCCGAGGTAGAACTCCTTGATGATACTGCGCATTTCATTCACCGACCTTCCTGCATTCATCCACTCCATATAGCACATGGAGGGAACCGCCGCTGTCCCAGGCGACCATGATGGAGCCGGTGTCATCCACACCACGTACCGTTCCCTTGGTGCCAATGGGCGGGGCTTGGGGGTCATCCATGCGAAGCAGCTCCACCCGCGCCTCCTGCGGGAACTGCTCCCGCAGGCTGGCGAGGATTTCCAGGGTCATGGCTCTCACGATGCCGCCTCCTCTCCGAAGGAGGCGTTGACCTGCTGGATCAGCAGCTCGTCCGCCAGGGCCTCGGCCAGTTCCCGGTCCCCCTGGACCTCCACCGCTGCGGTGGAGGTGGGATGCGACCGCTGGAGGGCCTCAGTGCGGCGCTGGCCGGACTTGAACGCGCTGTTGCCGGAGAGGTCGCGGAGCAGGATTTTCCGCTCATCCTTGAACTCGGCTCCGATGAAGCCCAGCCGAAGGAGGAAACACCGGAAGGCGTACTTGTCGTTGTCAGTGGCCTTTTCCTTGGCGGTGATGCGCTTCTGGTTCCGGGCCATGTCGCAGAGGGCGGAAATCAGGTGGGTGTAGGTCTTGGCCTCATCAGCATCGAGGTCCCGGCCCTCGAACCAGGGGAAAGAAACCGTATCGGGGCTGACCTCCACCGGGAGGGCCTCCACACCCAGGGCCTTGCGGATGAGCCGCCCCTTGGCGGTGAGGAGGCTGGTGAGGTTGACCAGCGCCCCAGAGGGCAGGCTGGCGGCGGGAAGGGTGACCGTCAGGCCGAAGCCGTGGGGCTGGGTAACGCCCTCCCCGGTGGGAGCGGCCTCCGGCTCGGTGGTGTCGGCCTTGGCAATGGCGTCCTCGGTGTGGAACCCCTGGCCCTCCAGCTCCGCCATCAGCGCGTCGATGTCGCTGTTGTAGCCCCGGTCCTCGAAGCTGACCGCGCCGTCCTTGCTGACGGTGAGGTAGCCGATCTGGTAGGCGAAGGTCGGCGCGCCCAGGTACTTTTTCTCCGTACCCATGAAGCCGGAAATGTAGTCCGCGAGGCGCTTGCGCTCGGTGCCGGTCACGTTGTAGTTGATTGTCATGGTGGAAACCCCCTTGTTTTTTGGTAGTCACATGTTCGCTCTACCGGCCCCAAATAGCAAGTTGTTTCTCGCCCTGACCATGACAAATTACTGGCCGGATAATTGTGTAGACCACACAATCCCCGCCAGCACAAAAAACACATTGGGTAAGGCCACGCCATTCCCCCACATCTTATATTCAGCGGCATCCGAATGGGGATGCTGCAGCCACTTGACGATCTGGTTCCGGCTCTTGGGTCTGGTGGAGCCGCCAATCACCCGGCGGTGGGTCTCCCAGACCTCGGACCAGAAATCGATATCCTCCTCGGTAGGTTCCGGCGTGTCCAAACCGTCACACCACCAATCCGGGAACCCTTGACACCTGGCGCATTCTGTGGGGGTGAGCCTTCTCACATAGTAGCCATGATTGACGGCGGCGGGGTCCTTGTAGTCCCGCGCCATGAGGGTGGGAGCCTGCTCCTCGCTGACCTGGGTGTAGCTGCCCGTGGTCACCGCGTAGGTCTTGGGGGCGGTCACCACCGCTACGCCGCCCTGGTTGGAATCAGGAGCATTGCCGCCAGTATCCAATGTACGGGCAGTGGACGTTTCATAGACGTTCTGCCGTGCGTTCCGCGTACCTTCGGATGTAAAACGGACATCATAAGTTTTTGTCTGCTCCACAACAAAGGGCTGGTTGTTGCCTCCGGTGCCGTAGGTGCGGCTGACTGTCGGTGCGGTGGTCAGCGGCCCATTGCATCTGGCATCCTGCGGATGATTCTCATAGAGCGCCATTGCAGCGGGAACGGCCCCAGCCCGGAGGGTGGGAGCACGTTCCTCCTCATAGCCAATACTGCGGCTCTGTGCGGAAGGTTCCTTGCAGAATCCCGCCGCCAAAACACACGGCGGGTGGCCGTCCATCTGGGCACGGAGCGTCCCGGACACACCAACCGAAACGTCCATGCGGCTCCCGCCCTGGTCGTTCAGGCAGATGCCGCCTGCCGCTCCAAGGCCAGCCGCAGGATCTCCGGCAACTCTTTGCCACGAGCGGAAGCCCTCCGTAGAATACCCTGACAAGCCTTCGGACTCAAATAGTACCTTTCCAGCACACTGGCCTGCAAGATCTCCGACAAGGTAGACGCGGCGTCTTCGCTGGGGGACTCCCCAATGTTGCGCGTCGAAAGTTCGGTATGCAACGCTCCATCGCTCTCCCATGTAAATGTCGGCGTAGGGCCAGCGGTCTTTCTCAGGCATAGGCACCTCGGCCCCCGGCTCGATGATGCCGATGACCGCTTCGAGAACCGCTTTGAAGTCGAAGCCCCGGTTTGAGCTGAAGGCCCCGACAACATTCTCCCAGCATATCCATCGCGGGTATCTTCCATTGGTGGCACACCTCATTTCTTTGATGATGCGGATGGCTTCATAGAACAGAGAGGACTGTTTGCCTCCCAGGCCAGCCCTTTTTCCAGCGAGACTCATGTCGGTGCAGGGTGAGCCAAAAGTGATGATGTCCACCGGCTCGATCTTCCCTCCATCCATCCGGGAGATGTCGCCGTAGTGTTTCATGCTGGGGAACCGCCTGGTACTCACCCGAATGGGAAACGGCTCAATCTCCGATGCCCAGACTGGGGTAATGCCAGCCAGTACCCCGCCCAGCGGAAATCCCGATGAGCCGTCAAACAGGCTGCCGAGGGTCAGCGTGTTATTCCGTTCCATTGCAAACCTCCGAATACTGATAGGTCAGCCCATCCCGCTGAACGGAAACGCCATTGGCGGAACCGACCTGCTCGATGTACCGCTTGACAATTACATCGCAGAACTTCTCATCCAGCTCAATGGTGCAGCAGGAGCGATTAGTCATCTCACATGAGATCAGCGTGGAGCCGGAGCCTCCGAAGGGGTCCAATACCAAGGTGTTGCTCATACTGGAGTTCATGATGGGGTAGGCCAGCAGCGGGATCGGCTTCATGGTGGGGTGGTCGCCGTTCTTCTTCGGCTTGTCGAACTCCCAGATGGTAGATTCCTTCCTGCCCGTGTACCACTGGTGTTTGCCCTTTTTCTTCCAGCCAAACAAAATTGGCTCATGCTGCCACTGGTAGGGAGAACGGCCCAGCACCAGAGACTGCTTCTTCCAGATACACGTCCCAGAGAGCCGGAACCCGGCATCCGCAAAGGCGCGGCGGAAGTTCAGCCCCTCGGTATCGGCATGGAACACATAGATGCTGGCGTCGTCCGCCATCACCGCCTCGGTGTTCTGGAACGCCGCCAGGAGGAACTGGTAAAAGGCATCGTCCGCCATGTTGTCGTTTTTGATCTTCCCGGCGCTGCCCTCGTAATTGACGTTGTAGGGCGGGTCCGTGATGACCAGATTGGCCTTACGGTCGCCCATAAGCAGGGCGAAGGTCTCCGCCTTGGTGCTGTCGCCGCAGACCAGCCGGTGCTGCCCCAGTGTCCACAAGTCTCCGGCCTTGGTGATGGCAGGAGACTTCAGCTCCGCATCCACATCGAAATCGTCATCCTTGACCTTGCTCCGCTGGGCATCTTTGAACAGCGAATCGATCTCCGCAGGCTCGAAGCCGGTGAGGGACACATCGAAGTCGGCCCCCTGGAGGTCGGCGATGAGCAGGGCCAGTTTGTCCTTGTCCCACTCGCCGGAGATTTTGTTGAGGGCGATGTTGAGCGCCTTTTCCTTCTCGGCATCCATCTCCACCACCACACACTCCACTTCGGTGATGCCCATGTCCAGCAGCACCTTCAGCCGCTGGTGTCCGCCCACGACAAAGCCGGTGGTCTTGTTCCAAATCACCGGCTCCACATAGCCGAACTGCTCGATGGAGCGTTTCAGCTTTTCGTATTCAGCGTCCCCCGGCTTGAGGTCCTTCCGGGGATTGTAGTCGGCGGGGATCAAATCCGCCGTGTGTTTCCTCTCGATTACCATGCTGGACTCCCTTCTCAAATCTTGCCCTTCCGGGCTTGGAGCAGCCGCTCCATGACATCATCCTGGGGCGTGGCCCCGCCGTACTCCCCGGCGCAGTTCTCCTTGACGATCTGGTAAATCTCCATCCACAGCCGATTGGTCTGGGACATGAAATTCTGGCTCATAGCCACATAGGGGCTTTGGATGGCGTTGCCGGTGGTGGGGTGCTTGGCGAGGAACCCGTACTCGGTGATGGCCTCCTCGCACTGAATCCACCGGGCCACGCTCATGGAATACCGCTCCAGGAGCTGCGGGGACACCAGCGAGGCACACTTGCGCTGGGCCAGCCAATTCCAGGTAGCCTCGTAGATGTCAGCGGCGATGAGCGGCTTGCCATCCTTCTGGGTGGCGGAGAGCATGGCGGAGGGCTTGGGCATGGGCTGGCCCTCCAGATCGGCGGTGCTGTCGAAATCGGTAACGGTCAGCCGCCGCCTGCCGGGGTTGCCCTCTGCGATCTTGTCCGCCAGGGGCTTTTTCTTCGCGCCTGCGCCCACACGAGCGCCGCCCCGGTTGGTGCCGTCCTTCGCCATGAAAACCACCTCCGTTCTGGCGTGGGTATATACCCCGTTTGAAACCGCGATTTTGCGCACAGTCCCCCATGCCCGTTGTCCATTTACAAAGCTACAGAGATTTTTACCCCCCTACCGGGTATGCCAGCGGTCTCCATCCCTCGCTGTGATCTCCGAATGGCATGGCTTGCAGAGAGCCATGAGATTGCTCTCATCATGTGTGCCGCCGCGGGAGAGCGGCAGAAGGTGGTGTACCTCCTGGGCCGGGGTCAGCTTCCCGCGCTCCCGGCACTTCTCGCACAGCGGATGAGCCGCGATGTATCTCTCCCGGACGCGCTTCCATGCTCTGCCGTACCTCTTGCGGGTTGCGGGGTCGCGGTCATACTTTTCGTAGCGGCGGCTCTCCAACTTGGCGTGTTTCTCGCAGAATCGACCATCTGTCAGCCTGGGGCAGCCGGGATAGGAGCAGGGGCGCTTGGGTTTGGTAGGCACGGTATTCACCTCCGGCAAAAGGAAAGCCACCGCAGGATTGCTCCCGCGATGGCCTCGATTGATTCTGTTTTTCTAGTTTACATGATACCAGATTCTTTAGGTGCAAAACAGTGCATTTTACTGCGCAGCCAAAATTTTTTCTACTTTTTCCAGCGCAGTGCTGTGAATATCATAGACGCGGCGGACACGGAGACCCATCTCCACGGCGATCTGCTCCCAGGACTTGTAGCAGAGGTATTTTCCCTCCAGCAGAAGCTGGCAGTCGATATCGTCCACCGCCTTGATGGTCCGCACCAGCTCACCCTTCAAATCCACCAGCCGGTCGATATCCCGGTTAATCTCCTCTCGCAAGTCGATGATCTTCACCACGGTGTCAGCCGTTGTGGACCGGCCCTGCCTGGGAGCCTTGGGCATCCCGGTAATATTGGATGTACACTTAGTGGCAAGAGCGTTCAGGACGCTTACCTGGTCGATTTTGCTTTTGATGCGGCTGTCCAGACGGTACGCCTGGGATAAGTATTCCTTAGCTGTCATATTCGCCACACTCCTCCTTCAGTTTCTTCATGAGCAATGCTCCGTTGACGGTGGTCAGGATAGAGAACCACCCGGAGCGGAAGAACCGCTCCACCTCCGAAACCGTGTGCAGGGCAGGGGGATAACGCGGGTTGACTTCCAGGGCTTGCAGAGCCTCCCGGTAATCGCCAACAGCCCGCAAGACGATAGCGTTTGCCAGATGCTCACAGGACTGCATCTCTACACCTCCTGCTCCGCATTCACCGATGCTCCGATCTGAATCTGCAGGGCGGCAGTCACCCTCGCCATGAGCCTCCGGTCTGTGATGCGGCCCCGCAACTTGGTCAGCCGATCCCTATCGATAGCTGTCACCTGCTCCACCAAAGCCACGCTCGGCCTGGTGAGACCGTGACCGGATGAGCAGGGAATCGGCACATGGGTGGGCAGCGACCGCTTCTTCCACGTCCTGCCGGTCAGCGGCACCACGGTCACCACCGGGGAGTGGGCGTTCGCCATGTCGTTGCTTACCACCAGCACCGGGCGCATGCCGCGCTGCAGGGAACTGTTGCTGTCCCCATGTCCGCAGTCGGCAAAATAGATTTCTCCGCGTTTACACATTGCGATCATCTCCTTTTTGAATGTAGTTATCATGTCGGTGGACTCTGCCACCTAGCTCTTTTGTCCCATCTGTCAAATGGACCCGCCGGTTTCCAACGCTTCTGACACGTTTGACACGTAAAATACATTTTCATGAAAATTGGTTAAGAAAAAATTGGGAGCATAAAATAATTTATAATATAAATAAGGAAAGATGGGATTTACGTGTCAAATCTGTCAAGTGTAAAATGCCTGTCCCGGCGAAGCCCGTGGAGGAACACTGGCGGGTCTCTCGGTACCCCGCCGGGACTATTTTCTGCTGCCGCTCTCACGTAAAGAAACCATCCACAAAATCCTTCGCCAGTCCGCGAATCTCCTCATCAATCGCGGAGTTGGGGATCCCTGACAGACTCCCGTGGAACACCGCGAAATACTCGTTCCCGATATCAGGGTGGTCGCGGAACATACGGGATTCCGCCGCATCGCAGGCTTCATTCAGCAGTGTGATTGCCCGCTCAACCTTCTTCCACTCGTCAGCCTTGAGTACGCCGCCCAAGGCACACACCGTCAGGACGAGGATTTCCCTGCAAGACCGCAGTTCGGACCCTATGCGCTTGTAGACATCCATGGTCCGCCTCTTTTTCGAGAACATCTTAGCCATAATGAATCTCCTTTTTGTTGTAGTTACGTCTGTTTATTACATCTGTCAAATAAACTTCCCTGTTTCCAACGCTTGTGGCACGTTTGACACGTAAAAAGCATTTTCATGAAAATTGGTGAGAAAAAATTGGGAACACAAAATAATTTGGAAAAATATAGAGAGATAGGATTTACGTGTCAAATGTGTCAAGTGTCAAGGGCCTGCCCCGGCGGTACCCATGGAAGGGCACCGCCAGAGCGTTTTTGCTACCCCAGAATCTCGCCGAGTTTGATTCCAAACAACACGCGCCTTTTCCCAAGATTGTCGGTGCCGCGCGTGATGCCTGTGGATGCCGCCGTGATCTGCTGCACGAAGGACTTCTGGGAATAGGGCCGCAAGCCGCACTCCTCGCAGTAACCCTTATAAGCGTTGAACAGCTCCGTGGAGCCGACCGCATAGGAGGCATCGAGTTCGCAGCACTCCTTCACGAAGGACAATACGGAGTCCGACTCCTCCCGGTACTGCTGGAGCTCATCCGCGTTGACCTGCGTCTCGGAGAACATATAGTGGTTGTTCATGAGCCTGCGGAGTCCTTCCAGGGCAAACTGGAAGATGCCGTCCGCCTCCAGGCGGAATTTCTCCAGAAGTTCCGGGTCCCGCTTATCCTGGGGGACCGAGTAATTGAACCGGATGATGATGAGCCGCCTGTAGAATCCTTCGCTGCGGTCGCCGTAGTTCTTGGGGATCGAATTGCAGGAAAACAGCAGTCGCGCGGTGGACTGGAAGCTGAAAGGGTTCTTGTTTTTCTTTTCGACGGTCAAGTAATCTTCGCCCACGAGGGCCTTGAAGATGCCGTTGTCATCGATGTTCTTGGTGGGCAGATCGGCAAAGATATTCGCCAACTTATTAAACAGTTCAGCCGTCTTAAAGCGCTCGTTCAGCGCCTGCCAGGATACGTTGGACACGTTCTGCCTTCCGAGCAGGATATCGTTGAGGACCCGTAGCAGCACGCTCTTTCCCGCCGCCGCTACGCCCACGATGACGAAGCACTTCTGGGCGGAGTTGACCGGGATCAGGAAGTAGCCGAGCATCTCCTGGATCAGTGCTACCTGCGCCATGTCGCCGCCCATCGCCTCCTCCAGAAATTTCTTGAACAGGGGGCAATCCGCGTTCTCGTCATAATTCACGTTAAGCTGCACGGTGGAATAGTACTTCGGCGTATGCGCCTCCAGCGTGTTCTCCAACACGTTATAGAGGCCGTTGCGCACGTTAATAATGTAAGGGTTGGCATTCAGTTCACGGATGTCCAGTTGGACCAGAAGCCGCCACTGCCGCTCCGCGTCGATGATCTGGGCCATCTTCGTTTCCCTGGGCAGCATCTTCTCCTGTACCAGCCGCTGCGCCTCCATCTCGCCCATCTCCCGGTACACGCCGCCGGTGAAAGTGTAGTGCTGTTCCGCCGCGTAGAAGACGTTCTGGGCATCCGCCATCTCCTTCGCCAGCACGCCGGGAAGGAAGCGGTACCCGCCCTTCTCCAGAGGTTCATACCAGGCGGGGATCGCGCCTCCAGCCTTTGCACGCTTTGTATTTTTATTCGCCTGATATGCCTTGCTGGCATCCTTGTAGGCGATGTTCAGGGACTTCAGAAATGTAGCTTTCAGATTGAAATGGGCCTGGAGTTCGGAGTTTATGACCGCGTCCGCAGTCACGGCGTCCTGATTGTAAAGATAGTCGTTGATGAACTTTTTCGCCGCCTGCATATCCTTGATCGTGTCGCCCGTGACGGGGACATTATGCAGCACGTCAAGCAGGATGTCCGTGCCTAACGGTTGGTAGCACAGAGCCGCTGGCGACTTGACCGGACACTCTCCTGCGGCGAGCTTGGGGCATTGGAATCCCTTCTCGCTGATGGTCTGGCAGGTGATTGGACCTGTGCCACTGTCCAGGAAATGATTGATTTTTTTCTGCGTATCGTTCTCGCGATATCCGGGGTACGGCGCGGACAGCTGGTGGATCAGCGCCGTGCCTCCTTGGAATACGGAGAGGTTGGTGATCATGGCGTACCAGTCATGTTCCGGGAGGGTCGCGGCGTTATCCCGGCAGTGCTGCAGGAACAGGCAGGCGCGCATCACTGCATCCAGGCCCATCCCAGTCCCGCTTTTTTTCTCCGGGGGAGCCTCGTCCACTTCCGGCAGCACAGCCGTCAGCTGGTCCTGGGTATACTTCCGCTCCGGGTGGAAGCAGACGCACTCCACCATGACGGGTGTATCTGTCTTGCAGTGGTAGAAGTTGGGCAGACGCATGACCCGCGACTCGTTGACGCACATAGGGTCTCCGCCGAAGTGCTTCACAAGCTGCTTCTGGATTGTGCGGAAGCGCTCCACCTTCGCCGTGCCGTCCATGAAGTAGTAGACATGGAGGGACTTCTGTGTTTTAATGATCATGGACGGTTTGAGCGGGAAGGCGTCGATTTTCGTCCGCTGCTCGTCAAAGGTGCCCTCGTCCATCTCAAAAAACTGCGCGTTGATTCTTGTGATAGCGGCATCATCATGCCCGCCGAAGTTGACCACGAAGAAGATGCCTCTGTTCATGGCGTTATGCTGCTTCAGTACATCTTTGATGTCCCGATATTTCCCGCATTCGCACTGGAGTTTCTGCCCCTGGAAAACGCCGCCCTTCTTGTCATCGAAGACACGGAGGCAGACGGTTTCGTCTGGGGCGAACAGGCATCCGAGTATGTCGGTCTCTGAAACCGGGAGTGCCACAAATGGCTGTGGAGGCACTACCGGTGGGCTGACAGGCCCCGGCGGTCCAGCCACCAGATTGGCAGGTCCCGGTGGACCCACCAGCAGGCTGATAGACCCTGGCGGTTCTGCCGCCAGATTGACAGGTCCCGGTGGACCCACCAGCGGGCTGACAGGCCCCGGCGGTCCAGCCGCCGGATTGGCGGGTCCCGGAGGACCTACCAGCGGGCTGATAGGCCCCGGCGGTCCAGCTGCCGGATTGGCGGGTCCCGGAGAACCCACCAGCGGACTGATAGGCTCCGGTGGACCATCTGGCGGGTTAGTGGCCCCCGGTGGGGTGCCAGAAATTGTATAATCATTCATAGTTCTTAATCCTCCAATTCTTCCATCATCCCAAAGGACGCCCCCGCCGATGCTTCCGCGATGAGCGGGAGGTCGAACTCAGAGAAGGGTTGCTCCTCCATGCAGGCGCGGACAAAGGCCACGGCCTCCGGCAGCTTGTCCTCCGGGATAATGAAGGTCAATTCGTCATGGATTTGGAGAATAGGCTTCAGCCACGGACGCTCCGGCAGGCCGCACAGGATGCGCGTGATTGCCAGCTTCAGAATGTCCGCCGCCGTGCCCTGGATGGGGGTATTCAGGGCGCAGCGCTCCGCAAAGGAACGCTTTCCCCAGTCAAATGATTTGATGTCGGGCAGATATCTGCGTCTGCCAAGCCAGGTCTCGGAGTACATCCGCCTCGCCGCAGCCGCTTTCGTTTCCTCCTGCCACGAGGTCAATCCTTTATATCCGCTCTTGAGATTTGTAAGGATTTCCTCACACTCGCTGACAGATTTTTCAACTCCGGCCTTGAATTTGAGTGTCCTTTGCAGCCCCCGTGGGAACAGGCCGTAGAAGGTGCCGAAGTTGACGTTCTTCGCAATTGTTCTGCGTTCTTTATAATTCTCCGAATGCTTATCCTGGGCTTCCTCATAACTCACGCCGAAAATGACGCTGGTCGTGGCGGCGTGGATGTCTCCGTTCTTACGGTAGGTTTCCATCATCACCTCGTCCCGGCAATAAAACGCGCCCACGCGGAGTTCAATCTGGGAAAAATCCAGGGACAAGATGAGATGTCCGTCCGGCGCTTTGATGAAATTGCGGACGCCGATGGGGTCGTTGGTCTTGCGCGGCATATTCTGGGCGTTGGGATTGCGGCAGTTCATTCTGCCAGTGTCCGTGGACAGGGCGAACAGATCCGGGTGGATGCGCCCAGTCGCGGTGTTCAGGTGCTTCAGATATCCATCAATATAGGTGGATTTGATCTTGCCCCATTTGCGGTATTCCTGCACCAGCGTGAACAGCCTTGACAGTTCCGGGCGGTTTGCATCGCACCACTCCTTAAGGAGCGTCATCGTCATGTCATCCGCCGCCTCCCGGTCCGACCCGGTGGTCTTGAAAACAGGGAGGCCCAAATCTTTGTACAAATAGTTCTTGAACGCCTGCGTGGAGCAGTTCGCACCGATGTTGACGTCGCCAGTGATGAAAGCAATCTCCTGGCGGATACGCGCTATCGTGGCTTCCGCCTCGGCCTTACGCTCCCGCATGAGCGGGAGGTCTACGGGAATACCGTTGCATTTCATGATGCCGAGATACACTGCGGTCGGACTTTCGATCTCCTCCACGATGTATCTGTGCCTTGGGAGATAGCGGTCAAACCAGGCGTTGCAGATATGGTAGAGCCTGAGTGCGAAATCCGAGTCAGCGGCGCCGTAATGGACCGTTTCCGGGGCGGTGCCGTCCAGCTCGTCAAAGTGCTTCCCGCCGGTAACGGTTGCGAAAGAGGGCAGCGGTTCGCCGCACAGTTCCTCCGCCAGATGCTTCAGTCCGCTGTCCGACAGCCTGCGAAAATCGAAGGGGCTTTTCAGCGTCATCTGGACCGCGCAGATTGTGTCATAGACGGGTGCCTGGATCACGATGCCTAGCGCATAGGCCATGGCGGATTCATAGGCAATGTTGTGTACAATCTTGATAATAGTTCTGTCCATGAGGAACGCCGTCAAGAATTGGAAAAAGGCGTCTGCATCAATGTTCGGACCAGTGCGGTGTGCGATGGGGACATAGATTCCGGTCCTCGTCGACACAGAGAAGGAGCAGCCGGTGATGTGCGCCTTTGCGGGATCAAGGGCGGCGTCCTTCTCCGCACGGTAGGGTTCATGGGGCGAGGCTTCAAAGTCAAAAGCGACTACTGGGTTGCTGCCAATGTACTGCCGTATGGCGTCAACCGTGGTCACGGGCCTGTAGTCCGGGCATATGCCCGGTGGCCCTGTGGTATAGGTACTGTTGTCAGGCATCGTCCCCACCTCCTTCATCGGTCTGCTCGATGAGCGGCAGGATGCCGTCCGCTTTCATGAGCTCGTAGATGAACAGACGGCCCTTCTGCGTCCAATAGGTGTGGACCCTGGTATGCTGTTTCCCGTCGGTCCCGCAATAGCTGTGGGTCTTGGTGCTGGTGTAGCCCTTATCGGCGTATTTCTGGTAGAGGATCCAGATATCCCCCTGCTTGAACTGGATGCCCTTCTCATGGAGCCAGCGGTTCATCCAGACCGCCGACCTGCCGTAGTCCTTGGCGATGGCGGAGGTGGAAATGAGGTCCTTGCAATTCAAAACCAAATCATAATAGCTGGCCTTGGGCCGCATCTCCGCGATCTGCTGGTTCTGAACGGCCACGGTACTGGTCAGCTCGGCGTTTTGCTGTGTCAGGAGGGCCAGTTGGTTATTGGCGACCTGCAATGCCCGCACCATGAGCGCCTTCGGACTGTTCCACGCCGCCTCCACCTGGAGGAAATACTGCCGCACCTGCCTGCCGATGTCGCTGCGCTGGATCATGCAAAGTTCTTTCGCCATATTGATGGTGAGCTGGTGATCCACTTTGTTCTGACCGCCGTGCATCTCGCTTCCCAAATTTGAGAAGCAAGTTGTGAAGTCAATGCCCTCTATAAAGCCGTAACCGCACATACGCTTAAACCAGTCGGCGTACTTTGTGCCGATCTGCAGAGCGGCGTGGAGATCCCGGCCACTCACCGTGGGGGCATCCCCGGAATAGTCGACGCTTACCGGACCATTCATGCCGATATCTACCGACTTAGCCAGCGGCCCAAAGGACCTGACCAGATCAATGCGAGTGCTGTTATCCGGCACCTTCTCCACCTCCAATCTCACGCACCTCGACATCCTCGACAGTCGTGCCGGGGGTCAGGAGCAGGAGGCCGGTCCGACCTCCCAGGAGTCGGTCCAGAGCGCGGCTGCGGATGGTGCCGCTGCCGCCGCGAAGGACCGTCTCAGCAGAGCCGTCCGGGCGGGCGACCCGGATGCGGATCTTGTGCTTCAGTTTCATTTCAATATCACGTCCCTTCTTTGTGTAGAGGGTAGCCCCTTCAGATGTCAGTCCAAAAAATTAAGCGCAATTCGTACCTATGGAAACGTTATTTTGCAGGCGATGGTGGAGCCCCCTCAGATGTCCGTCAACAAAAAAGTCTCTAATTCGTACCATCCTGAAAAATTTGTTGAAGAAATTTTTCTTTAACGATTGCGGCGTCAATTGGGGTCCGCCATAGGCTTTCCAGGAGGGGTGGAGGCAGACCTATTGGACAAAAGTGTCCAATAGGCCGCGCTCCCAGCAAAACCGCACTCGCAAATAGGAGGGGACCGCTTGTGATGAGGGGTGCTGTCCAGTCTTCCGAGAGGGAGGCAATTCCCTCAGACACCGGCTGACGAACCAGGAGCGATTCGAGTCTTGCGGGCAATGTCCTGAAGGACCTTATCCCCCGCGATGGCAGCGATGATTTTCTTGCGGTCCTTGCGTACAGTTCCCTCCGAAACGCCCAGTTCCGCCGCCGCATCAACGTTGGAGTACCGCTCCTGCCACACCAACCGGTAGACGTCCTGCTGGCGCTGAGGGAGTCCGGCGATAACTTCACACAGCCGCTCGACATCTGCGGGCTCGCCTTTGACTGGAATATGTACTCTGGTATCCACCAGTTCGGCATGGCGGTCTGCCGTGGATTCCCCATCATCGCTGCTGGTGAAAGAATCCAGCGAAATATTCCAGTTTTTATCCGCTTTCTCGCCGGTGTGGGCTTCCTCCCATTCCTTGCGCTGGGCCTTCTCCTCTGCGGTGGGTTCGGGACGGGCGTTCTTGATATTGTTGTAGACTTCGGCATCGTCACTGGCGTGGCAGTCTTTGATCCACACATCTGTAACTCCATCCTCGCCGGGACGGATGGTCATTTTGGTTCCATCCACAAAATGGAAGGTGAATGTTTCCCGCTGCTTCCACGGGATCTTACGGTAGGGCATTGTTACTTTGTGATTTCGCATTTTGTTCCTTCTTTCCGCCTGGGCCATAGGCGGCGGGAACAAAAAGAGAGCCGGTGGTCTGACTGACGTACCACCGGCTGACAGGCATGAGAAGGCATGACGAGTCACGGTGGGTACATCAAGATCTTCATATCCGGGTCGATCCGAATACGTGGTTCTTTATGTATCCCGCCGCCTCTGATGGCCATCTCAAGGCTGTGAGATTAAATTTGAGTTATCTTAAATAGAGCGTTGGCTTGGTATCTGAGGTGTTGCCTTGTCAGGAGGCTGCACTTGATTTACATCATAGGATTCACCGCCTTTCTGTGTGCTGGATGCTGGCTTTACTTACACTTCTATCATACAGGTCGAGCTGCGAATAGTCCAAACACATGTTTGTATGAAATTATTCTGAAGAAATCTGTACATAGTGGGTTGAGAGATGTCTGCATTCGTGCTAGAATAAAAACATTCGTTGATGAATGGCCTTATTTGCTTAGGGAATATAGGAGGTTCTTATGGAGTTGGATGTGGAAACCTTTAAGAATAGGCTGAGGGAAACTTTCGGAGAGGATTCCCAGGAGACGGCGGGAAAGAAAATTGGCGTGGGACAGGGTAATGTGAGTAAACTCATGTCCTCTTCCTCCCCGCAACTGCCAAGGGCGGATACGTTGTTTCGTATCGCGGAGGAATACAATGTTTCAATAGACTGGCTCCTTGGCGTTTCCGAGAAGAAGCAAATCACCAGAAACGCTGCGGTCTCATATGCATCTGCGGTCAGAGCGCTGGTCGGCCTTTGCCGGCATCAAATAGCGGCGATCACGGATGAATCGGGTCCTGGGCTGTCATTTAAATTTGATGACCCCCTCATTAAATTTTTGGTACAAAAAAGCCTTGCCCTCTCCAAGACTGATACGGAGCTGTACCAGAAGTGGCTAGAGACAAGGCTTGTAGCGTTTGAAGACAAACCGCTGATTTTTAGCGGCACATGGTCTGATAGAAATATGGATTTTATTGTTGGCGAGGCGTCTGAGGAGTGGGAATGGCTCCAGGTCTACGATGAAGCGACAAAGCGGGAAGAGGAATACGCGGAAATGGCGGGGATTGATGAAGAGCCATTTTTTAAGAAATGATCGGAAGAGATGGATACAGGGGAACTGAACACAAAGGGAAAAATGACCGATCTGGAGCAGTATAATCTCGCCAGGAGCGGCATCCATCTGGTCAGGTCGAAGGACCCGGACGCTTCGGTCAGTCAGGCAAAGCTGATGCTCACATCCTCCCAGGGCAAGTCCCCTCTGCCCCGCCTTCCCGCTTGGAACTTGATTCGTAGTGTCAAAGAGTTTTTCCAACGGAACCGGGAGGCTTTCCTCTTGCAAAACGGAGCTGGTGGATCGTATTGACCGCCGAATTCTCTTGCTGGACGGTCACGAAGTGAAAAGCAAACCTTTCCTCACGATGTAAACCATAGCCCACAAAGCAAACCTTTTCTCCCTGGCAGTGCGGTCAGGCACTCGAAAAACGAAAAAAGCCCGCCTTGAAATTGAATTCAAGACGGGCTTTCCTCACATTATAAAGGCAAAAATCACTGATATTACCACATTTTTATAAAAATTCGCAAATAAAAGGGCAGCTTATTTTCTATCAAAATAAGCTGCCCTTTATGGCACGCCGTGAGGGATTCGAATTATCCGATATGAAAACCATTACATTTTCTGTATCATATAATTCCAAAATCTGAGTGTTTCTACATAGATTTCTGAACTTTTTTCGCGCGCCTTTCCCGTTTCGTCCCTCGTTTTACCTCCTGTTCCCATCGTGTAAGGGGTATTTTAAGGGGTAGTAAGGGGTAGAAGCTGGGGTAGAGATTCAGTAATTTTTGGGGAGGGTCTGACTAGAGCCAGTCAGGCCCTCCCGCTATTGTTGCGAAAGGAGCATCACATGAAACGCATACTGCATTTTGAAGCGGCTGGGTGGAAGCGGGAATTTGCTAATAGAGCTATTATCCAGAGCTATCACATCCAAACTGCATTTCACCTCGACAACGGCATCTAATCCTTGAGTAGCTTCACCACCGGAACCTCCGGCTAAACCCCTTGCCATATCTGACAAAATCTTATAAAATTTGATTGAGAGGGAGTGACCTATGATAGATTTTACTGACGTTCGCCGGGGCAGTGAACCGACAGTTCTGTTCTTCGCCCGGCAGCTAAGAATGTCTTTGGAACACGCTCTGCAAGAATGTCAAATCACGGGCTGGCAAATTATGTCTCTCCGCGATGTTCGGCCACATCTGCCGGAGGGATATATAATTCCGGAGGTACGGCTGTATCCCGGAGCGCCGCGTGTGGAGAAGCACGTTCTGGCGTTTGTTTCCTACTATAATGAGCGCGATATGGCACGGAAGCTGGAACAGCT
>CAJTVO010000047.1 GCA_910579485.1 uncultured Oscillospiraceae bacterium | reverse complement strand
CCTCTGAATTTTTCCTTCAATCACCCCTTGACTTCATACCACTGGACTATATGAATTGGTTTTTGATCCCATTGTTTCCTATTATATATGGGTCCCTATCCTTTGAACATGGATTTTTTGTGCATTCGCCCTCACTTTTATTTCATCCTTCAGCCGCAAAGCGCCGGGAGGCGGATGGCCCCCCGGCGCGTTTTCCCGTTATGGAGGCCGCCCGCCTACTCCGCCGCGCTCCGATGCCGGATGGCGTACTGACGGGGGGATATCCCCTTCACGTCCTTAAAGGCCCGGGAGAAATAGAAGGGGTCCTCAAAGCCCACCGAGGTCGATACCTCCTGTACGGAGCAGCCCGTGTCCGCCAGCAGAGCGCAGGCCCGCTCGATGCGGTACTCAAGCAGGAAGCGCTTGGGAGAGATCTGGAAGCGCTTGACGAACCGGCGGTACAGGCTGGAGTGGCTGACGGAGGCATAGGCCGCCAGGCCCTCCACAGTGATGGGCTCCTCGTAGTGGTTGATGATGTACTCCGCTGCCACCAGGGCGCAGTCCGCCGCGTCCGCGCTCCCCTTCCCCTGCCGCTGGGAGGTACGTACCAGGAAGGCCAGCAGGTCGCACAGCCGCGCGGTCATCTCCAGCTGCTCCCAGGGCCGGGTGCCATAGTGCTCATATACCGTCTGGATGAGCCTGCGCAGCTCCTCGCCGTCCCGCCCGCGGTAGACCGGCTCCTCCGGCGTGAAGTCCGTCCGCTCCATGTACCCGCCGGCATCCAGCCCGCCAAAGCCCACCCAGACATACTCCCAGGGCTGGACGGCGTCGGCGCAGTAATGGATGGTGGTGTTGGGGTAGACCAGGAACGTATCCCCCGCGGTAAGCTCGTAGCGCCCGTCCCGGCACACGTAGACCCCCTTCCCGCTGACCACGTGGTGAAGCAGGAAGTGGTTGCGTATCCCAGGCCCCCAGCCGTAGCCGGGAGGGCACTGTTGACAGCCCGTATTCTGGACATAGAGCGATGCCGTACGGCGTTCCAGTTTCATGGAATGTTTATAAATGCTGCTAGTGGTCTCGTTCATTATGACATCCTCCTCCTCTCAGGTTGCCTGCCCGGGCTGACGGGCAGAGGGAGACCATGACCGGCGCCTCCCTTATGCCCATTATAATGAAATTCCTACCGTTTGTCCACAAGAGATACGCTTTTCTTCCGCAAAACAGATATTTCTACTGTTTTGACCAACACATTGCGCTTGATTTGTAAGAATTGACAAAAATTTGTCAACCTCCTGGAAAAAATCAATTGGTTTTCCAGTTTCCCTTGTCTTGACTTTTTTTGTTTACCGTGTTACTATGCTAAAGTAAAAACAAAAAAGGAGGAACGCGCGTGGAGGTATTCCATGGAGAGGGCGCGGAGCTGCTGGTCCAGGCAGTCCTGGCCCTGGAGACCCCGGCGGAGTGCAGGGCCTTTCTGGAGGACCTGATGACCGGGAGGGAGATCCAGGACTGTTCCCAGCGGATCCTGGTGGCCAAAATGCTGGGACAGAAGCAGGTCTACAACGCCATCACCGCCGCCACCGGCGCCAGCACCGCCACCATCAGCCGGGTCAACCGGTGCTGTTCCTACGGCGCGGGCGGCTACCAGCTGATCCTGGAGCGGCTGGAGAAAAACGAGGAACAGGAGAAACAGGGATGAACGATTCCCCTATCCGGCGGCCCGACGAGCGGGCCGGACTGCTGCTGCGGGAGCTGTACCGCCGCCACGGCTACCAGAGCTACCGCATGAGCAAATTCGAGCCCTACGACCTGTACGCCAGGAACAAGAGCTTTTTGGTCAGCGAGAACATCCTGACCTTTACCGATACCGACGGGCGGCTGATGGCCTTGAAACCGGATGTGACCCTGTCCATCATCAAGAACATCCAGCCCTCCGGCCAGGCGCTGGAGAAGGTGTACTACCACGAGAACGTCTACCGCACCTCCCCTGCCGCCGCGGGCTACCGGGAGATCATGCAGACCGGGCTGGAGTGTACCGGCGCGCTGGACCTGTCCGCCATGGGCGAGGTGCTGGCCCTGGCGGCGGAGAGCCTCGCCCTCCTCAGCGAGGAATATCTGCTGGACCTGGGCCACGTGGGCCTGGTATCCGGCCTGCTGGCGGAGCAGGAGAGTTTGGAGGACGGCGTCCGGACGGCGCTCCTTGGGGAGCTGGGTCGGAAGAACGCCCCGGCCATCCGTTCCCTCTGTGCCCAGGCGGGGCTGGAGCACGGGCTGTCGGAGAAGCTGTGCCGCCTCTCCCGGCTCTACGGCCCCCCCGCCCAGGTCCTTCCCCAGCTGGAGACGTTGGCCGGGGGCCATGAGGCCATGGAAGCTTTGGAGGAACTGGACGGCTTGTGCCGTATCCTGGAGCGGCTGGATCTGCTGGAGCGGGTGCGGCTGGATTTCTCCATCGTCAACGATATGCGCTACTACAACGGCGTGATCTTCCGGGGATACCTGCCGGGACTCGCCAGCGGCGTGCTGGCCGGAGGCCGGTACGACAACCTGCTGCGCCGCATGGGAAAGACCGGCGGGGCCATCGGCTTCGCGGTCTACCTTGACCAGCTGGAGCGGCTGGACCAGGGCGGCGACTATGACGTGGACGTGCTGCTGCTCTACGATCCCCAGGACGACCCCGCCGCCGTGGCGGAGAGGGCCCGGGCGCTGGCGGCGGAGGGACGCTCCGTCCGCGTGGAGCGGGCGGT
Source organism: uncultured Oscillospiraceae bacterium (assembly GCA_910579485.1). Classification (GTDB taxonomy): domain Bacteria; phylum Bacillota; class Clostridia; order Oscillospirales; family Oscillospiraceae; genus Pelethomonas. The sequence continues at coordinate 20,004 of CAJTVO010000047.1, read as the reverse complement.
CCCCCAGCGGCTGCGGTACAGGGAACTGGTCCGCTTTTCGGAAGGAGGGCAGATGTGATGGAGCTTCTGAATATCGCCCTCCCCAAGGGCCGCCTGGGCGAGAAGGTCTACGCCCGGTTCAAGGCCGCCGGGTACCCCTGCCCCTCCATCGAGGAGGAGAACCGGAAGCTGATCTTCGAAAATCCCGAGGCCGGGGTCCGGTACTTCTGGGTGAAGCCGTCGGACGCCGCCATCTACGTGGAGCGGGGCGCGGCGGACATCGGCGTGGCCGGGAAGGACATCCTCCTGGAGTACGAGCCGGAGGTCTACGAGCTGGCGGACCTGGGCCTGGGCAAGTGCCGGATGTGCGTGGCGGCCAAGAAGGACTTCCGGGACCGGATGGACCGGGTCCTGCGGGTGGCGACCAAATTTCCCCATATCGCCGGAGGCTACTACGCCTCCCTGAGCCGGGAGATCGACATCATCCACCTCAACGGCTCCATTGAGATCGCTCCCATCCTGGGACTCAGCGATGTGATCGTAGACATCGTAGAGACGGGAAAGACCCTTCTGGAGAACGATCTGGAGCCCAAGGAGACCATCGTGCCCATCTCCGCCCGGCTGATCGCCAACAGGGTGAGCTATAAATTCAAGCACGAACAGATCATGGAGCTGTGCCGCCGGATGGAGGCGCTTTCAGAGAAAGGATAACGGGCTATGATAAAGATATTAGACGCGGACCAGGTCCCCCTTTCGGAGATCCTGGCCCGTCCAGAGGAGAAGCGGGACATTTCCGGAGCCGTCGCAAATATCATAGAGGACGTCCGTCAGAACGGCGACGCCGCCCTGCGGCGCTATACCAAGGAGTTCGACAAGGCGGAGCCGGACACGCTGGAGGTCTCTCAGGAGCAGATCGACAGGGCCCTCGCGGATCTGGAGCCCGGCCTGCGGGCCGTGCTGGAGGAGGCGGCGGAAAACATCCGCGCCTTCCACCGGCGGCAGGTGCAAAATGGGTTCGTCATCAGCGATAAGCCCGGCATCCTTTTGGGCCAGAAGGTGACGCCCATTGAAAAAGTGGGCGTGTATATCCCCGGCGGCACCGCCCCCCTGCCCTCCACCGTGCTCATGGACTGCATCCCGGCCAAGATCGCCGGATGTCCGGAGACCGTCATGGTCTCCCCGCCCACCTGCGGCGGAGACATCGCCCCCATCATCCTGGCGGCGGCGAAGATCGCGGGGGTGGACCGGGTGTTCCGCTGCGGCGGCGCGCAGGCGGTGGCGGCCCTGGCCTATGGGACGGAGAGCGTTCCGCGGGTGGACAAGATCGTGGGTCCCGGCAACGCTTTCGTGGCCGAAGCCAAGCGGCAGGTCTTTGGGAAGGTGGGCATCGATATGATCGCCGGTCCCAGCGATATCCTGGTGATCGCCGACGGGAACAGCGACGCCCGGCAGGTGGCCGCCGACCTGCTCAGTCAGGCGGAGCACGATCAGAACGCCTGCGCCGTGCTGGTCACCGACTCCCGGACGCTGGCCCGGGATGTAGCAAAGGAGCTGGAGGCCCAGCTGGCCGTCCTGCCCCGGCAGGAGACCGCCCGCGCCTCCCTGGAGCGCAGCGGGAAGATCATTCTGGTCAAGGATATTCCGGAGGCCGTCGGCATCGCCAACGCATTGGCTCCCGAGCACCTGGAGCTGTGCGTGGATGAGCCCTTCGCCTGGCTTGGCCAGGTGAAAAACGCCGGGTCCATCTTCCTGGGCCGCAGCTGCCCGGAGGCGGTGGGAGATTACTTCGGCGGGACCAACCATACCCTCCCCACCTATGGGACCGCCCGGTTCTCCAGCGCCCTGTCGGTGGAGGACTTTGTGAAAAAATCTCAGTTCGTCTACTACTCCGGCGCCGCCCTGGCGGAGGCCGCCCCCAAGATCGCCGCCTTCGCCCGGCAGGAAGGGCTGGAGGGCCACGCCCGCAGCGCGCTGGCCAGAGGGTGAGAACCTCCCCGTTTCACACGCCGGGGCCGCGCGGGCTCCGGGCCATCCGCAAGAAATAACCACCGTGCCGCGCAAAGCGCGGCAGAGAAAGAGAGTACCAGCCAATGAGCAGATTTTTAAGCGCCCGCTTCGCGGATCTGGAAGCCTACGTCCCCGGAGAACAGCCGCAGGATATGCAATACATCAAGCTGAACACCAACGAATCCCCCTTTCCCCCCGCCCCGGCCGTGCGGGAAGCCATCAACGCGGTGGAGATCGACCGTCTGAACCTCTACCCGGACCCCGAGGGCCGCGCCCTGCGTGAAAAGCTGGCGGACCACTACGGCGTAAAGCTGGAGAACATCTTCCTGGCCAACGGGTCCGACGATCTGCTGAACTTCTTCTTCATGACCTTCTGTGACGAGGAGCGGCCCGTGGCCTACCCCGCCGTCAGCTATGGCTTCTATCCGGTCTACGCCAGCCTCTACCGCCTCCCTCACACAGAGGTCCCCCTGCGGGAGGACTTCCGTCTGGAGCCGGAGGACTACTGCGGCATCGGCAAAAACATCGTTATCGCCAACCCCAACGCCCCCACCGGACGGGCTATCGGGGTGGACGATATCGAGCGCATCGTCAGGAGCAACCCGGACCACGTGGTGATGATCGACGAGGCCTACATCGACTTCGGCGGGGAGAGCTGCCTGCCGCTGGTGGGGAAATACGACAACCTCCTGGTCTGCCAGACCTTCTCCAAATTCCGCTCCCTGGCGGGCGGCCGGCTGGGCTTCGCCATCGGCAGTCCGGCGCTGATCGAGGACCTGGACAAGATCAAATACTCCACCAACTCCTACAATATCAACCGCCTCACCATGGCGGCGGCCATCGCCACCATCGAGAGCCATGAGTATTATGTAAATAACAGCAAACGCATCCAGTCCAACCGGACCTACACCGTGGAGGAGCTGGAAAAGATGGGCTTCGAGACCCTGCCCAGCAAGGCCAACTTCGTCTTCACCCGCTGCCCCAAGGTGGACGGCGGGACCCTCTACCGGAAGCTGAAGGCCCGGGGCGTGCTGGTGCGGCACTGGGATAAGCCGGAGATCGCGGACTGGTGCCGGGTCACCATCGGCTCCCGGACGCAGATGGATGCTTTTCTGGAACGGGTCCATGAGATCGTCAAGGAGGCGGAGTGATGCGCAAGGCTGAAATATCCCGCCGGACGGCGGAGACGGACATCCAGCTCTCCCTGGACCTGGACGGGACCGGGAGCAGCCAGATCGACACTGGCTGCGGCTTTCTGGACCACATGCTGACCCTGTTCGCCCGGCACGGGCGGTTCGACCTGACCGTCCGGTGCAAGGGCGACACCTGCGTGGACGACCACCACACGGTGGAGGACATTGGCATCTGCCTGGGGGACGCCTTCGCCCAGGCCCTGGGGGACAAGCGGGGCGTGACCCGCTACGGCTCCATGCTCCTGCCTATGGACGAGGCCCTGATCCTCACCGCCGTTGACCTCTCCGGCCGGGGGATGCTGTGCTATGACCTCCACGTCCCCACCCAGAAGGTCGGGACCTTTGACACGGAGCTGGTGGAGGAATTTCTCATCGCCCTGGCCCGCCGGGGGGACATGACCATCCACGTCCGCCAGCTGGCGGGGAACAACAGCCACCACATTATTGAGGGAGCCTTCAAGAGTCTGGCACGTTCTCTGGCATCGGCGGCGGCCATCGATCCCAGGTTTTCCCAGGAAATACCGTCCACCAAGGGGGTGCTGTAGTGATCGCCATCATCGACTACGGCGTAGGAAACCTGTTTTCGCTGAAAAGCTCCTTCGCCGCCATCGGAGCGGACACCGTGGTCACCGGAGACCCCGCGGTCATCCGCGGCGCGGAGAAGCTGGTCCTCCCCGGCGTGGGGGCCTTCGGGGACGCGGCGGCGCTGCTGCGCCGGAACGGACTGGACAAATTGGTCAAAGAGGAGGCCTCCGGCGGGAAGCCCCTACTGGGCATCTGTCTGGGGATGCAGCTGCTGTTCGATTACAGCCTGGAGTATGGACGGCACGAGGGCCTGGGGTTGATCCCCGGTTCCGTGCGGCCCATTGGGGACTATATTCCCCAGGGGTACAAGATCCCCCACATCGGCTGGAACGCCCTCCGCTTCCCCGCCGGGAGGCCGGTGAGCCCTCTGTTCCGGCATATCCGGGAGGGAGACTGCGTGTACTTCGTCCACTCCTTCTGCGGCGCGGAGTGTTCTGAGAGCGTCATCGCTTCGGCAGAATACGGCGCGGACCTGACCGCCGCAGTGGCCCGGGAGAATGTGTTTGGCGTACAGTTCCACCCGGAGAAGAGCGGGGACGTGGGGCTGAACATCCTGCGGGCCTTCTGTGAGCTGTAAGGAGGGAGAACTATGCTTATTTTTCCCGCGATCGACTTAAAAGACGGCAAAGTCGTCCGCCTCCACAAGGGCCGCTTCGATACCGTCCATCAGGTGGCGGACGACCCGGTAGAGACCGCAAAGACTTTCTACGCCGCCGGCGCACGGTATCTCCACATGGTAGACCTGGACGGTGCCCGTGACGGCAAACGGAAAAACAGCGCCATCGTCCAGGCCGTGGCCGAGGTTGGACTGCGTATCGAGCTGGGCGGCGGCATCCGGTCCATGGCGGACCTGGAGGCGGTGTTCGGCCTAGGCGTCTGGCGGGGGGTGATCGGCTCCGCCGCCGTGTCCGACCCGGAGTTTGTCCGGGAGGCCGTGGTAAAATATGGTCCGGAGCGCGTTGCCGTGGGCATCGACGCCAAGGACGGTCTGGTCCGTATCTCCGGCTGGGAGGAAAACGCCGGACTGGACTATATTTCCTTTGCAGAGCAAATGGGATCAATTGGTGTGAAGTATATTATCTTTACAGATATAGAGACCGACGGGACCCTCTCCGGCCCTTCCTATGACCGGCTGGAGGCCCTGCAAAAAGCGGTCTCCTGCTCCATCACCGCCTCCGGCGGCGTGTCCTCCAATGAGGACCTGCGGCAGCTTCGGGACCGGGGGCTCTACGCCGCCATCGTAGGCAAGGCGTGGTACGCCGGGGCCGTGGACCTGGCCCAAGCGGTCCGGGAAGGAGGTCCCCAATGATCACCAAGCGCATCATCCCCTGCCTGGACGTGAAGGACGGACGGGTGGTCAAGGGCGTCAACTTCCTGGGGCTGGCGGATGTCAGCTCCCCGGTAAAGCTGGCGAAGTTCTATTCCGGCTGCGGGGCCGACGAGCTGGTGTTTTACGACATCACCGCCTCCGCCGAGGGCCGGGCACTGTTCACGGACATCCTGACGGAGGTGGCCTCCACCATCTTCATCCCCCTCACCGTGGGAGGCGGCATCAATACGGTAGACGATTTCGACCGGGTGCTGAAATGCGGTGCGGACAAGGTCAGCGTCAACTCTGGGGCCCTCCGGGACCCCTCCCTCATTCCGGCAGCGGCAAAAAAGTACGGCAATCAGTGCGTAGTCCTGTCCGTGGATGTCAAACGGGTGGACGGACAGTTCCGGGTCTTCGCCAAGGGAGGCCGGGAGGACACCGGGCTGGACGCTATCGAGTGGATCAAGTCCGGCGTTGCCAACGGAGCTGGAGAAATCGTTCTCAACAGCATCGACACTGACGGCGTAAAGGCTGGGTTCGATCTGGATATGCTGGAGGCGGTATGCGATGTGGTGAACGTGCCGGTGATCGCCTCCGGCGGGGCCGGGTGCGTCGAACACTTCAAGACGCTCTTCCACTCCCTGCCCAAGGTGGACGCGGGACTGGCGGCCTCCATCTTCCACTTCGGCGAGGTCTCTATCCCGGACCTCAAACGGGAGCTGGCGGCGGACGGCATTACTATGAGATTGTAAGGAGACGCATATGCTCAACATCAACGAACTGAAATTTGACGCCCAGGGCCTGATCCCCGCCGTCGTGGTGGACGCGGCCAGCAAGAAGGTGCTGACCCTGGCCTATATGAACCGGGAGAGCCTGGATATCTCCATGAAGGAGGGCCGGACCTGCTTCTGGTCCCGGTCCCGGCAGGAGCTGTGGCGGAAGGGCGAGACCAGCGGGAACGTCCAGCACATCGTAGACATCACCGCCGACTGCGACCGGGACGCCCTGGTGGTCACGGTGAGCAAGGAGGGTCCCGCCTGCCATCTGGGGACCGACTCCTGCTTCAACGACAAGGTCTTCCAGGGGGATCAGCCCGCCCCCTTCTCGGTGGAAGGGCTGTACGCCCTGCTCCAGGGCCGGAAGGAAACGCTGCCGGAGGGCTCCTACACCACTTATCTGTTCCAGAAGGGGCTGGACAAAATTCTGAAAAAGGTGGGCGAGGAGTCCACCGAGGTCATCATCGCCGGAAAGGCCAGCGACAAGCCGGAGACCGTCTACGAGATCGCCGATCTGATGTATCATGTGATGGTTTTGATGGTGGAGATGGGAATTTCTGTGGAGGACGTGACCGCAGAGCTGGCCTCCCGCCATGTCATCGACCACAAGGTGAAGCAGGAACGAGCCACCGGGGCGTAATTTCCCGCGCAGAAACTTGTAGACATTTTTTGTCCGCTGCGGTATACTGCTATCAAACCCTACGTGCAGGAGGATACCCCCATGAAGAAGCCGACCCTGGGACAGACCCGGTTCCTGATGTCCATTTCAGCGGCGCTGTCGCTGATTCTACTCCCTGTCAGCAGTGTGCTGGACAGCGCGGTACTTCTCTATCTGGCTCTGGGCAGCTTTATCTTCTCAGCCATTATCTGGCTCCGCTTCTATCGCTGCCCCCATTGCAGGAAGCGTCTGAAGGAGTCCTCCAGCCGTACATGTCCCTACTGCGGAAAACACCTGTGAGAACATATCGATCATAGAGCAGGCTGCCGGCATATGGCGGACAAAAAGAGGGAAATGCAGTGGACATTTCCCTCTTTTTGCGCTATACTGTTAGTTGGACTGGCTTCTTCGGGCAGAGAGGCCGGGCATCTCTGCCCCCAGCTCCGCGCCGGTGCGGACCCCCAGCAGGAAGGCGTGCCCGGCGTAAAATTCCAGCGTCCGATGGTATTCTTTTTTCAGCGCGTCGTCCAGGCATCCCTCCAGCAGGGACAGCGGCGTCTCATAACCGGTAGCGTCCTGTGCCTCGAGGTGGGGCCAGATGTAGTTGGCGTACAGCCAGCGAGTAAAATCGCTCATAAGTATTCTCCCTTCCAGTTTAAATGTTCACATATATTTTGGCGTATTTGTATACTAGCACATATATTTTGGTGTGTCAAGGGGTAACTATGGAATTTAGAGATTTCTTTAAAGGCAGATTGCGTGATTTGCGGAACGAATGTGGCGAAACACAGCAGCAGGTTGCCGATGGTCTGGGCATCCCATCACGCCATTACCAAAAATTTGAGTATGGAGCCGTCCTGCCTAGTCTGGAAAATTTTATCGCCCTGGCGGACCACTTCGGCGTGTCGCTGGACTATCTGGCGGGACGGTCGGAGGATCGGAGGAGCAGGCCATGAATCATACCGAACCCGCTTACGCAAAACTGAATCTCGCCCTGGACATCCTGGGCCGCCGCCCCGACGGCTACCACGAGATGCGGATGGTCATGCAGTCCATCGACCTTGCGGATCAGGTGACCCTCTCCCCCAGATCGGAGCCGGGAATATCGGTAAACACCGACCTCCCCTACCTCCCCAAGGGCGAGGGAAATATCGCCGCCAAGGCGGCGGTCCGCTTCTTCGAGGCCGCCGGACTGCCCTGCCCGGGGTTCGACATCGACATTTTGAAGCAGATCCCCGTGTGCGCCGGTATGGCCGGAGGCAGCAGCGACGGGGCCGCCGTCCTGCGGCTCCTGCGCCGCCTCTACGCCCCGGAAATGACGGAAGAACGGCTGGAGGAGATCGGCGCGCTGGTGGGCAGCGACGTGCCCTACTGCGTCCGGGGCGGCGCCGTCCTGGCGGAGGGCCGTGGGGAACGGCTGTCGGCGCTCCCGCCCCTTCCTCCCTGCTGGCTGGTGGTGTGCAAGCCCGCCTGCTCCGTCTCCACGCCGGAGCTCTTCGCCCAGGTGCGGGTCAAAAAGCTCCGCTGCCACCCGGACATCCCGGGCATGACGGCGGCGCTGGAACAAGGAGACCTGGAGGGCGTTGCCCGGCGGCTATACAACGTCTTCGAGGACGTGCTGCCCCGGCGGTACAGCCAGGTGTTCGAGATGAAGAGCGCCTTGCTGGAGCTGGGCGCCATGGCGGCCTCCATGACCGGCAGCGGGCCGTCGGTGTTTGGCATCTTCCGGGAGGAGGCCCCCGCCGCCCGGGCGGTGGAGGCCCTGCTGTCCCTGGACGTATCCGCCTTTCTGTGCCGGACGGCGCAGCCCCGGCCGTAGCGAAAAATTTTTTCCTGAAAATGGTATATTGCTGTAAAATTCCGTCCATAATGGAACCAACAACTCCATTAGGGACGGAATTTTACAATGAAATTACGATATAAACTGCTCATATCTGTTTTGGCTGGCCTGCTGGCCATGACGCTCTACAGCGCGCCCATGTGGTGGGGCGTTCTCTTCTCCCCCCTCACCCAGCCCCTGACCACCGGCGAGATCACCGAGGACGCAGGAGGCGTCCAGTGGGAGTCCGACGGCGTCGTCTACCGGTTCAAATCGCTGGATATGCTCTTTTCTTTCCTCCATCTTTCTTAATACGGGAGGCCCCCGCCCGGTCTATGCCGGACGGGGGCTTCTCATGCTTACAGCTCTTCGTAGGATACCAGCTCGTCCATGGGGACCCGCGCCTTATCGTGGCGGTCCGGGCTGGCGGGCGCGCCGGAGGCGTAGCCCACCGCCAGGATGTTCACCGGCTCCAGATGCTCCGGCAGGGAGAACTCCTCCCGAAGCACGTCGGGCTTGAAGAAGCAGATCCACACGCTGCCCAGCCCCAGCTCCGTGGCCTCCAGCATCATGTGGTCGGTAAGGATGGATGCGTCGATGTCCGTGGAGCGCTTCCCGTCAAAGGGCCGGGTCCAGGCCCGCTGGTGGTCGGCGCAGACGATGATGGCCAGAGGCGCGCCGTAGATGTTGGCGGCCTTCCCCACCTTCTCCAGCCCCTCCCCGCTCTGTACCGCCAGGAGCTTCACCGGCTGGAGGTTCTTCGCCGTGGGCGCGATCCGCGCGGCCTCCAGGATACGCTCCAGCTTCTCAGGCTCCACCTTCCGGTCCTCGTAGGCGCGGACAGAACAGCGCCTTTTTGCCAGTTCCATGAAATCCATAGGTATATCTCCTTTATATGAATTGGTTTCCCGGGTGATTTCATTGTACCATATCCGGAAATATCTGCAAGAGGGCACTTTCGGGATAGGTGCTTTCTCAAAAGATAGTGCTTCCCAGTGAGGCGGAATCCTGTTATAATAGAGGAAACCGGCAGATAAAGGGGGAAGTTTTATGCAGCATCCAGAGTTTACATGCCCGATGGAGGCCACCCTGTCCCTCATCGGCGGGAAGTACAAGACCCTGCTTCTGTGGCATCTCAAAGACGGCCCCCGGAGGTACATGGCCCTCCAGCGGCTGCTCCCCCGGGCAACGCCCAAGATGCTGACCCAGCAGCTCCGGGCGCTGGAGGAGGCGGGGATGGTCCGCCGGGAGGTCATCCCGGCGCGGCCTCCGAAGACGGTGTACTCCCTGACCCCCTTCGGGGAGAGCCTGGTGCCGGTGCTGGACGCCATGTGCCGGTGGGGCCGGGATCATCTGGACGGACAGGGCATCCCGCGTCCCTCCGGCAAAGTATGAAGCATCCCGCCTGGTTTTCCGGGCGGGATGCTTCTATATGCAAGTCCTTACTTTCTCAGCCGCCGCTCGCTGTCGAAATACTCCCGGGTCATCTTGAAGACCACAGGGCACAGAAGAAGCAGTCCGATCAGGTTGGGGATGGCCATGAGGCCGTTGAGTGTGTCGGCAATGGCCCAGGCCAGGGACAGGTCCATGGTGGCGCTGATGATGACCACCAGGGTAAAGATGATCTGATAGGGCTTCACAGCCTTCTCACCCAGCAGATACTCCCAGCAGCGGGTGCCGTAGAGGCCCCAGCTCAGGACGGTGGACAAAGCGAAGAGGCTCAGGCCGATGGCGATGATCAGCGCGCCGGTCTTGCCGCCCAGCACGGTACCCAATGCCTGAGCGTTAAGGGCGGTGGTGCCTTTGATACCGTAGTTGATGGTCTCCGCGTCCAGAGCCAGCAGCAGGGTCAAGCCGGACAGAGTGCAGATGACGATGGTGTCCATGAACACCTCAAAGATGCCGTAGAGACCCTGCTTCACCGGGTTGGTCTCGGAGGTGGCGGCGTGGGCGATAGGCGCGGAACCCAGACCGGCCTCGTTGGAGAATACGCCACGCTTGACGCCCCATTCAATGCAGGTCTTGATGGTAATGGCAGCTACGCCGCCGCTGACGCCCTCGGGCGTGAAAGCGCCCTGGAAGATCATGCCGAACACATGGGGGACCCTGGTAATGTTGGCCCCAATGACCAGCAGGCAGGCCACGATGTAGATAACGGACATGATAGGCACCATGAACTCGGTGACCTCGCCGATGCGCTTGATACCGCCCACCAGCACCACACCGATGATGGCCATGAGGATCACCGCCAGGACGATGTTGATGACCATCTCATGCTCCACGGCGGAGGGCACGAAGGAGCGGATGGCGGTATTGACGGCAGAGGTGATCTCGCCCACCTGCACCGCGTTGCCGATACCGAAGGAGGCCAGACCGCCAAAGACGCAGAACACCGCGCCCAGCCACTTCCAGTTCTTACCCAGGCCGTTCTTGATATAATACATGGGGCCGCCCACCCAGTCGCCCAGGATGTTGCGCTCCCGGAACTTCACGGACAGCAGCACCTCGGAGTACTTGGTAGCCATGCCCAGCAGGGCGGACACCCACAGCCAGAAGATCGAACCCGGGCCGCCCAGAGTAATGGCAAAGGTGATACCGGCGATGTTTCCGGTGCCCACGGTAGCCGCCAGAGCGGTGGTCAGGGCCTGGAGGGGAGTGACTTCACCAGCCTTGGCGGTCTGCTTTTTGAACATCTTGCCCACGGTGTGCTTCATGGCGTAGCCGAACTTCCGGAACTGGAAGCCCTTCAGCCCCACAGTCAGGATGATGCCCGCGGCCATCAGCAGCACCAGGGCGGGGATGCCCCACACGATGTCGTTCAGCCAGCCGTTTCCTTTTTCGATCGCCTTATAAATTTGTTCCATACGCTCTCTCCTTTTCCTTTTCCCAATCTGCATATCGAAGCAAAACGAGGGAGGCGCGGTACGCCTCCCTCTGCTCAAACAGAAAATGAAAATACTTCCCCCCGGGTCTCCCTTCCGGGACAGTATATCCCAATTCCGTCCTTTTGCCTGAGAGATTACGGCCCGGCCGCTTACACCTTCGGCATCCGCCCATTCGCGGAGTTCTCCAGAATCTCGTCCGCCCGCAGTCCCGCCTTACGGCACCTGCGCGATTTACGCCTTCGGTGGGGGGCGCTTCCCTTCTCAAGGGCCCCCGCTCTCCTGCGGACATCCTCCGATATGTAATTGATATAGTATATTTTACCAGACCCCGCTTCATGACGCAAGTATGATTTTACAAAAACTTCACACTTTTTCTCTTGACATCCCTGTTTGTTCGCACAAAAATAGAGGATGAACTAAAATTTTTCTCTTGCGGTGCATACCGCGGAAGGGAGGACATATGACACTGTCCGATGCCGTTTTCACCCGGTCGTCCTGCCGGGACTTTTCCCCCGCTCCCCTCTCCCCCATTCAGCGGCGGCAGCTGGAAAAGGCGGCGGAGATCTGCAGCCAGCGCTCCGGGCTCCGGTTACAGCTGGTATGCGACGAGCCGGAGCCCTTCTCTTCCCTCCTGAAGGGCTGGGGGCGCATCAAGGGGGCCCGCAATTATTTCCTCCTCACAGGCCCCGCCGGAGACGGCGATCTGGAGGAAAAATGCGGCTTTTACGGCGAGGAACTGGTCCTCACCGCCCAGATCATGGGATTGGGGACCTGCTGGGTGGGCGGCACCTATGACAAAAAGCGCTGCACCGCCCATCTCGCCCCAGGGGAAGAACTGGTGTGCGTCATCGCCGTGGGCTCCCCCGCCCATCCGGAGAGCCCGGCGGCGAGCCGTCCCCTGAAGGCTCTGAATGAGCTGGCCCCGGAATCGGAGAACGCCCCGGACTGGTTCCAGGCCGGGATGGAGGCCGTCCGGCGGGCCCCCTCCGCCATGAACCGGCAGGGCTACCGGTTCGCCTGCCGTCCGGACGGCGCCGTCCGGGTGCGGCTCAGCGGCACGGGGTCCTTCGCCCTGGTGGACCTGGGCATCGCCAAGCGGCACTTCGATCTGGGCGCCCACGGCGGGGAGTGGACCTGGGGAGACGGCGGCGTCTTCCGGAAGGCTCTGGAAGAAAAATCCTGCGGCGCAGTGGTCTGGCGGCGGGAGGCCGGAGATCGGCAATATCTTCTGGTCAGGCATAACGGCGGGCACTGGAGCTTCCCCAAGGGCCACGTGGAGGGAGACGAGACGGAAGCGGAGACCGCCGCCCGGGAAATTCTGGAGGAGACCGGACTGACCGCGGATATTTGCACGGATTTCCGGCAGCAAGTCACCTACTCCCCCAAGCCGGGGACCGTCAAGGACGTGATCTTCTTCACCGCCGTCCCCACCGGCGGACGGGAGCATCCTCAGGATTCGGAGATCTCACAGCTGGGCTGGTTCTCCTTCTCCGAGGCGGCCCGGCGGGTCACTTACGCCAGCGATGAGGAGGTCCTGCTGGCGGCGGAGGCGTATCTGAACGAAAATTGAGGAAAGAGAGGCGTTTTCGCCTCTCTTTTCCATTTCCCTCTTGACAGCTCCGGCTGTGCGTGGTATGCTCTGGTTAGCTACTGTTCAGTAAACAGTAGTATCACACAGTAGAGAGGATGAGAGATATGTTTGCATTCGGAAAGTCCCCCCTTACCCGCCAGAAATGGCTGGAGGACCTGGGGCGGCGGCTGGCCTGGTCCTTCCCGGAGCCCCAGGCCAAAGAGATCCTGACGGATCTCCAGGCGCAGTTCGAGGCGGGCCGGGAACACGGGAAGTCCGACGCGGAGATCATCGATGCTCTGGGGACGCCCCGGGAGGCAGTAGCGCAGCTACTTGAGGAGGAGCCCGCCGCGCGGACGGAACAGCTTCGCTATACCCTGCTGTGGCTGGCGGCAGCGGCGGTATGCTGGGCTTTTGGATGGCTCTGCCTGTATTCGTACTTCAACTTCTTTTTGATGGTGGGGTTCTGCGCCTTTGTCCCCATGACGGCCTCCACACTGTTTATGCTCCTGCGCGGCCCTGCCAGAATTGCGCTGGAACGGCTGGTCCCGCCGGAAAAAACCGCCTCCCGGACGGTAACTTTCCTGCTCCCGGCGGCAGCAATGCTGGCCTGCACCACCTTACAGGAGATCGCCATTATCACCGTCATGCGGCTGCATATCATTTTGATAATAAATATCGGACCCGCCATTACCACATTTTTGCTTATCTTCATCATTGCCATGCTGGTGCTGGCGGCATGGTTCCTGCTGCGGAGCGTGACACGGTCCATCCGGTATTTTCCCGGCGTGGTCCACGCTTTGGGAGGCGCGGCAGGGTCGGCGCTGTTTATGACGAGATACTATAAAATTGTGGATGTAGACCCCCTCGCCGTGCCGCCGGAGTTGGAGATTCTGGTCCGCCTGCTGCCCTATTTTACGGGTCTGTTCACCGCGCTGGCGTTCCAGCGGTGGGTTGACGGGCGGAAACCGCTGCCCCTCTGTTTCCAGGCAAAAGCGGTGACGTGGACGGATTGGCGGCACCATTTAGGGGTAAACCTGCTGGGCTGGTACGACCCGGAACAGGCGGCGGAGATTGTCGCGGACTATCAGGAGCAGTACGAGCTGGGCCGGGAGCGGGGGCGCAGTGTGGCCGGTCTGCTCTCCGAGTTTGGCCGTCCCACCGCCGTAACCCGCGCCCTGCTGCAGGAGGACCGGAAGGCCCGTCTGCGCAGCAGGAAGAACCGGCTGTGGGCCATTCCGTTTCTAGCGTCCCTCCTACTGTTGTATCGGATGATACTGAGCTTCAACTTCGGCAGTATTTTCTTCGATGCGGCATTGGAACAGGTCGTAGGGTGCCTGTTCCTGCTGCTGGGGTCCATCTCCCTGTTCATGTTGCTCCACGGCCGGGGGCGGGCGGCGCTGGAGGAGCGGTTCCCTGCGAACAAGCAGCCTACTGTCTGGGTATATCTACTGCCGCTGCTGTGCATGACGGCGGTCATGGGATGGATGGTATACTCTTTCTGCCATCCTGAGCTGGAGATCATCGGGCACGCAATCCCCTGGCTTCTGCTTGATCTGATCCGGTTTTTCATATTAGTGATGTTCCTTCTGCAGCTGTGGACGCTGTCACGGTGTGTTTCCGGAGCCATCAGGTACTTTCCCGCCGCCGTCCATACCGCCGGAAGCATAGCGGGGATGCTGGCAATGGGGACGATCCTTTACCGCCTGGACATAGAGTATTCCCTCTCAGAGTGGGCAAGCGCTTTTCCCTCCGTCGAGATGTTTCAAGTCGTTCTCTCCCTCCCCTATCTGCTGGGGGTCCTGCTGGCGGCGATTTTCTGGCTGGTCCTCCGCGCCGCCGGGAAGCCTTGTAAGGAGAGCTGACCATGGACGCCCAACTGAAAAAAGGTGTGCTGGAGCTGTGCCTGCTCCAGTGCCTGTCCGGCGAGCCCAAGTACGGTTACGACGTCATCCAGACCATGCGGGACTGCTTCCCGGATGTGACGGAAAGCACTTTCTACGCCATCCTCCGCCGCCTGGCCAAGGAGGGCGCGGCGGACACCTTCCAGGGCCGCGAGTCCAACGGCCCCGTGCGGAAGTATTACCGCCTCACCCCCGAGGGCCGGGAAAGGCTGACGAGCATGGCCGGGGACTGGCGGAACCTTCAGGTCATCATGCGGAAGTTTGGCATCGAATAGAGAGACCGGCGCGGGCAGATTCCCCGCGCCGGTCTCTTCACCATTTCTCGAACAGCTTCCGAGAGCATACCCCCAGCGCGAATATGGCGGCTCCGCTGGCTGACAGCACCGCCCATCCCGGGGAGGCGTCGAACCACAGGCCATAGAGCATCTGCCCAAGGGGCTGGGCGCACATGGAGATAGTGGAGACGCAGGCCATGACCTTCCCGGTCATATGCTCCGGCGTCCTCTGCTGGATGGCGGAGACGGCGAAGATGGAGAAGGTACAGGCCATCGCCTGCCCCACGCAGAACACCAGCACCAGCGCCCCGTACTGTCCCATGGCCCCCACCGGCAGCAGCAGGGCCCCGCCTCCCAGCAGGCAGCATCCTCCCACCACCGTTACCAACCGGTTGAGCCTCCGGAAGGGCAGACGCGCCGCCAACGTCCCCGCCGCCAGTCCGCCCAGCAGGGCGGCAAGCCCCATGGCGCTCTCCGCCGCGCCGTAGAGCCGGGCGGAGAGGCCCAGACCGGTGCGGATGAGATACGGCAGTCCCACGATGGCCGCGCCGGAGACCAGCGCCCCCACCGCGGCGGCGAACAGCAGCAGATCCAACACCTCCCGCCGCTCCCGGGCCAGGAACCGGGCGCTGCCCAGCAGGTCCTCCCGGAGGATATCCCTCAGCCGCTGTCCCCGGACCCGGGGACTCTCCGGCAGTCGGATGAAGCACTCCAGCCCCGCCGTCAGCAGGAAGCACGCCCCCGCTCCCGCCAGCACCGGACGGACGCCGAAGGCGGTGTAGAGCAGGCTCCCCAAAAAGGGCGTCACCAGTCCGGAAACGGCGGCCACCTGATTTACCGCCGCGTTGCCCCTCAGGACATTATCCCCATGGAGCATCTGGGGGACGCAGGCCTGGACCGTGGGGGACTCGAAGGCCCCCAGCACGGACAGGACGATCAGCAGCGCCGCCGTCACGGCCAGCCCCCTGCCATCCGCGAAGACCGCGGCCGCCGCCAGCACCGCCGCTCCGGAAGCCAGGTCAAGCCCCACCATGATGACCCGCCGGTCCATCCGATCCGCCAGCACCCCGCCGAAGGGGGTCAGCAAAATCGTAGGCACCATGCTCACCGCCAGCAGCGTGCCGAACACCGCCGCCGAGCCGGTCTTCTCCAGCACGTACATTGACAGCGCAAACCGTAGCGCCCCGTTGCCCAGCAGGGAAAATACCTGCCCCAGGAGCAGAAGTGTGAAGTTTCGGGTAAACAGCTTTTCTTTCATCGTCCATTCCTCCCTTTACATACCTTCCAAAGGTATGTATCTTGACAAAAGTTTTGGCGCTTCTGCGCCGTTTGCATACCAACCGAACGAATGTATATTCCCCGGAAAAAAGCCGCTTGGAAAGCGGCTTTTATAAGAGCTCCGGCGGAAGCAGCTGGAAGTACTTATCCGCCAGCTCCAGCATTTCCTCGTCGATGAGCGGAACGCCCAGATTGGCGAAAATCTCCCCCGCGCAGCGGAACTTGTGCAGCACCTCTTCCCGGTTGGCCGGAAAAATCGTGGGAGCCATCCAGAGGGTGTCCAGCAGCGTCAGCAGCTCCGCCGCCTCCCGGGGGTACTCCGTCCGGATGGAGCCGTCCGCCATCCCCTCCTCGATCAGCTCCAGCCAAAGGGGCGTGGCGATGGTCCGGTTCTCCTCGATGATCGTGGCCAGCATCTGGGGATTCTTCAGCAGCGGCAGGCTCTGGCGGCTGAGGCTGGACCACTCCGGCTCCTGGGTCAGGCGGACGACCTCCTTCATTTTCTCCAGGCCTGTGAGGTCCTCCCTCCCCCGGACCTTCTCGAAGGGGTTGTCGTCAAAGAACATTTTTGTGGTGAGGGCGTTCATGATCTCCTCTTTGGACTTGAAGTGGTGGTACACCGCTCCCTTGGTCAGCCCTCCCAGCTGGTCCACGATGTCCTGGATGGTAGTCTTTTCATACCCCTTCTCCAGAAACAGCCGCCGGGCCGCCGTCAGGATCTTCTCCACCGTCTCCTCCGGGTACTTGTTCCGCGCCACGGCCTCACCTCCCTCGAAGCAGCATACATTCTCTTGGTATGTTTGCAGTATAGCAGGCCTTTCGGCGGTTGTCAAGAGGCCCCGGCGGAAAAACAGGGAGATCAATTTTGAGAAAATAACACCGCATTTGTAGGGCGCGACGACCCGGCGCGCCACCGGTTGGCAGATTTTGCTAACGGCGCGCCGGGGTCGTCGCGCCCTACAGACGCAAAATGAATTTCCCTGGCGGAAAAATCCGCTGGGGCCTCGATCCTAATGATATCAACCCGGGGGCCAAGTCATATCCCGCCCCGCCAGCACATGGAAATGCAGATGCGGCACGGTCTGCTGGCCAGCCTCGCCGATGTTTGACACCACACGGTAGCCGGGACCGGCAAAGCCAAGTTCCTCGGCCAGCTTCGCGATGACGGCGAAGATATGGCCCACGACAGGCGCGTTCTCCTCCGTCACGGCGGACACGGACTGGATGTGGGCCTTAGGCACTACCAGAAAGTGGGTGGGCGCCTGGGGGGCGATGTCATAGAACGCATAGCACAGATCGTCCTCGTAGACCTTCTTGCTGGGGATCTCCCCGGCGATGATCTTGCAGAATAAGCAGTCAGACATAGGATATTCTCCTTTTCATTGAAACGGCACGACGGCGAAAAACTCCAGCATCGCGTCGCTGTCGTTGATTAAACTGTGGCTGTGCCCCTTGGGGCAGTAGTGGCAGCTCCCGGCGGAGAGAGGCTCGTACTCCCCGTCGCAGAGCACCTTCCCCTTCCCTGCCAGGATGTAGATGATCTCGCTGCTGGTGTCGTGGGTGTGCAGTCCGATGGAGGAACCGGGTTCCAGCGCGGCGCGCATGATCTTGCCCAGTTCGTCCACCCGCATCCGGGCATGGAATGTGCCTTCCCCGCCCAGGAAGCCGGGGATGACTTGCTCCTCCATTTTGGAAAAATCGATCAGCATAGTGGCGCCTCCTCCTTATTCCCGCTCAATGCCGAGCGTGTCGTAGTATTCATCGGAAAATCGTAAGACACTGGGATCGAAGGCCTCTTGCAGGGCCTTGACCCTCGCGTAGGGCTCTATGGGAGCGATGCCGAACGCCTCCGCGATCTTCGCCAGAGCGGCGTCCTTCGCCTCGAACAGTTCCTCCAGCTCTCCGCTCCCCCTTGCCTCGGCCTCGTCCGCCGCAAACGTCTGAAAACGTTCCTCCGACAGAAAATATATCTGGCTCAGGGGGTTCGCATCATGGCAGTAGAGGACGAAGGATAAAAATTCACGGAGATCACGGCCCACCGGCAGCACATAACTCCCTATCTCCCCCATGGACGGGTCCACACAGTACACCCTCTCATCCCCCGGCAGGAGGATGAAATGTACCCCGTCGCAGCCGATACGGCCCACATACTCCGCATCCGCCGGGGTGCAGAAATAAGCGAAGTCCTCCGCCTCGCTCTGGAGCAGGCCGATGCTGTCAAAGTCGATGTCCAGCGCACAAAACGCCTTCAGATCATCTCTGGTCATTTTGATTCTCTCTTTTTGCCTTCTTCACATACACATTTCCAGTTCCATCCAAAATATACTCAGCTGTCTTCAGTGGCGAGCACAGCGCAAACTGTATCTCCTGCTCTGTAATGGGCCAGCTATTATTTTCAATTTCCGCCGAAAATGCAAGCAAAGCTCTCACCTTTTGATCATCTGGGGATTTATCGGGCTTAACCCCAAGGATATCCAGAGGCATTTTAAGCCAGTCACCATCTTTCTTTTCAAGGCGGCCTTCTAATTTATTAAATGCTCTTGACATTCTCTTGGTACAAGTTTTGATATAGGTCTGGATATTATTTTGCAGAAAATCTATGCAACCAGGGTCAAAATTCTGTGAGTAGTAGACTTCAAGCAGACTACTCATGACATACAAACGAAGTGAAATTTCAAGGAGTTCTTTGGAATTTAACACTTCTCCGGCACTATTATTCAAGCCTTTTTCATCTTTTATATCCGCCAACTTTTTGTCAAAGTCGTTTAGATAAAACTCTACATCCTTTATTGCTACCTTTTGAGATTGCTGCAGACTGCCGATAGTCGCTGTTCTTTGTGACGCATTTTGTATGATAGAACTATAATTCTTATACACACGCTCTACAAATGCAACCTCAGACAGCAGCTCAGCCTTTTTATCCTCATACAGAAACTCTAAAATTTCATTCAGCTTTGTACCTATTTGTCGCAATTCGCCATTGATCTGCGACAAAAAGTACTGTCCTGTTACAGCTGATATTACTGTAAAAGCACCTAAAAGTGCAGCCTGCGAAGACATAGAATAGAAAGAAGCACTCCCCATAAACTGGCCGCTAGCATCTTGGATCATCGAACCAAAGCCGCCCTGCCGCAAAGCAGTAAGCGTGTGCGGCAATCCCTCCGGAAATCTCACGACATAGGCCTGATTCATTGCTCCAGCAGCCAGAGCGTAATGTATCTGCTGGGTCAATCCACTAATTTGTATTTTTTGCGCGGCTGAAAGTCCAAGTTGGGTATAGCGGTTTTGATCTTCAAGATTTAATTCTTCCCTACAGGGAAAAGCATCAAAGTTGCAACTGGTCTTTAGCAGGTCAAGTATTTGACCATCTTTTTCAAGCTGGTCACGGGTCCCCTCATTGTCTGGCCTATTATCCATGCTGCACGTCCTTTCTTTTTGCAGAACCGAACTACAATCTTAATCCTTCGCCTTCTCGTTCACGAAATCATCCAGAGCCGCCAGGGCATCGTCCAGCTTCAGCAGGTCGCTGCCGCCGCCCATGGCGCTGTCCGGCTTGCCGCCGCCCTTGCCGCCGCAGATAGGGGCGATGGTCTTGATGATATCCCCCGCCTTGACGCCCTTGGCCACGGCCTCCTTGCCGCAAACAGCCAGGAAGGTGATCTTCCCCTCGTTGACGCTGGCCATCAGGGCTACCACCCCTTGATCCTTGTCCCGGAGGAAGTCGCCCATCTTCCGCATATCGTCCGCGGACAAGCCGCTGCGG
>CAJTVO010000046.1 GCA_910579485.1 uncultured Oscillospiraceae bacterium | reverse complement strand
GTTCGCGTCCAGCTTCTTCTTGGACAGCGTGGCGTACCCTTCCACGTCGTTGACGCGGACGACGAAAAACTCATACTCCTCGCCGACCTTCACCACATCCTCGGGCTTCAGCGAGGGATCATCCGACAGCTGGTCTACAGGAACGTAGCCGGCTTGCTTACAACCCAGATCCACATGGACTTCCGTGGGGGTAATGGCGGTGACTGCGCCGGTTACCTTATCTCCTGTATTTAATGTATTGGTATACTGCTCTACCAATTCTTCAAAATTTTCCATGCCTTCGCTCTGGATTTTTTCTTCGCTCATCGTCTTTTTGACCTCCTTTATGATGCTCGCAGGCGTGGAGGCCCCCGCGGTCAAACCAACCCGAGCACAGCCGGACAGCTCGTCAAGGGGCAGCTCGTCCGCGTTTTCGATCTGAAATACACGGGAACAATACCGTCCGCAGATTTCCGTCAGGTGCGTTGTATTGGCACTTTTGGGATCACCAACCACCACCATAGCGTCCACCCGGGCGGCAATCTGGGCCGCTTCCGACTGGCGCGTATGCGTAGCATCACATATTGTATCAAAGATTTTTACATTTGTACACTCTTTTTTTATAATTTTTAAAGAAGTTTCCCAAACTTCTCGCCGAAGGGTGGTCTGAGAGACCACCGTCAAACCCGCAACCCGGTCTGCGCCAGCGGTTTCGGCCCATTTGCCAACTTCCTCCGGCCCTGAAAATACCAGGAGACTTTCGCACCATCCGGCCGCGCCCCGGACCTCCGGATGCTCCGGATCGCCGATCATCACCGGCTGGCGGCCCTCCCGCTCCGCCTGCTCCACCAGGCGCTGCACGTGGGCCACCTTGGGACAGGTGGCATCCACGATCCGGGCCCCCCGCCGTTCCAGGAGGCGGTAGGTCTCCCTCCCCACCCCGTGGGCCCGCAGCAGGACGCTGTCCCCCGCCTGGGCCTGGTCCGGGGAGGACAGCTCCTCCATCCCCCCCTCCGCCAGGGCGGCGGTGACGTGGCGGTTGTGGATGACGCTGCCCAGCATCCGGGGCCTGGGGTCCGCCTCCGCCAGCTCCCGGGCCATCTTGACAGCCCGGGCCACGCCGAAGCAGAACCCGGCGCTTTTCGCCTGAATCACTTCCATGCGTCTACCTCACTCAAGGCGTAGATCCGATCCAGTATTTCCTGGGCAATGGCCCGGTTCTCATCCGGCGTGGGCCTCCGGCCGGCGATGACGGGCATGTAGGGCTTTCCGAAAACGATGGTGGTCTTCCGCAGGAATTTATGTTTGCCGCCGCAGTAGATGGGCACCATGGGAACCCCGGTGCGGGTAGCCATCATGGTCACGCCGCCCTTGGCCTCCACCTCCCCCTGCTCCTCCACCCGGGTCCCCTCCGGGAAGACCAGAAGGCGGTTGCCCCCGCCGAGGACCTTCATAGCGGTCTTCATGGCGGTCAGATCGTTCCCGCCCCGCTTTACCGGGAAGATGCCCAGCTTTTTCAGCAAAAAGCCCAGCAGCGGGATGCGGAACAGGGAGTCCTTGGCCATGACGGTCAGCCGGGAGTCCCTTGGCAGGTTCAGCGCGATGATGATGGGGTCCCAGCCGCTGGCGTGGTTGGCGCACAGGAGAGCCCCCTCCTTCGGGAAGTCCTCCAGTCCCACCACACGGCAGGGAAACAGCAGATGGATGATCGGAGCGGCGATGGTATAGATAATGCGGTAAAACTTGGTCATGATCCGGTACGCTCCCTGATGATTTCTATGATGCGCTCCAGGCTCTGGGAGAAGTCCAGCTCGGAGGTGTCCAGCAGGACGGAGTCCGCCGCCGGGCGCAGGGGTGACTCGGCGCGGTTGGCGTCCTTCTCGTCACGCTCGCGGGTCTCCTGCAGCAGCTGCTCCCAGTCCCGGGGGGTCCCCCGCTCCCGGAGCTCCAGCCAGCGGCGGCGGGCCCGGATCTCACTGCCGGCGGTCAGGAATATCTTCACATCGGCTCCGGGCAGCACCACCGTCCCGATGTCCCGGCCATCCATGATGACGCTGTGCCGCCGCGCCAGCTCCCGCTGCATCTCCAGCAGGAAGGCCCGTACCACCGGGTAGGCCGACACGGCGGAAGCCACCATGGAGACCTCCTGGGTACGGATCAGCTCCGTCACGTCCTCCCCGTTGAGGCACATCCGCTGCATCCCGGCCGCGTCATAGGACAGGGTGATGCCGACCTCCGGCAGGAGGGCGGCAGCGGCGGCGGCATCCCTGGGATCCGCGCCCTGGCGGAGGATATGCAGCGCCGTCGTGCGGTAGATGGCCCCGGTGTCCACGTAGACGAGAGACAGCTCCTTCGCCGCCGCCCGGGAGAGGGTGCTCTTGCCGGACCCGCTGGGGCCGTCCACGGCAACGGAGATATTTTTTTTACGATCCTTGTTATCCATGGCTCATCCTTTCTTCCGGCGCGCCGCCGGACAGCCGCCCAGCCCGCGCCGCCTCCCCGGCGGATACCCCCGCCAGCCGGCCGGTACACCAGGCAATCTGTAAATTGAAGCCCCCCGTGTAGGCGTCCACGTCCAGCACCTCCCCCGCAAAAAACAGGCCGGGGAGCAGCTTGGACTCCATGGTGGAGGGATTGACCTCCTTCACCTTGACGCCGCCGGAGGTGACGATGGCCTCCGCCGCAGGCCGGGGGCCGGTGATCTCCAGCGGAAGCGCCTTCAAGAGGGACAGCACCCTGCGGCGCTGCTCCCGGGTCAGGTCATGGACCTTCTCACGAGGGTCGATCCCGGTGCGCTCCACAAAGGGCTCGATCAGCTTCCGGGGCAGCAGCTCATCCAGGGCGTTGATGAAATCGCTGTTGGGATGCTTCCCGAAGTCGGAGATCAGCCGCTTATCCAGGGCGGGTTCATCCAGGGCGGGCTTCAGGTCGATCTCCAGACGGTAGGTCTTCTTATCGAAATGCCGCATGTGGGCGGAAGCGGACAGGATCATAGGGCCGCTGACGCCAAAGTGAGTGAACAGCATCTCGCCGAAGTCCTGGTATATCTTCTTCCCGTTCTCGTATACCCGCAGGGCCGCGTTCCGGAGGCTCAGGCCCTGGGCCCGGGGACACAGCGTCCCGGCGGCGCAGAGGGGCACCAGGGAGCCCCGGGGCTCCACGATCGTATGCCCCGCCTGCTCCGCCAGACGGTAGCCGTCCCCCGTGCTGCCCGTCAGCGGATAGCTGACCCCGCCGGTGGCCACGATCACCTTTGCCGCCTCTAAATCTCCCCCCGCCGTCCGGACGCCCCTGAGGCTCCCGTCATGGATCAGAAGCGCCTCCGCGCGGTCACGGACCAACCGGACGCCCAGCTGCCTCATCCGTTTTTCCAGAGCTCCGCTGACGTCGAAGGCCCGGTCGGACACCGGAAACACCCGGTTCCCCCGCTCCACCTTCACCGGCACGCCCAGAGACTCAAAAAAGGCCATGACGGCATCGCTGTCAAACTGGCTGCAAGCACTGTAAAGGAATCTCCCATTACGGGGGACATTTTGCAGAAAGGACTCCGGATCGCACCGGTTGGTCAGGTTGCACCGGCCTTTACCGGTGATATTCAGCTTTTTGCCCAGCCGCTCGTTGGGCTCCAGGAGGCACACCGTCCCGCCAGCCTCCGCTCCGGCGATGGCGGCCATCATCCCTGCGGGGCCGCCGCCCGCTATAACGATATCAGCTTTCATCGCTGTACCCGAATACGCCGTATTCATCCCATATGCCCTCCAGACGGTTGAAAATCTGGGCGATGTCCGCATCCTTCCGATGACCCGCCGCCACGATGAGGGCGTTTAGCAGGCTGAAGGGCGCCACCAGAGAGTCCACGAAGGAGATCATATCGCTCCGGGCCAGCAGCACGGCGGACGCCAGCGGATACAGGGGCGAGAGGGCGCTGTCCGTCACCGCCACCACGTCGGCCCCCCGGTCGTGGGCAAACTGGACGCCCTTTACCGTGGCCTTGGAGTACCGGGGGAAGCTGATGCCCACCAGCACGTCCCCGGGACCGATGCGCAGGATGCTCTCCAGAATATCCCCGGCGCTGTTGCTGGTGACCAGGGT
The DNA here is from genome assembly GCA_910579485.1 of uncultured Oscillospiraceae bacterium. Classification (GTDB taxonomy): domain Bacteria; phylum Bacillota; class Clostridia; order Oscillospirales; family Oscillospiraceae; genus Pelethomonas. The sequence continues at coordinate 18,731 of CAJTVO010000046.1, read as the reverse complement.
CACGTTTTCAAAGATCAGATGAAGATAGAAATGGAGATACCCCGCCAGGAAGGAACTGGAGCGCACCCCCAGGATATAGATGTGCCGCGCCGTCAGGAGCTTATCCACCACCGCGCTGAAGGTAGGCCGGTCCACCTCCTCGATGGCGATACGGATCTTCTCCATATCCATCTGCAAAACGGAGGACACCACGTCGCTGCTGAACAGCCGGTCATTGGAGGTCTGTATCCGCTGGATGGAGGTCAGCTTGCTCCGGACCATCTCCTGTAGAGTCTTCTGCATAGCTGGGTAGCCGTCGTAGTCCAGCAGCGCGGCGAAGCGGACCACCGTGGATTCGCTGACCCCCACCAGCTCCCCCAGCCTGCTGGCGGTCATGAAGGCGGCCTTGTCGTAATTGGAGAGGATGTAGGCCGCGATCCGTCTCTGTCCCTTGGAGAAGCGCGGCATATTCTCCTCGATCGTATGTAGTACGTCCTTCTTCATTTCTTCCTCCCCGTCTGCATGTTCAATCACAGAAATTCAACGTCACCGCAAGCTCGCTTTTGGAGGCACCGCCCTCCTCTGCATTCCCGCACGGTAACGGTAGAAAGCATCTTATCGAAAGACTCTGATATCGTTCAGGGGCGCAGCAGCCGCTCCCTCTCCTCCCCAGTGAGGAACCGCCACCGTCCCGCCGGGAGGCCGCCCAGCTCCAGAGAGCCCTCCCGCACCCGGACCAGCCGCTCCACCCGCAGCTCCGCCAGCGCACACATCCGCCGGACCTGCCGGTTCAGCCCCTGGCAGATCACCACGGACAGCACCCGCCGTCCCTTCCGGTCCGCGACGGTCCGGACACGGGCGGGGGCGATGGGAGATCCGTCCTCCAGAGACCTCAGGGCCGCCAGGCGGGCCTCGCAGTCCTCCAGGCGGCCGGTCACGGTCACGTGGTACTCCTTCTCCATCCGGTGGCTGGGGTGGGCCAGACGCTGGGCGAAGGTCCCGTCGCTGGTCAGCAGCAGCAGGCCCTCGGAATCCATGTCCAGCCTTCCCACCGGGTACACGCGGCCTCCACAGCCGGACACCAGCGCCGCCACCGTGGGACGCCCCTTCTCATCGGACAGGGTGGTCACCACGCCCCGGGGCTTGTGGAGCATCAGATAGAGCTTTTCCGCCGGGAGGCAGACGGGCCGCCCGTCCAGCGTGATCCGGTCGGCCTCCGGGTCCGCCTGGTCTCCCAGCGAGGCGGGAACGCCGTTGACGGACACCCGGCCATTCCGCAAAAATTCCTCCGCCTGCCGGCGGGAACACACACCGGCAGCGGAGAGAATCTTCTGTAAGCGATCCATGTTGTTTCCTTCCTCAAAACGCCTTGTCCCACCAGCTGGAGGGCGCGGGGACCCGCTCCTTCTTCGCCGAGGGCGCGGCGGCCACCAGGTCCACCTGGGCAACCTCCTGGTCCTCCAGATAGGCGCAGACCTCCCCCACCACCTGTCCCGGCACCACCGGAGCGGGTACGGACAGCGGCACCCTTGCCACCACCTTCAGGGATTCCTCCCCGGTGAGGGGGTAGCTCAGGTCCTCCGCGGCCGCCAGGGGCACGGTCACCACCGTACCGCCCTGCACCAGCACGGAGGCCAGCACCCGCCCGGCGGGCACCGCAGTTTCCATGCGGTAGTTGGCGAAGCCGTAGTCCAGCAGGGACATATGGTCGTTCCAGTCGTCGCCGTCGTTGAGAGTAGCGCATACCAGCGTCATGCCCTCTCGCGCGGCGGCGGAGACCAAGGTCCGGCCCGCCGCCTTGGTGAATCCTGTCTTCACGCCGATGCAGCCGCCGTAGAGCCGGAGGAGCTTGTTGTGGTTCGCCAGATACCGCTCCCCGATGGTCACGGAGGCGGTGGAGACGATCCTCCGGAAATCCTGGTCCTTCAGGGCGTAGGCGGTGAGCACCGCCATGTCCCGGGCGCTGGAGTAGTGGCCCTCGGCGTCCAGGCCGTTGGGGTTGGCGAAGTGGGTGTGAGTCATCCCCAGCCGTTGGGCCGTCTCGTTCATCAGGGCGACGAAGTCCTCCGTCTCGCCGGAGACGCAGTGGGCCACCGCCAGCGCGGCATCGTTGCCGCTGACCAGCATCAGGCCATACAGCAGCTCCTCCAGCAGCAGGGTGTCCCCCGGTTTGAGATACATGGAGGACCCCTCCGCCATGTCTCGGGCGGTGACGGTATAGGAGCGCCCCGGATCGGCGTGCTCCAGCGCCACCACGGCGGTCATGATCTTGGTGATGCTGGCAATGAGGCGCTCCTCGTCCGCGTTCTGCTCATAAAGCACCCGGCCGCTGTTCTGCTCGATCAGCACCGCCGAAGCGGCGGAAGTGCCTATCGCCAATGCCTGACAAGTTAATATACTTGCCGCCACAAAACTACAGAATATCCTGGCCGCCAGCTTCCGCTTTTCCATCTCCCATCCACCTCCGGATCGTTTGGATGGGATTAGTATACCTCAGCACGGCCAAAAGCAACCCCGTAAAACCTTTCCTCTTTTTTCAGCCGGTCAGCACTCTTCGGCAACTGCCTCCGCGGCCTTTTTCTCCTTCTGTTTTTCGATGAAGCCGGTCACCTTGTCGATCACATCGGGAGCCATCTCCACGATACGGTCCACGGTGTTCAGCGGAGGCGCGGCCACGGGCATCACCCGGGTAAAGCCGTCCTTGACGATGAGGAAGGCGATGGGGTCGATGCTGACGCCCGCACCCATGCCGGCGCCCAGGTTGCCCTCGGGGTTGGCGTCCTTCTTCTTGCCGAAGATAGCGCCGCCGCCGCCCACGCCCAGGCTCACCCGGGAAATGGGGATCAGGGTCACCCCGTCGGGGGTATGGATGGGCTGGCCCACGATGGAGTTGGTGTCCGCCAGCTCCCGCAGCTTGGTCATGCTCTCCTGCAGCAGATCGCTGATGGGATTATTCTTTTCCATATTGTCTCCTTTCAAAGGCCGTCAGGCCGCGCGTTCCGTCTCATTGTTTAGATCCGTCCGATCCGGTCCATCCTTACTAGGTCCCTCCGGAGGCGGCGAGGCCAGCTTCCGGAAGCCCAGGTACCACTTGAGGAGGCTGCCGCCCGCCCGGAGGGCCATCCAGACCAGGCTCCAGGGCCGCAGGGACACGCCCACATCCGCGATGAAGTCCATCCGCCGCTGGGTAAAGTCCACATATAGCCGCACGTCGGCGTCCTTTAACCGCAACGCCTCCTCCAGGATGGGGAACCCGGCGGACAGCGCCGCCTCCATCTTCCCGTAAAGGATAGCCGTGGCCGCTGGGTCGCTCCCGGCCACCAGCACGTAGAGCTTCAGCGGCCGGATATGGATGCACCGCCCTGTCCGCTTCAGCGCCCGGCCCAGGATGGGGGGCAGCTTTTCCAGGGCGTAGAGGATCTGGTCCATATTGATCTTCGCCTTGGGCTTTTTGGGCTTTGGCGGTTTTTCCGCTTTTGGTTTTTTCTTCTTGGGGGGCTTTTCCTTCTCATCCTCCGCCTTTTTCTTGGGCGGGAACAGCTGGAGCTTCACCGGCCCATAGCGGATATACAGGAAAGGCGCGCCGTCCTCGTAGGAGCCCCGTATTTTCACCGGGATCAGAAGGGCCGCCGCCAGGAGCGCCAGCAAGCCCAGCAGGACCCACAGTATGATCTTTCCCACCATGACGCTCCCCTTCTTTCTCTGGCGGCCAGCCGCCTACTGCTCCGCTTCCTCTCCGCTCTCCGAAGGCTCCTCCTCCATGCGCATCTGTCCGCTCTCCTCCACCCCCGGCAGCGGGGGCAGCTCATCCAGCGTCTTGATATGGAAGGAGCGCAGGAAATTCTGTGTGGTGCGGTACTGCCGGGGCCTTCCCGGCACCTGGAGCCGCCCGCACTCCTCGATGAGCTTCCGGTCCAGCAGGAGCCCCACGGTGTAGGCGCTGTCCACACCCCGGATCTGGTCCACCTGGGCCCGGGTGACCGGCTGGTAGTAGGCCACGATGGCCAGCACCTCCAGGGCGGGCTGGCTGAGCTTCGCGGTCTTGCGGATCTCGAAGGCCTTGCGGATGACCTCCGCGTAGTCCGGCGCGGAGCACAGCTGATAGCTGTCCTCCATACATACCAGCCGTATGCCCCGGCGCTCAAAGGCGTAGTGATCCCCCAGCCGGCGGAGGGCCTCCTCCGCCCGGGGGCGGTCCGTGTCCAGGGCCATGCACAGGCGGCTGATGTGTACCGGCTCGCCGGAGGCGAACAGGATCGCCTCGGCGGCGATCTGCATTTCCGAATTATCCAACTGGTCTTACCTTCTTCCCAGGGTTTTTCCCTATAGCTGCAGGGTGTCGATCTCCGCGCCGGTGGCGGTGACGGTGCAGTCCCGCTCGCCGCCGGAGAGGGTCACGATCCTGGCCCGGCAGAGCTCCAGGATCGCCAGGAAGGTGGCAACCACCTCGCTGCGGCTGCGGCTGCCCCGGAACAGGAGCCGGAAGCTGGTGATGCCCCGGCACAGGCGCTGGAACACCTCCCGGGCCTTCCCCGCCACGGGGTAGGGCTCCTGGCGGACGATCTCCCGGAAGCTCCCGGCGTCCAGGGGCTGGCGGCGCTCCTCCCGGCCCAAAATCTCCGCCATGGCGGCAGACAGGTCCGCGGGGTCGTGGCTGTAGGTGTATACCTTCCCGTGCTCCATGGGCTCCGGGTCCCGCAGAAAAATGCGGCTGCCGAAGGCGCCCATGGGGGCCAGCCGGGCGGCGGCGTATTTGATCTTGGCGTAGTTCTCCCCGCTGCGCCGCTCCTCCAGGGAGCGGATCAGTTCGGCCATCTCGCTTTTGGCCTCCTCGTCCTCCAGGGACAGGAGCATCCGGGTCTTGATGAACATGAGCTGGGCGGCCATGGTGATGAACTCGCTGGCCACCTCCAGGTCCATCTGCTGGCGGCGCTCCAGGTAGGCCAGGTACTGCTCCAGGATGAGGGCGATGGGGATGTCCTGTATCTCGATCTTATTTTTGCTCAGCAGGAACAGGATGAGGTCCAGGGGGCCCTCGAAGTCCTCCAGGCCCTCCCGGCTGTGCACCACCTGTTCCAGCTTATAGACTGGTCCGTCCATCCGGCGTCCTCCCGTACTCGATCAGAAAAATAGTCCTGCCATCCACTGGTAGACTATGTAAATGGCGTTAGACAGATAGCTGCTCCCCACGTCCAGCCAGACCAGCAGCAGCAGGACCGCCATGCCGTAGCGCTCATAGCGCATGAGCGTGTAGTAAGCCCGCTCCGGAAGCAGGGAGAACAGCACCTTTGATCCGTCCAGCGGCGGGATCGGCACCAGATTGAACAGCCCCAGACCGATGCTGAGCACCGCCGTATGGGCGCAGAAGGAGAACAGCCCCACCACTACGCCGTTCACCGGCGCGAAAGCCGCCAGCAGAGACGCGGCAAAAAGCAGCGCCAAGGCCAGCAGGAAGTTGGATACAGGCCCCGCCAAGGCGGTGAGGGCCATGCCGGTCTTGGGCTTCTTGAAGTACCGCATATCCACTGGCACAGGCTTCGCCCAGCCGAAGCCGCAGATGACCATGGAGGCCAGGCCCAGCCAGTCGATATGGTGCAGGGGATTCAGGGAGAGCCGGTGCATCCGCTTGGCGGTAGGGTCTCCCAGCGCGTAGGCCGCCAGGCCGTGGCAGGTCTCATGGACCGTCAGGCAAAGGAACACGCCCGCCACCCGCCCCAGCAGGCTCAGCAGGCCGTCCCAGTCAAATTGTTGAAAGAAGGTCTCCATTATTTTACCATTTTTCCTATTCGAGAGCTTATTGGGATAGTATAGCAGATTTTTCCGGGGATTACAAGGGGCATTTAACGCCGCTGGCAGGACGCGCGGACCAGTCTCCCTCGCCCTCCTTTGCAGCGTCTTAAATATCTGCCTCCATATATTAAAGAAATCTTATAGATTTCCCATCTTTCAATTTAAAAGGAAATCAAGTAGAATAGCATCCAGAAAACCTGCCAGAGAAAGGACGCCGCCATGAGCGATCATAACCGCCTCACAGAAAAACAGAAAAAGTGGATCGCGGGGACGGGCATCTTCCTGTTCCTCCTGCTCTCCGCACTGATCTTCTTCTTTGCCGGAACGCCCCTCATACGATTCGCCCAGGAGCCGGAGCAGTTCCGGTCCTGGGTGGATGAACAAGGCGTCATGGCCCCCATCGCCTTCCTGGGGATGCTGATCCTCCAGATCATCGTGGCCGCCATCCCCGGCGAGCCCCTGGAGATCGCGGCAGGCTACGCCTTCGGCGCGCTGGAGGGGACGCTGCTGTGCCTGTTCGGCGCTTTCCTGGGACGGGTGGCCGTGTTCCTGCTGGTGCGGCGCTTCGGGACCAGGGCGGTGGAGGTGTTCTTCCCTTTAGAGAAGCTCAACGCCCTGTCCATCCTGCAAAACAAGAAGAAGCTTACCCTGTGGGTCTTTTTCCTGTTCTTCCTTCCGGGAACGCCGAAGGATCTGCTCTGCTACGTGGTGGGGCTCACCGATCTGCCGCTGAAAAGCTGGCTGATCATCAGCGCCATCGCCCCCATCCCCTCCATCGTCACCTCCACCATCGGCGGCGACGCGCTGGGCGTGGGAAACTATACGTTTGCCCTGCTGGTCTTCCTTATTACGATCGTCATCAGCGGCCTCGGCCTGCTTGCGTATCGCGTCCTCTGTCAGACGCGGGAAAGGAGTAAATCATGAGCGCATTGATGGTTTTGGAAAATGTGAACCGGGTGATCGGCATCCTGTTCCTGACGTGTTACTTCTATCAGCTTCTGTATGTACCGGTGGCCCTGTGGCGCAGGCACCGGGTCACGGGGAACGCCCCCCTGCGCCGCTACGCCGTGCTGATCTCCGCCCGGAACGAGGAGGCGGTGATCGCCCAGCTGGTAGACAGCCTCAAGCGGCAGGACTACCCCGCCGAATATCTGGACGTCTATGTGGTAGCCGACAACTGCACTGACAACACCGCCCAGGCGGCCGGCGACGCGGGCGCGATCGTCTACCAGCGCAATGACACCCGCCATGTAGGCAAGGGCTACGCCCTGAACTTCCTCCTCTCCCATATCCGCGAGGAGCGGGGCGACCATTACTACGACGGCTACTTTGTCTTCGACGCCGACAACCTTCTGGCCTCCGACTACGTCTCCCGGATGAACGAGGTCTTCTCCCCGGAATGCCCCATTGTCACCAGCTACCGCAACTCCAAGAACTACGGTGACAACTGGATCTCCGCCGGATACGGCCTGTGGTTCCTGCGGGACGCGGCCTTCCTCAACGAGCCCCGCACCCGTCTGGGTCTGAGCGCGGTGGTGTCCGGTACCGGATACGTGTTCAGCCGGGAGATCATGCTCCGCTGCGGCGGCTGGCCCTTCCACTCCCTCAGCGAGGACACGGAGTTCACCGTCCACTGCATCCTGGAGGGCGAGAAGATCGGCTACTGCGGCGAAGCGGAGCTGTACGACGAGCAGCCCACCCAGCTGAGCCAGTCCATCCGTCAGCGGATGCGCTGGGTCCGGGGCAATATGATGGTACTCCTCCGCCAGGGCGGCCGCCTGGCCGGACACGTGGGCCAGAAGAACGGCCTGAGCTGTCTGGACCTGCTGCTGTCCATGGTACCGGCTATCGTGCTGACCATCTTCGGCGTGGCGGGAGGCGTGCTGGCCACGGTACTGGAGCTGCTGGCCGGAGGACGGGTCCTGCCCATGCTGGGAGCTATGGCGATGAGCTTCCTGGTCCCCTACCTGCTGCTGTTCGTGGCGGGAGCCATCACTACCGTTACCCAGTGGAAGAAGATCCGTACCTCTTCCTGGAAAAAGATCCTCTATACCCTGACCTTCCCCATTTTCATGGCGACCTACGTGCCCATCACGGTCTGCGCCCTGTTCGGCAAGGTGGAGTGGAAGCCCATCAAGCACCGGGCGGTGATGTCCGTACAGGAATTGAAATAATTTTACCGCAGTGCAAAGGCGGCCCCTATGGGGCCGCCTCTACTTTTATCTATTCGACAGCCCGGGGCTTGCGCAGCCCCGGACCCTGCGGTTCCTTTTGCTTCGCGGCAAAAGGAACCAAAAACGCGCTTAAGGAACTACGTTCCTTAAGGATCCTCCTTCATTACGGAGGTGTTTTGTTTGGCGCCCGAGGCACAGTCAGTTTGGTCTACCGTACTGCCGTCCGCTTCGGGCAACTTCAGTTTCTGTTTTAGCGTAGGTATCGGTGACCCCTACCGTCCCGACTGAGCAGACTCCCCGGGGTGCAGATTTGATAGTCGGTTCGTTAAACCGCGTGCCCCTTGCACCGCAGTCTCTCTTTGAAAGGCCGGCAGGCGAAGTCCTACAAGTACCAAGACGGCAGAAGAAGGACTGCAAATTCGGAGGCTTCGCCTAACCAGAAACCCCGCCGCACGGTCCTTTACTCCCTCGCCGAGGTGGACGCCCAAAGGGCGGCCCCGAGAAAGGGATTCTTAAACCGTAGGTTTAAGTGACTTTTTGGGTACTTTTTGTTCATACAAAAAGTACCCGAGGAGTCCGGGGGCGAGAAGCCCCCGGGGTACCGAATAGAACCATCTACCGTCCCATGAAAACAGCATCCATATCCTTTACAAAATTCTCCACGCTGTAGCAGACAAAGATCCGCTCCATGCCGTTCTCCTGGGCGTACTCCGCCACGGAGGTACGGTAATACCGCAGGTCGACCAGGTGTATCTCCGCAAAATACTGGCTCAAAAACGGCGCCATGGCATCGCTGTAGCTGTCCCGCACAACCAGAAGCTTCTCACCAGAAGCGGCCTCCGGATTCCGAATGATATATAGCGGCGTGTTGCCCCCTAGGAAGGAGGCATACTTGTCCTTCTCCCCCAGAAAGCTGTCCACATACAGCCCGTGGGTCTCCCCCTTCTCGAAGTTCTCCACGGTGACGCCCTCGCCGGAGACATACCGCTCGATGGTGTCCGGCGCAAGCCAATGGACGCCGGAGGAGGAATAGAGCGTGCCATAGAAATCATCAGCCACGGTCTCCGGCGTTCCCAGAGGCTCGAAGGACTCCCCCATGGCTTCCATCAGGGCCGCGTACCCGTGCCACGCGCCGGCGCTGGTCCAGTGGTGGTCCGTGCGGTAGAATAGAGACACGCCGGACGCGCTGTCCATCCATTTCTCCATATCCACCCAGACGGCGTCCGGGACGCTCTCCCGGACCTTCTCCAGATAAGCCGCCTGGTCGAAATTCTCCGCCCCGGCGGGCAGCTGGTCCCGATAGACCTCCGCCGCCGTGGGGATCAGCCCCAGATAGACCGGGACGTCCGTCAATTCCGTCAGCTTCTGGAGATAGGTGATATTCTGCTCCGCGCGGCTGGCGTCCTCGATTTTGTGGATCAGCCGGTCCCCGCAGAGATACACCCCGTGGAACTCCCGCTTGCCCAGCAGATACTCGTACCGGTTTTTCAGACCCATCCAGCCGTCCCGGAGGGGGAACTGGTCCTCCAGGTATTTCTCCAGCTTGGAGGTATAGCTGCCGTCCACCAAGGCGGACCAGGAGAAGTCCGGCATCTTGGACAAGGTGCGATTCTCCACCGGAGAGAAGGTCCGGTCCGGCAGAAGGATGTGCAGCAAGCCGAAGCCCGCCAGAAAGGCGCAGAACAAAACGGCTGTGACAACTTGGGATATCCTGGCAATTTTCTTGTTATCCTGCTTCATAGATACTTCTCCCCCTCTCAAAACCGGAAGTACAGGAACGGGTTATACCCCGCGTCCACCAGGGAAGCGGTGCAGATGATCAACGCCCCCAGCACCAGCAGGGGCTGCAAAACCGCGCGGGTCTTCTCCCCCAGCCTGTCCCATAGCTTCCCCATCAAGGGCGTGGAGCCGATGGCCAGGATCACCAGCGTAGGCAGATACGTCCGCAGCCGGTAGCCGTCCACGGCGCTGAACCAGCCTCCGCCGCCGAAGAGGGAGCTGAAATAGGCCCCCAGCCGCCCCATGTCCTCCACGGCGAACAGGGCCCAGCCAATGAGGACGATGAACATGGTGTAGATATGCCGGACCGCCCTGGGCAGCTTCTCCAGCCACTTCCCCAGAAACAGCCGCTCCGCCAGCATCCACGCCCCGTAGTACAGGCCCCACAGCAGGAAATTCCATCCCGCGCCGTGCCAGATGCCGGTGAGGGTCCAGACGATCAGGATGTTCCGTATCCATTTCCACTTGGGGACCCGGTTGCCCCCCAGGGGGAAGTAGACGTACTCCCGGAACCAGGTGGTCAGGGAGATGTGCCACCGTTTCCAGAACTCTACCACGGACTTGGAGATATAGGGGTAGTTGAAGTTCTCCAGGAACTCGAACCCGAACATCCGCCCCAGGCCGATGGCCATGTCGCTGTAGCCGGAGAAATCAAAGTATATCTGGAAGGCGTAGGCCGCCAGCCCCAGCCACGCGCCGGCGGCCGTCAGGCCCTCCGCCGCCAGGGACTGGTCCCACAGCTGGCCGATGGCGTTGGCTAGAAGGACCTTCTTCGCCGCGCCCACGGTAAAGCGCCGGATGCCGGAGACGAATTTGTCCAGGTCCTCCCTCCGCTCCTCCAGCTGATCCGCCACGGATTTATAGCGGACGATGGGACCCGCGATGAGCTGGGGGAACAGCGTCACATACGCGCCAAAGGCGATAGGGTCCTTCTGCACCGGCGCGTCCTGACGGTAGACGTCGATGGTGTAGCTCATGGTCTGGAAGGTGTAGAAGCTGATTCCGATGGGCAGGGGCAAGCCCAGCACCGGCAGCTGCAGTCCCGTCAGGGCGTTGAGGTTCCCCGCCAGGAAGTCCCAGTATTTGAAAAACACCAGGATCGCCAGATTGAAGAACACCGAGGACGCCACCGCCCGCCGGGCCTTCCGGTCATCCTCCCGCCAGCGCTCCACCAGCATCCCGTGGACGTAGTCCACCACGATGGACAGCAGCATGATGAGGATGTAGACCGGCTCCCCCCAGCCATAGAAAAAGAGGCTCACCACCAGCAGGATGAGATTGCGCAGCTTCAATGGCGAGAGCTTGTAGACGGCCAGCACGGCCACGAGATAGAAAAACAAAAAAGGCAGACTGGAAAAGATCATGATGCTTCTCTCTCCTGTAAAAAAGGGCATACACGCGCTCCCGCGTGTATGCCCCCATTATTCTTTACGCAAACAGCGCGTTGAATGCGTCCACCGCCTGGTCCTGACTCCCTTGGGCGACGATAAGGGCGACCACGTTCCCCTGGGTAACGATCTCGGCCTGCTCCCAGCCCTCCAGCGTCATGGGATAGAAGGCCCCGTTCTCGATCTGGTAGTCGATCCGGGCCTGGAAGATGTCCGCCACCGCTTTCGCATCGGCCTCGTTCTCCAGCTCCACCAGGGCAAACTCAAAGGCTACGGCGGAGATCTTCGCCATCTTCAGTACAGACTGCTTCGCAGCGTAGTTCTCCAGGCCGGGATAAACAGCGGCGAGCTGCTCCCCCTCTACGTCTCCCATGGCGGGCTGATTGTCCGCGCCCAGGGACGCCATGAAGTCCTCATAATACTTGTTCAGGTCGGGGGCTTCCTTATTCTGCCCGCCGTTCCCTCCGCCGCCGCAGGCAGCCAGGGTCAGGATCAGGGTCATGCTCAGCAAAATACTCGTCAGTTTTTTCATGTGTACCTCCATAGGTTTTTTCATTTATCCGTCAAGCGGACTGCCTGTTAGACGGACGGATAATGAAATTGTTCCCCGGATCTGAAAAAACTTTCAATTACAATTTGGCAATCTCCTCCAGCAGGGCGTCCACCAGCCCGTCCTGGGGCACCTTCCGAAGTATCTCCCCCTTGCGGAACAGGAGTCCCTCTCCCATTCCGCCGGCAATGCCTACGTCGGCGGCGGACGCCTCGCCGGGCCCGTTCACCGCGCAGCCCATCACCGCCACGGTAATGGGCTTGGTGCAGCCCGCCAGACGGCGCTCCACCTCCTGGGCAATGGGGATGAGGTCGATGTTGGTCCGCCCGCAGGTGGGGCAGGCGATAATATTGGGCCCCTCCTGCCGCAGTCCGGCGGCCAGGAGGATCTTTTTCGCGGCATAGACCTCCTCCACCGGGTCCGCCGTCAGGGTCACCCGGAGGGTATCCCCCACTCCAAGGCACAGCAGGCCGCCGATGCCCATGGCGGACTTCACCATGCCCATGTCCGGCGTTCCCGCCTCGGTGACCCCCAGGTGCAGAGGATAGGGACACCTCTCACTGAGCAGCCGGTAGGCTCCCATGGTCACCAGGACGGAGGAGCATTTGACGGAGATGCAGATATCCGTGAAATCGAACTTCTCCAGCAGGGCCGCATGGCCCAGGGCGCTCTCCGCCAGAGCCTCTGGCGTGGCGCCGCCGTGCTTTTTCAGAAGCTCCTTTTCCAGCGAGCCGCCGTTGACGCCGATACGGATGGGGATGTTATCCTTCCGGCAGGCGTCCGCCACGGCCTTCACCCGGTCCTCCCCGCCGATGTTGCCGGGGTTGATCCGGATCTTGTCGATCCCCTGGGCGGCGCACTCCAGGGCCAGCCTGTAGTCGAAGTGGATGTCCGCCACCAGAGGGATATGGATCTGGCTCTTGATGGCCCCGATGGCCTTGGCCGCCGCCATATCCGGCACCGCCACTCGGACGATCTCGCACCCCGCCGCCTCCAGACGGTGGATCTGGTCCACGGTGGCGGGAACATCATGGGTCTTGGTACTGCACATAGACTGGATGGATACCGGCGCGCCGCCGCCTACCGGGACGCCGCCTACCATGATCTGCTTTGTCACGAGGGCGCGCCCCCTCTCCCAAACAGCTTCATCACGTCGTTGAAGGTGACGAAGAGCATCAGGCCCATGAGCAGGAAGAGGAATACCATGTTGATGGCCGCCTCGTACTTCATGGGGATCTTTTTCCTGAACAGCTTCTCAGAAACGGTGGACACCACCAGGAACAGGATGTGCCCGCCGTCCAGAGCGGGGATGGGCAGCAGGTTCATCACCGCCAGGTTGACGGAGATGAACGCGCCGAAATAGACGATGTTCAGCAGCGCGTCGGCGATGCTGGCGCTCTGGTTGCCTACGTCATTGATGGTGGACACGATGCCAACAGGGCCGTTCAGGTCCGACACGCCCGCGCTGCCGTTCACCAGCATCTGCAGGCTGAACCAGACGGTGCGGACGAAGTCCACCGTATTGTACCACGTGTACTGGAGCCGCGTGCCGAGGGTGGCCTCCTTCACCTTCGCGGTGCGGTAGAAGCCGTAGCCCTTGTAGGTCCCGCCCTCGCTGTCGCTGAAGGTCCCCACCTTCAAATCGGTGAAGGACACCTTCTCCCCGTCCCGCAGCACCACCAGGTCGATGGGTCCCCGGTTGGCCACCATCAGCAGAAGGTCGATATCGCTGGGCAGATACACACGGGAGCCGTTGATGGCGTAAAATACGTCCCCCTCCAGCAGGGCCCCGCCGTTCACCTGCTCGAACTCCGGGGCGCAACCCGCCACGGTGGGCACCGCGAAGGCCGCCGCCTGGAAGTTGAGGATCAAAATGATCAGCATCCCCACCAGCAGGTTCATGACGGCCCCGGCGGCGAAGACCAGGACCTTTTTCCAAAAACCCTGTTTTGAAAGGCTGTGGGGGTCGTCGGAGTCCTCCTCCTCCCCCTCCATGGAGCAGAAGCCTCCGATGGGGAGGGCGCGGAGGGAAAATTGGGTCTGCTTCCATTTGTCCCAGGAATCCGCCTCCTTGGGCTTGCTTTTCCAGATAACAGGCCCCATGCCGATGGCGAACTCGTGGACGGTGACGCCGCACAGCCGCGCGGCGATGAAATGGCCCCACTCGTGGGCGGCGATCAAAATTCCGAAAAGGAGAATGGCTAATAGAATATACATGGTCTTACCTCTTTGCCGGGTAGTTCTTCTGCGGCCCCCCGGGCCGCGGGATATGCTTCTTTTTGACAGTCCGGAGCCCGCTTTTGGCGTGAGCCAAAGGCAGGAAAAACGCGCCGGGAAATCTACGCGGATTGCATCCGCCGGACCCACTTGACCGATTCCTTCAGCCCAGCTACTGTTTTGGTCTCCAGAACGATCCGGCCCTCCCGGGCCTCCGCCAGCGCGAAATATTTCTCCAGATCGATCTCCCCCGCGCCCAGCGGGAGATGGTTCTTCTTCCCCACCCCGTCGTGAAAATGGAAGTGGCGCAGCCGCTCCCGCCGCCGCAGGATGATCCCCTCGTCCCGGCCCCCGATACCGTGGTTGTGCCCGATATCGAAGGTCAGCGCGAACGCCGGGCTCTCCAGCAGCAGGTCCAGGGCTTTCACGTGAAAATCCGTGAAACCATCGCTGTTTTCCACGCAGACCTTCACATCCGCCGGGCCAATGGCCGCCTCGCAGCGGTCCCGGAAGCCTCTCATTGCCGTCAGATACTGCTCCTGATATGTGTCGAAGAGAAAAATCTTTTTCTCCGGCATGGTAAAGTATACGCCCCGGGACAAGTGCATATTCAGCACCGGGATATCCTCCCGCTTTGCAAGGGCAATGGCGTCCTCCACCGTCCGAAGGTATGCCTGGGAGATATAGGGGTTAAAATCCGCCGGATTCAGGTTTTCATCCAGATGGATGGTAAAATATATGCCGTACTCCTCACGAATCTTTCTCAGGCGGTCCCTGTCAATCCGGTCCGGCTGATACTGGGGCAGATTCATATTCAGCTCTACAAATTGCAGTCCCAGCTCCCGGCACAGCTTCGCGCAGTCCTCCGGCGCCGGGAGCTCGATCAATGTGGGCATCCCAAAGTCCATTATGAAACCGCCCTTTCCACGCACTCCCGGGCCTTTCGGTCCGCCTCCAGAATGTCTTCCATCGCCGGATGACTGAGGCTGGGGATCGCGTCCAGCGCCCTTGCCACCAGCTCCGGGATCTGTCCCAGAGATATCCGCTCCTGCCGGAACAGCTCCACCGCCGCCTCGTTGGCCCCGTTGAGCACCGCGCAGCTGGTCCCGCCGGTACGGGCGCACTCCATGGCCATTTTCAGACACGGGAACGCCTCCAGGTCCGGCGGTGCGAAGGTCAGAGGCGGACAGGTGAGCAGGTCAAGCCCCGGCAGCTCCGACTGCATCCGGTCCGGGTAGGTCAGCGCATACCGGATCGGCAGGCGCATATCCGGGGTCCCCATCTGGGCGAGGATCGCGCCGTCCCGGAACTCCACCATGGAGTGGACGATGCTCTGCCGGTGGATCACCACGTCTACCTGGTCCGGCGTCACCCGGAACAGACGCATGGCCTCGATAAATTCAAGCCCCTTGTTCATCAGGGTGGCGCAGTCGATGGTGATCTTCTCCCCCATGCTCCAGTTGGGATGGCGGAGGGCGTCGGCCTTGGTCTTCCCGGCGACCTCCTCCCGGCTCAAACCGAAAAACGGGCCACCGGAACAGGTCAGGATCAGCCGCTTGATCTCCTCACGGCCCCTGCCGCCCCGGAGGCACTGGAAGATGGCGGAGTGTTCGCTGTCCACGGGGACGATCTCCGCCCCATAGCGCCTTGCGGCCTCCATCACCAGCTCGCCGGCGCAGACCAGCGTCTCCTTGTTGGCGAAGGCCACCCGCTTGCCCGCTTCGATAGCGGCCATGGTGGGCCACAGCGCCGCCATGCCCACTACGGCGGTGACCACCGCCTCGCTCTCCGGCAGGGACGCCGCCCGCCGCAGGCCGTCCAGCCCGTAGGCCACCTCGATGTCCAGCCCCGCCAGCCGCCGGGCCAGCTCCAGGGCGGGCTCCAGGTCCGTCACCGCCACCAGCCGGGGGCGGAACGCCCGGGCCTGCTCCTCAAGCAGATCAAGACTGCTTCTTGCCGTCAAAGCGGCGACCCGGATGCCCTGCTCCCGGCAGACGTCCAGCGTCTGCCGCCCGATGGAGCCGGTGGAACCCAGAAGAGAGATCGTCTGTACCATATGTTCTCCTTGCCGGTCAAAGTTTCTTAAAAAGCCGCGCACTCCAGAACTCCATACCCAGCTCGTCGATGTAGAAGTGGAGGATCGCCTGGAAATTTTTCGTGGCCGTGCCCAGCGTGACAAACTCCGCCTCCCCGCAGACGGCCTCCTCCGCGTACTGGAACAGCGCGGAGCCTACGCCCTGGGAGCGGTACGCGGGCTTCACGTAGAGCTCCTCCACCTCGAAGCAGGCGGTCCCCTCCGGCATGACGGAGCTTGTGGTTTTCGCTTTTTCCAGCTTGCCGAAGAGGTAACCGATGATCTCTCCCTTTTCCTCCGCAAGAAAAACGCGGTTTCCCTCCAGGTCCTCGATCCCGTTCCGCCGGTAGCCGTGGGAGCTGTTCTCTGCCTCCCAGTCCACAGACAAAGCTATCAGCGTTTCCGCAGTCCGCTCGTCCAGCATGGACTCTCTGATATTCATTCCCTTCTGCCTCTCCTTCATGTCACGTTCAAAAACTGCATCAGCGCCGCCAGAGCAGGCGCCACAAACAGCACGCTGTCGAACCGGTCCAGGACCCCGCCATGGGCGAAGAATATCTTCCCGTAATCCTTCACCCCAAATTCCCGCTTGATAAGGGAGAAGCTGAGATCGCCCACCTGGGCCACCGCGCCGCAGAACAGGGCCAGCACCGCCATCGCGCCATAGGGCACGTCCCCGCTGAACCATCGGTTCATGACCCAGGCGAAGACCAGGCCGCACAGCACGTTGCCCGCCAGGCCGCCGATGGAACCCTCCACCGTCTTTTTCGGGCTGACCTTGGGCGCCAGCTTATGCCGTCCCATGGCAAGGCCGGTGAAGTAGGCGAAGGTATCGCATCCGAAGCTCAGGATAAAGGGCAGCAACAGGTATCCCCGGCTGACGCCGGAGTTATAGATCTGTATGAACGAAGAAAATGCGTATCCGATGGCGATGCCTCCGAACAGCACGGCGGCGATCTGCTGAAAGCGCACCGCGCCCCCCCTGCAGATCGCGTAGGTGAAGACGGCAAGGGTGGACAGGATGAACCAGATGCCCACATACTGGGGCCTGCTGTAGTACCACCCCACCGTCATGCAGGGGATGAACACGGCGGCGACCGCCAGAAAGGGGTCCCGTTCACCGCCTGCGCAGTGATACAGCTCCCCGCCGCCGATGCCCGCCAGCAGCGCCAGCGCCGCCAGCATCAGCAGGGGTGGTCCCCACAGCACCACATACAGCAGGGCGGGCACGCCCACCGCAGCCACCAAAAGTCTCGATCTCATGTCGTCCCCTCCCTCAGTCCGCCGTACCGGCGGCTGCGACGCTGATAGGACGCAATGGCCCGATGCAGCTCCTCCTTGGTAAATTCGGGCCAAAGCACGTCCGTTGTGTAAAATTCGCTGTACGCGCACTGCCACAGCAGGAAATTGCTCAGCCGCAGCTCCCCGCCGGGCCGGATCAGCAGATCCGGGTCCGGTATCCCCGCGGAATAGAGGTAGCCCGCCAGCATATCCTCTGTTAAGTCATCCGGCTTTACAAGGCCTACGCGGCAGTCCTCCGCAAAGCGCGAAGCGGCATGGACCAGCTCCGCCCGTCCTCCGTAGTTGATGCAGATGCTGCAAAGGCATCCCGTCAGCCGTTCAGAGATGGCGTTGCACCGGTCCACCAGGGCTTTCAGCTCCCCGCTGAGGGGCGTCATGTCCCCCATGAAGCGCAGGCGCACGTTGTCCCGCTCCATGGTCTCGATGGCCTCCAGCAGATACCGCTTCAGCAGCGCCATGATGGTATCCACCTCCTCCTGCGGCCGCTTCCAGTTCTCGGTGGAGAAGGCGTAGACTGTCAGGTAGTCGATGCCGATGTCCCGGCAGTAGGTAGCGATGGTGCGGAAGGTCTCCGCCCCCACCTTGTGTCCGGCGGTGCGGGGCAGTCCCCTGCGCTTGGCCCAGCGGCCGTTGCCATCCAGTATAATCGCAATGTGACGGGGCAAATGGCTGAAATCCACCTGCCCCGCCGTATCCGCTTTCTTTTTACCAAAAGAAAAGATCATAAGCTTCCTCGCCTGGAAATCATTTTCGTGACCAAAGCGGTCAGGGAAGGATCACACCGCCAGCAGTTCCTTCTCCTTCTTGGCCAGCAGCTCGTCGATCTCCTTGCACATGTCGTCGGTGAGCTTCTGGATCTCCTTCTCGGCGATCTTCATGTCGTCCTCGGTGATCTCGCTGGCCTTCTTCTGGGCCTTGAAATCCTCCACGGCGTCCCGGCGGATGTTGCGCACGGCCACCTTGCCGCCCTCGGCGTACTTGGCGATCTGCTTGACCAGGTCCTTACGCCGCTCCTCCGTGAGCTGGGGGAAGGCCAGACGGATGATCTTGCCGTCGTTCTGGGGGTTGATGCCCAGGTCGGACTCCTGGATAGCCTTGCAGATGAGCTTCACCGCGCCGGCGTCCCAGGGCTGGATGGTCAAGGTCCGGGGATCCGGAGATCCGATGGACGCGATCTGGTGGATGGGGGTGGGGGTGCCGTAGTAATCCACCATGATCCGGTCCAGCACGGACGCATTGGCGCGGCCCGCGCGGACGGCGGCAAAGTCCGCCGCCACGGAAGCCACAGACTTCTTCATACGCTCTTCATATGCTTTATATTCGGCTTTCATTTGGTTGTATCCTCCTTCACGATCGTTCCTATCTTCTCGCCCCTCAGGGCGCGGATGATGTTCATGGGGTCCTTCAACGCGAACAGCAGCACAGGGATATGGTTGTCCATGGCCAGACTGGAGGCGGTGGAATCCATGACCGCCAGG
>CAJTVO010000045.1 GCA_910579485.1 uncultured Oscillospiraceae bacterium | reverse complement strand
TCGCCCCCACCGCGATACGGCAGGGGCGAAGTCTATTTTTTCGTTTTACCGCAGCGCAACCTCCACGCCGTCCAGGATGCTCCCCTCGCCGGGACGGTAGGTGACAGTCACCCGGTCCCCCTCGTTGAGGATCACCGCCAGCTGCTGGTCCACGGCGCTGATGGAGTAGAACATATCGCTCCCCGCCAGCCGGATGAAGTACACCGTGTTCCCGTCCAGCACGGCGGAGCGTATCTCGGCGACGGCTCCCTCCGCCGTCTCCGTGCCGGAGAGTCCGGCGTCGCCGTCCACCACGCCGTTCTGACTGAGCAGGGCCAGATATCCCTGCTCGCACTCGGCCACGGTGTCGCCGGTGGCCACGATCTGATACTGCTGCACGTTGACCATGGCGTACTGCTTCACCAGCTGGGCCTTGTCCTTCATGGCCATGAAGTAGGTGGGCTGTCCCCCCACGTTCAGCAGCAGGGGGAAGGTCGCCGTGTACTGCAGATGCTGGAGCTGTCCCTGGGCCGAGGCCATGGCGGAGTGCTCGGTCGCCCCGGCGCAGGAGTAGAATTTCGATTCCTTGGTCCGCTGGTTGGTGAGGATGAAGCCGATATTGGACTGGTCCCCGCCAGTGGAGGTGACGCCGGTGTAGACCCACACGTCGTCCCCCATGGCAATATAGTTGTAGTCGTCGGTGGTGACCTTCACGTCCCGCTGTCCGAAGATGGAGTTGAGGAATCCGTTGTGGTACATGCCGTAGTAGTCGTACTGCTGGACGATGAGCCCGGCGGGATAGAGATTGTCCACCCAGGGCGGGACCTCCTCATAGTACTGGCACTCGCCGCTGATAGCGTTGACCAGCACCGCGCCCTTCACGTCCACCCCGCCGAAGAGGCCGATGGTCTTCACCAGCCGGGGGCAGATCCAGTAGGGCGTGCCCTCCTCGTTCACCTCCATCACTGGGTTGGAGAACATGTAGGTGGGGAAGTTAAAGCGCAGATGGCGGTAGAGGTTCCGGCCGAAGTGCTCCACGTTGGTATACTTGATGCCCTCCTCCAGCCGCACCAGCTCCACGTTCTGGGTCACCATGTCGATGAGCAGGTAGGCGGGCAGGCCGTCGGAGCGGTTGGTGAACCACTTGATCAAATCGGCGTACATGAGGGTGGCAATGCGCACCGGGCGGCCCTTGTAGTTGATCTGGGTGTAATCGTCCACCACCTCGAACTGGCTGACCATGTCGCTGAGCTCGCCCAGCTTCCGGTCGCCCAGGCGCTCGGCGGAGAACTTGTCCAGCATGGGGATCTGGTCGTAGGATATCTCGTCCACCTCGGAGGCGAAGTCCCCGTCCTCCACCGGCAGGAGCGCCGCGTAGGACTTGGCCCGGAAGATGACGCTGCCCGCCACGGTCCCGATCAGGGCCAGCGCCACCAGGCCGATGGCCAGGAAGAAGGGGACCCTGCACTGCTTCTTCACGAATTTGAAGTACTCTCCCGCCCCCTGGCCCCGGAAGCCGGAGGTAAAGACGGCGCAGCCGCAGTACACCGCGCACAGCAGCAGGGCGAAGGTGTAGAAGTCCGGCGACTGTAGATTGAGGGCGGGCAGCTCGAAGTAGAAGTAGAGGAAGCCCGCCGCCAGCGTGACGGCGATGTTGGTCAGCACCCGGGCCGCGGGGCTCTTGATCTGCTTGCGGGGCTTCTTGGGTTTCGGAGGTTTCTGCTGGGACGGGGCGCCGCTGTCGAAGCCTTCCCACCGGAAGCCTCCCGCGTCGCTGCCTGAAAACGCCATAACGATCTCCTTTCTTCACGGCCCGGAGGCCGCGCCGGACGTTGATCCTCCGGTATTTCCATTTTAACCCATTTCCTTTTCAATAGCAATGTCCAATTTGTAAACAGTGAGCAGGAGCCGGTCCCCTTTTTGAAACCGCCCGCTGAGGAGTCCCTCCGCCACCACGTCCTCCACCTTCTGCCGCAGGGCCCTCCGCAGGGGCCGCGCGCCGTGGGCAGGGTCCCGGCACTCCCTGGCCAGCAGGGCGATCGCCTCGTTCCCGGCCCGGAGGCTCAGGCCCAGCTCCGCCATCCGCGCCCCGCTCTCCGCCAGCATCCGCCGGGCGATCTCCTCCAGGTCCGCCTCCCCCAGCTGGCGGAAGATCACGGTGTCGTCGATCCGGTTGAGGAACTCCGGCCGGAAGGTCTTCTTCAGCTCCTCCCGCACGGCCCGGCGGATCCGCTCCTGCCGGGCCTCCTCCCCGGCCTCCTCTCCCGCGAAGCCCAGGGGGTGGGCGCTGGTCATCTGCCGGGCCCCCACGTTGCTGGTCATCACCACCACCGCGTTGCGGAAGTCCGCCCGACGCCCGTGGCTGTCGGTGAGGCACCCGTCCTCCAATATCTGCAGCAGCAGATTCCACACCGACCGGTGGGCCTTCTCGATCTCGTCGAAGAGGACCACCGCGTAGGGCCTCCGCCGGATCTGCTCCGTCAGCTGGCCCCCCTCCTCGTGGCCCACATATCCCGGCGGGGACCCCACCAGCCGGCTGGCGGCGTGGGACTCCGCGTACTCCGACATGTCGATGCGGATCAGCGCCTCCTCCTGGCCGAACATGGCCGCCGCCAGCGCCCGGCACAGCTCCGTCTTCCCCACGCCGGAGGGTCCCAGCAGCAGGAAGCTGCCCGTGGGCCGGTTGGGCTCCTTCAGCCCCACCCGGCCCCTTCGGATGGCCCGGGCCATGGCGGCGAGGGCCGCGTCCTGGCCCACGATCCGCCGCTTCAGCTCCTCCTCCAGCCCCAGCAGCTTCTCCCCCTCGTCCTGGCTGATGCGCTGGACCGGGATGCCCGTCCACTCCGCCGCCACGGCGGCCACGTCCTCCTCCGTGACGGAGATCAGCTGGTCGGTGCGGTCGTCGGACCAGCGCTTCCGGGCGCTCTGGAGCTGGACCTCGAAGTCCTCCTCCACGTCCCGCAGCCGGGCCGCCGTCTCGTAGTCCTGGCCGGAGATGGCCTCCTCCTTCTCCCGGCGCACCGCGTCCAGCCGGGCCTCCAGCTCCTTCAGATCCGGCGAGCGGGTCTCGCACTCCATCCGCACCCTGGCGCAGGCCTCGTCCATAAGATCGATGGCCTTGTCCGGCAGGAACCGGTCCGGCAGATACCGGCGGCTCAGCTCTACCGAGGCCCGGATAGCCCCGTCGCTGACCGCCAGCTTGTGGTGGGCCTCGTACTTGTCCCGGAGGCCCAGCAATATCTCCACCGCCGCCTCGGCCGAGGGCTCCTCCACCGCCACCGGCTGGAACCGCCGCTCCAGGGCGGCGTCCTTCTCGATATACTTCCGGTACTCGTCCCGGGTGGTGGCCCCCACCACCCGGATCTCCGACCGGCTGAGGGCGGGCTTGAGGATGTTGGCGGCGTCCACCGCCCCCTCGGCGCTGCCCGCCCCCACGATGGTGTGGAGCTCGTCGATGAAGAGGATCACGTTGCCCAGCTTCCGGATCTCCGCCAAGGCGTTTTTCACCCGCTCCTCAAATTCCCCCCGGTACTTGGTGCCCGCCAGCATGGCGGAGAGGTCGATGGAGAGGATGTTCTTCCCCATCAGCTCCTCGGGCACGTCGCCGCTGACGATCCGCTGGGCCAGCCCCTCCGCCACGGCAGTCTTGCCCACGCCGGGCTCCCCCACCAGCACGGGGTTGTTCTTGGTCCGCCGGGAGAGGATGCGGATGCACCGGGCGATCTCCCGGTCCCGGCCCACCACCGGGTCCAGCTTTCCCTCCCGGGCCAGAGCGTTGAGGCTGCGGGTGAACTGCTCCAGCGCCTTGGACCGGGGCAGCTCCTCCCGCCGGGGGGCGGCGATGCGGGTGGGGGCCTCCCTGGGCAGGCGCTGGACCACGCTCATGCGCTGGAGGAGGGCCGTCTGGAGCTTCCTGGGGTCCGTCCCGAGGTCGTCCAGCACCCGCATGGCCATGGTGCCGTTCTCCCGGAGGATGCCCAGCAGCAGGTGCTCCGTGCCCACATATCCCCCACCGGTCCTGCCGGATTCGCCCACGGCGTTCTCGATGACCCGCTTGGCCCGAGGCGTCAGCCCCTGGGGCGGGGCCAGCCCCGCCAGCCCCGTGCCCACGATCTGGACCACCGCCGCCCTGGCCCGCTCGGCCGTGACGGACTGCTCCGCCAGACAGCGGTGGGCGGCCCCGGCCTCCTCCCGCAGGAGGCCCAGCAGCAGATGCTCGCTGCCCACATAGCTGTGCCCCAGCTCTTCCGCAGCCGCCTGGGCCAGCCGCAGCGCGTTCTGGGCCCGGGGGGTAAATCGATTGTCATACATGTGGCCACCATCCTTGTCGATGCTGAGATTTCCCGTTCAGTATTCCCTCCCCGCCGGCTTTTACACATTTCTCCGGGAGCGGACGATTTTACCCTTGCATTTTTTCAACTTCATGCTACAATAGAGGTACCCATTCTAAGGAGGTAATGATTCATGGCTCATAAGATCACCGATGCCTGCGTCAGCTGCGGCTCCTGCGCCGAGAACTGCCCCGTTGAGGCGATTTCTCAGGGCGAGACCCAGTACGTCATTGACGCCGACGCCTGTGTGGACTGCGGCGCCTGCGCCGCCAACTGCCCCACCGAAGCCATCGTGGCGGAATAAGGTACATCGACAAAAGGCCCCATCCTCCTTTCAGAGGATGGGGCCTTTTGTCTGCGCGTCAAAAAATGTCTCCGGCGTGCATCCGTGCCATAAAAACGATATTTTCTCAAAACCGCTGCGATGGTTATATAACCTTTAAAGCGATATCCCCAATAGAAGCCGTCAGAATTTCCTGCCGCCAGCTTCTATTGGGGATATCGTTTTCTACGAACGCTCTCACCTACTGCGGTCCCAGCATCTCCACATATTTCGGGCGGTCAGCCTCCGGCATCTGCATCGCATCCATGGCCTGTTCCAGCGTCCAGCCCATGCTTCCCATCAAATTTCTGATGGTGCTTATCGTGCTTTCGATGCGTCCTTCAGCCCTGCCCTCGGCTCTGCCCTCAACACGGCCCTCGACACGGCCCTTTTCGAAGCCCCGCTTCATGCCGCGTTCCTCGAAGCCCTGGCTCAGATTACACATCTCGGACAGCCTCCTTTCCAGTGTTTCTGTCATAGGAATATCAAAATCCTTCTCCAATATCCGCTTCTTTTCGGTAATGCTGTTCTCTCCGGAGAACAATGCCCCCAGCATCTTCAGCACACCATCATAGTTTTCCCCGTCCGGCTTACCCAACCCCACCAAAACCGCAGTCAGCAAATCATAATTCCCGATCTGTTCCCTGACACGGCCTACAAGATTTTCCTCCATAATGCGGTAGCGTGTAATGGTGTTCTCCCACTCTTTCGGCACCTCCAGACAAATCCAGATGCTATAGACCTTCCGGATATTCTGGTAGTTGGATTTAACAAATTCCGTACCGTACTGCGCTGAGATCATTCGACTGCAATAGTATATGCCCCGCTTGATCAATGGATAGCCGGTATGATAACTCTTTTGCGCCTCAATGTTCACAATCAGGCGGATCAGTTCTCCGGTCGTTGGAGCCGTTGCCATGAAGCGGATATCATATGTGACCGTTCCCTCTGTCAACGTTTTATCCGTGTCAGATAATCCGCGAACCCTTGGGGCATTCGTTTCATCCGGCATAACAGGCGCTTCGCTTACTTCCGGCTGGCCCTCGATATATTTCCCGGCAATATCCCGAACGTCACAATTTTGATATTCCTCTACACAGGCTTTCAGAATATGCGCCAGGATCTCTTTCGTCGACAGCAGGCGCTTGCACGCTTCATCACATCGGGCATTTTCTCCGGTAATGCGGATGTCCTCCGCCACAGGTGTTTCTTGCTCCATGGATTGCTCCTCCTACGGTTTCATTTTAGCATATCCGCCGCGAAAAATCCACTTCTTTTTTCTGATAGCAAATGCGTTCAGAACGTGTCAACCTATCTGAGGACAGGGGAGCGAAATAGTCCGTCCCATTTACATTCAGCACGATCTCAATATACTTTCTCTCACACCTTTATACAGTACTTCTATACAGTACTTCTATACAATACTTCCATATCCTCAGTAAATTTCCTGTTCCAGAGCATCAAACTCCGGAGTGGAAAAGAACTCTCCAAGAGTGATTTCAAAGCCATCACACAACTTTTTGATAGTGACTGTTCCGGGATTTTGACTTTCACCGTTGAGGATACTCTTGATGGTTGCCTGTGGAACGGCGGAAATATTGCTTAGACCATTAGGGGTGATGCGCCGTTCTCTGCACAATTCCAGAATACGGGCCGCAATCGCCTCGCGGGTATTCATAGGCAAATCCTCCAAGTGATTTGTCACTATGATAAAATATTTGCATTTTCTATGTCAGTGATACTTCACTAGCTCCAAAAATCGTGGTATAGTGATATATCACTATATAGGAGCTGTGAACTATGGAGAAGTTTACTTGCGCATTTACCGGACACCGACCCAAAAGCTACGAAACAGATTTTCCAACCATTTCATGGCATCAACCGTTTCGCTCAATTTCATCTTCAATCAGGGCAACAAGTTCGCTTGGGCGCATATCAAGTGTATCTGCAATTTTCCACAGAGTTTCAAGATTTGCCCGCTTCTTGCCATTCTCAATCATCGTCAAATGGGTGCGGACAATTCCCGCAAAGCCGCTCAAGACATCTTGAGATACGCCTCTTTTGTTGCGAAGATTGCGTATTGTACGTCCAACTGCACTATTATCGAATTGCACCGCCTCACCCCGCTTCCTCAACAAAGCGAAATCACTCTATCGCCATAGCTTCCAGCAGCTTTTCGATAATTTCTTTTACTACCCGGAATTTGTTGGGAGGCAGACGAGATAGCCTGGAAAACAGGCCTTGGAGTTCAAAAGCACGGCCTTGACGCTCAGCCTCATCAGGAGGACCAAACAGCAGAACATCGGCAGGAACAGACAAAACCTTGCTCATACGCCGCAGTACAGGCAACGATACTCCAGCAGCACCGCACTCAATCGCCGAAACGTGTTTTTCACCCAGATTAATCAGTTCCGCAAAGACTTCCTGCGTCAAGCCTGCATTCTCTCGGCATTGCTTGACATACTGCCCCACTTCTTTGTTGATTGGTTTTTTCTCTTTCATAACAGCACCACCTCTTCCTGTTAGTTTATCTAATGGCACTGTTGACCATAACCACCTGTATTGTCTATAGCAAGTAATAAAAATACCATTTAGGATTTATATTCTCAATAAAACGGCGTTTATGTTTCAAACGCTGTAAAAAAGGCTTCAATAATTTTTGACAGCGCCTCTCTCTGCTGATGAGACAGCCTCTTTATCTCATCGTATTCAGAGAGGGAGCTCAATTTTACAGATTCGCCGCATAATAAATAATCAGTAGAGATCGAAAGACATTCACATATTTTGATGATATTCTCTGGTCGCATGGCTTTATGTCCATTTTCTGCGGCAGAAATCATTTTAATTGAAAGACCTGTCAAGTTCGCCAACTGTTCTTGTGTATAGTTCTTTGCCTTTCTTGCGGATGTCAATCGCTTGCCAATTTCCTTTAATGTATCATTTGTCATCTTGTATATCCTCCCATGAGGCTATAATATCCACAAACAAATCGCATTATAATCCTCTACGGTGCTACTTATGCCTCTATAGGTCATATTTCTGATTACAAACCGAAAAAAATGCCTCTAAAATTTTGTCAAGGGCTATGCGCTCCTGATGGCTAAGGGATACAGCCGGGCCGCTCTCTAATGCCCTACCCATCATAAAATAAGAAATATCCATATCAAGCACTTGGCAAAGGCAGACAATATTTTCTGGCCGAAGCCCCTTTTTCCCTTTCTCTGCGGAAATAATCGTTTTAACGGATAAGCCGGATATTTCCGCCAATTTCTCTTGGGTCAGCTTCATTTGCTTCCGCTGATAGCGTAGACGGTTTCCCATTTCTATAAGGATGGTATCTTTTTTTACCACGGCGCACCCCCTATAGGGGAATGATATCCTATTTTTAGAGAATTTGTAATCCCCTATGATAGACATTTATCCCTCATGGTGGTATAATATAAATCATTTTTATTTTAAAGTAGTATCTCCATGAGACAGATAAGAAAGGGGGAAATCCATTGCCATACCTTAAAAGTATAAAGATTTCCGCAGAGAGGAGGCAACATCATGGTTATAGGTAAAACGACAGGGAACCTATCAAACCTTGACAAGAACTGGAGGAAACTATGACTTCAAATCAAAATTCCTGCGCATTTACCGGACACCGCCCCAAAAGTTTCCCATGGAAATACAACGAAACCTCCCGCGAGTGCGTATTGCTGAAAGAAGTCCTGGCCGCACAAATCACAGCACTGGCGGAACAAGGCGTGACAGATTACTTGTCGGGTATGGCCTTGGGGACCGATCTCTGGAGCGCGCAGATCGTCCTTGATCTGCAAAAGAAATATCCTGCGTTGAAGCTCCATGCTATCCTGCCCTGCGAGGGACAGGATAGCAAATGGACGGCCCCAGCGCAGGCGCAGTATCATACCATTCTGAACCAGGCCAGCAATGTGGTTTATGTAAGCCGGACATACACATCCAATTGTATGCTGCAACGAAACCGCTATTTGGCCGCTCATGCGTCCATTCTGCTGGCTGTTTACAACGGGACACAGCGAAGCGGGACCGGAGCCACGGTCAATTATGCCCGGAAGCTGGGCCGGAAGATCATTGTGATCGACCCGCTCACCCGCTCCGTCTCGTATGAGGGCGGCAGCACATGAAAAAGTTTTTGACGCTCCTCCTGGCGCTGCTGATGATCGCCCTGTCCGGGTGCGGACCGAAGCAAGACGGCCCGGCTTTTCAAGAGAACGTATACCTCTCCAGCACATCAGCCGCAGACTGTTACCTGTGCGGCGGCGGCATAGAAAGCCTGATCCCTGAGTATTGGGGGCAGAAGAATATCGCCCTCATCAGTTTGAACACTTTTGATATTAAGCCAATAGAGATCCACCGTTATGACAACGGGCATCTGATCGAGGAATATGCCGGTGTCATATCGTTCGGCGGAGGCGGCAGTGTAAACGGCGGGTTTTCTGCCCACTTGATGTTAGAGTACGATAGAGGGTATGCGACGGGTTCCCTGAATTTTCGTGACGATGAAATACTGGATGCAGGCAAAGCGGCTTCTTTTTTATGCTCCAGCTGCATGAACGATATCATACCAAAGGAAACCGGCCAGTGTTTCGGCGTCGGGGCCATCAATCTTGCTACAAAGGAGGTCCGGCTGTTTGAAGAAAGCCTTGGCGGCTTCGGTCTTGGAGATTTTTATATTGATTGCAATTTGAAAGAACGCAGGACCGGCGAGCCTCGCCAAATGGACGTTTTGATCTTCTACTGTCCGGTACGATATGGGGAAACTTTCTGAAAAGGTCATAGAAAAAGCACAATATCTTCGGGCTTCCGAAGATATTGTGCTGCTAATGGAATAAGCGGTCAAAATCGATCTCCCAGACCGGCTGTCTCCGCCTCTCCCGCCCTACTCGCCTCCGAGTCCAGCGAAGCGAGTCGGAGGCGAAAGCGAAGAAATTCCCACCACAGTGCAGTTTTCGGCAAAGCCGGAAACGGAACAGTGGTGGGAATTTCTGAGCTGGCACGCCAGAAGGGATTCGAACCCCCGGCCCCCTCCTTAGGAGGGAGGTGCTCTATCCAGCTGAGCTACTGGCGCATGGATGGCCCGCCCAAACCAGGCAGGCAAAGTATATTATAACGAATCCTCACGGATTTGTCAATTTAAAAAATCCGGCGGCCTTTACCGCTCCTTCGCCTTCTCCGCCAGCTCCCCGATCCCGCTCTTCAAGCCGCCCAGCCCAATGGGGAGCTGGGCGTTGGCCACATCCAGCTTCCGCAGCTCATTGGCGATATGGGCGCTGATCCGCTCGCAGGTATCGAACAACTCGCCGCACCGGCGGGCAGAATCCTCGATCTTCGTCTGGGCCTCCGTCAAAAGCGCGCCCCGCCGGGCCTCCGCCTGGGCGACCATGCCGGCCGCCTGGGTCTCGGCGGCCCGCAAAAGCCCCTCCGCCCTTTCCTGCGCCTGGGACAGGACGTTCTGGGCCTCCTCCCGGGTCTGCTCCATTAGCTCGTCGGCCCGCCGGTGGGCGTCCAGCTCCAATTGGGCCAGCTTCTCCTTCTCCCGGCGCACATCGTCGCTCTGACGGCGCAGCTCCGCCGCCTCGCCGTCCAGCCGGTCCCGCTCCGCCGTCAGCGTCCGGATCGTATCGCCCTGCCGCGCCGTCTCCTGCTCCAGGGCTTCCCGGGCCTCGCGCTCCCGGTCCAGGCTCTCCCGGGCCTCCTCCAGCCGCGCGGACAGCTCCGCCTCCCGGGCGGTCCCATCCTCCAGCTGCCTCCGCAGATCCTCCAGCTCCTGCCGGGCGGCGTTCAGCTGCTCCGTCAGGGCGGCGGCGGCGGATTCGCCCTCCTTCTGGGTCTTCTCGATGTACTCCATCACGTCCTGGCGGTTGAAGCCCAGGGCCGCGCCTCGAAAAATATGATTATCCATATGTTCTTATGATCCTCTCATTTGTATACAGTCTCTCTTTTCCTTCTATCTTACCACAGCCGTTGCCAGATGACAACCGTATTTTTCCTTCCCCCGGCTTTTCCGGACGAATTTTATATCCGCATCCCCGCTTGCTATTGTCCCGCCGGACGTGTATAATGACCGCAAGGAGCTTCCCACGCGCGAGCTCACCAAAAAAGGAGGACCGACATGAAGATCACCTATTACGGCACTGCGGCCGGTGAGGCCTGGCCCGGCGTATTCTGCCAATGTCACGTGTGCCAGGAGGCCCGGCGTCTGGGCGGAAAGAACATCCGCACCCGGTCCCAGGCCCTGATCGACGACGCCCTGCTGCTGGACCTGCCCCCGGACAACTATCTCCACAGCCTCTTCTGCGGCCTGGATCTGAGCAAGGTCCGCACCCTGCTGATCACCCACAGCCACTCGGACCACTTCTACCCAGAGGATCTGGAGTTTCTTCGGCCGCCATATTCTCATACGTATAAAGATACCCTTCAGGTCTACGGCAACGACGCGGTAGAACGCGGCGTTTTACGGGCCTGCGGGAGCCTGGGCAGCGAGAAATACCACTACATGTTCCATCTTGCCCAAGCAAACCAGCCCTTCGCCGCCGGAGGCTACACCGTCACCCCCCTGCGGGCCACCCACGCCCGGGAGGAGAACTGTCTGTTTTACCATATCGCCAAGGACGGGAAAAGCGTCCTCTATGCCCACGATACCGGCGCTCTGACGGAGGAAAACCTGGACACCCTGTCCGGATGCCCCGGCAAGCTGAGCCTGGTGAGCCTGGACTGCACCAGCCAGCAGCACCGGGACGGGGCCTACCACATGGGCCTCATGGACGCGGCGGAACAGAAGGATATCCTCTTATCCCGGGGCCTTGCGGACGAGGACACCGTCTGGGTGGTCAATCACTTCTCCCACAACGGCGGCTGGCTCCACGAGGAGATGGCGGCCCAGGCCGCGCGCTTCGGCATGGCCGCCTCCTATGACGGCATGACGGTCACATTTTAAAAACGATCGATAAGTTTGGAGGCACGCAAAATGGAACTTTGGTATGACCGGCCTGCGGCCCGCTGGACGCACGCCCTCCCGGGCGGCAACGGGCGGCTGGGCGTCATGGACGATGGCGGCATAGAGCGTCAGACGCTGTGGCTCAACGAGGACACCTTTTGGTCCGGCTACCCGAGGACGCTGGACTGCGAAGACAAGAGCCTCCACTTCCGGAAAATCCGGGAGCTGATCGAGGCCCGGCAGTACCAGGCGGCCCAGGCGCTGTTTGAGAAGGAAATGAGCTTCTTCCCTGGCGAGTCCTACGAGCCCCTGGGCCAGCTGGTCCTGACCTACCGGAACGTCCCCGGCGGAGACTACCTCCGCCGCCTGGACCTGGACACGGCAATACTCTATTCCCGGCAGGGCGGTCTGGAGCGGGAGGTCCTGGTCTCCGCCCCCCATCAAGTTACCGCCCTCCACCTGACCACCCGCGAGGCCGGAGGGCTCTGCGTCTCCTTGACCCTGGACGGCCCCCTGCGGCATCGGACGAGCGTCTCGGCGGGGGAGCTCTCCATGCTGGTCCAGGCTCCGTCCCTGGCGGAGCCCAACTACAGCAACACCCTGGCGGAGCCGGTGCAGTACCACGAGGAGCCCTCCCATCAGGGCGTCCGCGCCGCCGTGCTGGTCCAGGTCCGCCACAGGGGCGGGACCCTGACGGAACGGGAGGGCCGCCTGATCCTGGAGGGCGCAGACGAGGCCCTGATCCTCACCGCCGCCCGGACCAGCTTCCGGAGCTGGCGGGAGCTGCCGGACACGCCGGACGAGGTGCTGCTGGAACGGTGCCGCGCCGGCCTCGCCGCCGCGCCGGACTGGGAGGCCCTGCGGGAGGCCCATATCCGAGACTACCGGCAGTATTTCGACCGCGTCGCCCTCTCCCTGGGGGAGGATGCCCGTCAGGATGTCCCCACCGGACAGCGCCTGCGGGAATTCGATCCCCGGTCCCCGGACCTGGGGCTGTACCCCCTGCTGTTCCAGTACGGGCGGTACCTGATGATCTCCGGCTCCCGTCCCGGGACGCAGGCCCTGGGCCTTCAGGGGATATGGAACCACCTGGTCCGCCCTCCCTGGAGCGGGAACTACACCCTGAACATCAACACGGAGATGAACTACTGGCCCGCCCTCCCCTGCGCCCTGGAGGAGCTCCAGGAGCCCCTCACCCGCCTGACGGAGGAGCTGGCGGAGGCTGGGCGGGACACGGCCCGGCTGCTCTACGGCGCTCCCGGCTTCGCGGCCCACCACAATTCGGACCTCTGGCGGTTCACCTGGCCGGTGGGCGACCGCACGGAGGGCTGTACGGAGTACGCCTTCTGGTACATGGCGGGCCCCTGGCTGTGCGGCCCGCTGTTCAAATGGTACACATATACCCTGGACAAGGACTTCCTGGCCCAGCGGGCCTACCCCGTCATGCGCCCGGCGGCGGACTTCCTGCTCGCCCTCCTGCGGGAGGACGAGGACGGCACCCTGGTCCTCGTGCCGGGGACTTCCCCGGAAAACACCTTCCGGCACGAGGGGGCCCCCTGCGCCCTTGACCGCACCACGGCCATGAACATGGCCATCGCCAGGGAGCTGTTCCAGAACTGCGTGACGGCCTGCCATATCCTGGACATTGACCGGGACTGGGCGGACGGGCTGCGGGAGACCCTGGACCGCCTGCGGCCCCACGGCGTAACGGAGTCCGGCGCGTTGCTGGAGTGGTACGAGCCCCATCCCCCCTGCGACGTCCATCACCGCCACATCTCCCATCTCTACGGCGTATACCCCGGAGACCAGATCACCCAGGAGGATTCCCCGGAGCTGATGCGTGCCTGCCGCCAGGCCCTGGAGGAGCGCGGGGACGAGGGCACCGGCTGGAGCATGGGCTGGAAGGCCTGCCAGTGGGCGCGGCACGGCGAGGGAGACCGGGCGCTGAAACTCCTGAACCTCCAACTGCGGCTGGTGGAGGACGGCGGGACCCACGTCACCGGCGGCGGGAGCTATGCCAACGGCTTCTCCGCTCATCCCCCCTTCCAGATCGACGGCAACTTCGGCTTCACGGCGGCGGTGGCGGAGATGCTGCTGCGATCCTGCGGGGAGCGCGTCCATCTTCTTCCCGCCCTCCCCAAGGCCTGGGAGACCGGACGGGTCCAGGGCCTGCGGGGGAGCGGACGGATCACGGTGGACATCTCCTGGACGCCCGCCGGCGGCGAGGGTGTCCTGCGCACGGACGTCCCCCAGCGCCGTATGCTCTGCCTGCCGGACGGCGAGACCTTCTGGGCGGACCTGCTGCCCGGCGAGGCCTTTTGCTGCAAATTCCGCCTCTGAGCGAGCTTCTGTCCCCATCCCTGCCGTTCTTCGAAGAGAGGAGAAGCGAAATGAAAAAAGATGAACGTAAGAAAGTCATATATGTTTTTACAGTTTGCATAGTAGGTGCTATCATAATTTGCTGCGTACCTTTTTTATTTCATCTGCTTGCAAACTGATCGATCAAAAATAAAAAGCGGGAGGAACGGGCGATCCGTCCTCCCGCTTTTCCCCCACAGCCTATTATGGAAGAGCGGATCGCGACCGATATCTATCCGGAGGTGTGCTATGCAATATACCAACCGATACCAGTCGCCCCTGGGCGGCATCCTGCTGGCGGCGGACAAGTCCGGTCTGACCGGCCTGTGGTTCGAGGGTCAAAAATACTTTGCCCTCCGCCTGGACGAGGAGCACGAAGAAAAGGATACCCCCGTATTCGACGCCGCCAAGCGCTGGCTCGACCAATATTTCTCCGGAAGGGAGCCGGAGGCCGCCGTCCCCCTGCACCTGACGGGCACCCCGTTCCAAAACGGCGTCTGGGAGCTCCTCCGGACCATCCCCTACGGCCAGACCACCACCTACGGCAGTCTGGCGAAGCGCCTCGCCGGAGAAAGGGGCCTGCCCCATATGTCCCCCCAGGCCGTAGGCGGCGCGGTGGGCCATAACCCGGTCTCCATCCTGGTCCCCTGCCACCGGGTCCTTGGCGCCAATGGGAGCCTGACCGGCTACGCGGGCGGGCTCGATAAAAAGAAAGCCCTGCTCTCTCTTGAGGGGGCGCGCACTGGCAGATTGCGCTAAACTGAATCTTACTTTTTGTGTGGAATATAGACTTGATTTTCTCAGAATTTTCTATTAGAATGAACGCCGTGGGGTTTGGGAGACCCCAGTAATGAAACAGGGAGGCATATGATATGCAAAAACGTATTCTGGTGGTAGACGACGACACCATGAATCTTGTACGGACCAAGATGATCCTAGAGAATGACTACGAAGTGCTTTTGGCCGATTCCGGCATCAAGGCCCTGGATAAGATCAAGGGCGAGCCGGTCGATCTGGTCCTTTTGGATATCGAGATGCCAAAGCTGAACGGCATCGAGACCTTTGAGCGCATGAAGGAGTTCGCCCCTAACCTGCCCGTGATCTTTTTAACGGCCTCGGGGCTGGAGGAGGACGTGCGCTCCGCCATCCGCCTGGGGGCGGTCAACTACCTGATGAAGCCCTTCCAGCCTCAGGAGCTTATGAAGCGGATCGCTCAGGAGTTTGAGAAGCAATGAACGCCGGAGAACAGACGAGCCGGCATCTGCTGCTGGCTGTCATCACCACGGTATTCAGCACGCTGATGAGTCTGGTCACCCTGGTGATGTCCTGGGAGCCGTGGATGATCCCGCTGATGTCGGTGGGGTGCGTCAGCGTTTGGCTCCTGCATATCGCGAGGATCGGTTCGGATACGCTCTACGAGAACCTGTGTGTCGGGCTGCTGCTGATAGAATTTTTCTACTTCAGCGTGCATCCGGTCATCCTCTTTGACATCCCCGGCATGGCCTGCATCCTGATCCTCGCGCTGTTCATGCTCAACAAGAAATGGGTCCTCTACGCGATACAGTCCATCTATGGAGCGGCCCTCCTTTATCAGTGGCTGGCCCTGCGCACCATCAGCCGCTGGGTGCCCCCGCTGAACATATTCCGCCTGGTGCTGGGCGCCGCCGTGGTCTTCGGCGGCGCGGCCCTGGCGGACTATTGGATCAACCGGCGGACCGAGCAGCGGAAGTGGTATGAACATATCTTTGAGGAACTGGAGACGGCGGGAAAGCAGAACGCCGTCTTCCTCTCCAATGTTTCCCACGAGCTGCGCACCCCCATCAATATGGTCATCGGGATCAGCGACGTGGCCCTTGGGAAGGATCTCACCCCAGACATCCGTTCGGATATGCTCTCCATCAAGATGGCGGGCAAGCGCCTGTCCAACCAGATCAACAACATGATGGATTACACGGAGATCGTGGAGGGCACCCTGAATCCCGCCAAGAAGGAGTACATGATCACCTCGGTGCTCAACGACGTCATCACCATGACCGCCCTCCAGAGCAACCGGAACCACCTGGAGCTGGTGTTCGACATCGATCCCAAGATGCCGGCGGTTCTGGTAGGTGACGTGGAGAAGATCTCCCACGTCCTCAAGATCCTGGTGGAGAACTCCATCAAGTTTACCGAGGAGGGCGGCGTCAACGTCCGCATCGGCTGCCGGCCGGAGGACTACGGCATCAACCTCATCATCGACATCCGGGATACGGGCATCGGCATGACGGATTCCCAGCTCACCCAGATGTACGACGTGTTTTACCAGGCGGATTCCGGCAGCAGCCGATTCGCCGGGGGACTGGGGCTGGGGCTGCCCATCGCCCAGGGGCTGTTGACCGCCATGGGCGGCTTTATTCACTTTGAGAGCACGGAGCGCCAGGGGCTGCACGCCCACATCGTGATCCCCCAGGGCGTCACCGACAGCAGGCCGTGTATCACGCTCAACCAGCCGGACCAGCTCTGCATCGCCTGCTATTTCAAGCCCGAGAAGTACTCCTGCGACGAGGTCCGGGAGTACTACGACGGGCTGATCTCAAGCCTTGTGGCGGGCCTGGGCGTCAACGGCTATCAGATCCATAACTTTGAGGGGCTCATAAAGCTGCAGCGCAGCCGCCCCCTGACCCACGTGTTCATCGCCCAGGCGGAATATCAGGAGAACCCGGCCTATTACGAAGAGCTGGCGGCCTCCCTCCGGGTGATCGTCATCGCGGATAAGGAGTTCTCTCTGAGCAACACGAGCCGCCTGCTGATCATTCATAAGCCCTTCTCAGCCCTCTCTGTGGCCAACCTGCTCAACGGCGAGATCGGGGATCGGGGCTTCGCGGAGGCCCAGGCCGCCGGCCGGAAGCCCTTTACCTGCGTCGGCGTGCGGGCCCTGGCGGTGGATGACGAGGAGATGAACCTGGTGGTAGCCAAGGGCGTCCTGGGGAGCTACGGCATCGATGTGGAGACCTGCCTGAGCGGGCGGGAGGCCATCGAGCGCTGCCGCGGCGAGTCCTACGATATTATTTTCCTGGACCACATGATGCCCGGCCTTGACGGCGTGGGGACCCTGAAGCGTATCCGGGAGATCGACAACGGCATCTATCAGGACCTCCCCGCCATCGCCCTGACAGCCAACACCGTCAGCGGCGCGCGGGAGATGTTCCGCAGCGAGGGCTTTACGGAATTTGTCCCCAAGCCCATTGAGCGCACCGTTCTGGAGCGGGTACTGCGGAAGGTCCTGCCCAAGAGCTGCATCCGGTACGATGAAAGATCCACAGCCACCGCTGTGGCCGCCGCCTTGGAGCCCGCCCCGGCGGCTCCGGAAGTACCGGAACCGGAGGTCCCGGCAGCGGAGCCGGGCCCCGCTGCCGAACCCGCCGCTCTGGAGGCTGCCTCGCCTGCGGACGGCTTCCAGCATCTCGCCCGGTTGGGCGTCAACGTGGAGCTGGGTCTGGGATACTGCGCCGGGGACGGGAACTTTTACCGTGAAATGCTGCGGATGTTTGCCGCCCAGGCCCAGGAGAAGCATGACGAGATCGCTTCCCTCTACGAGAGCGCCGACTGGGAAGGCTACACGGTGAAGGTCCACGCGCTGAAGAGTACCTCTCTGACCATCGGGGCGGAGGCTCTCTCCGCCCAGGCCAAGGAGCTGGAGCTGGCGGGCAAACGGGGGGATATCGACCTCATTCACGCGCGCCATGCCGCGCTGATGCGCGCCTACGAGGAGCTGTGCGCGCAGATCGCCGGGCAGTGAAATCCCCGGCGGTCCTGAAAAATATATGTTCTGAGGGGTAGAGCACGTCGTGTTAAAAAAATGGTTTGAGATCATCACCGATCACCGGATCAGCCTGCGGGAGCGGATGTTCCGCATCGTCACAGGCGTCTGCATGATCGCGATAGCGTTTACTCTGCCCATGGGCAGGAGCGTCTGGAATATCCTGATGCTGGTGGTCAGTCTGGCCGCCATGGGGGTGATCGTCCGGATCAGCATCCGAAAGCAGCAGATCCACACGGGCGCCACGGTCATCGCGGTCCTGCTGCTCACGCTGTTCCCTGTCACGTTCTTTTCCGCGGGCGGGTTTTACAGCGGCGTGCCGGAGTGGTTCGTGCTTTGCTTCATCTATGTCTGCATCACCCTGCAAGGGCGGCGCAGGATCGTGTTTTTCGGGCTGTGTACGGTGGAGACCATGCTCTGCTACGGCACCGCCTACTATTTCCCGGAGATCACCATGCCGGGCTTCAATCAGAATGCCCTTTTCGACTCCGCCTTCTCCATGATCATGGTGGGCCTGCTCACCAGCGTCCTCCTCATGTTCCTGAGCCGGATGTACGAGGAGGAGAACGCCCTCTCCCAGCGCCAGAAGAAGGAGATCGAGGAGCTGAACCGGGCGGAGAACAACTTCTTCTCCAGCATGAGCCACGAGATCCGCACCCCCATCAATACCATCATCGGGCTCAACGAGATCATCCTGCGGGAGGACATCTCCGACGAGGTGGCGGAAAACGCCCGGAACATCCAGGGCGCCAGCAAGATGCTCCTCTCGCTGATCAACGACATTCTGGACATCTCCAAGATCAAGTCCGGCAAGATGGAGATCGTCAACGTCTCCTACGAGACGGGGGCCCTGTTCTCCGAGATCGTCAACATGATCTGGATCAAGGCCAAGGAGAAGGGCCTGGAGTTCAAGCTCCACGTGGACTCCTCCATTCCCAGTATGCTCTGCGGGGACGAGGTGCGCATCAAGCAGATCCTGATCAACCTGCTGAACAACGCGATCAAATATACCAGCGAGGGCTCCGTCACCCTCTCCGTCCGCTGCGAGCGCCAGGGGGTCAACCGGGTGCGTGTCTGGTACTCCGTGGAGGATACCGGCATGGGAGTGAAGAAGGAGAACATCCCCTACATCTTCAATGCTTTCCGCCGGGTGGACGAGGAGAAGAACCGCTACATCGAGGGCACCGGCCTGGGCCTGAGCATCGTCCACCAGCTGGTGGAGCTGATGGGCGGCGAGATCAGCGTGAACAGCGTCTATACCAAGGGGTCCACCTTCATCGTCTCGCTGGACCAGGACATCATCGACGAGCAGGCCCTCGGGACCTTCACCCTGACCTCCCGGTCCCGGTCCAGCGACGGGGAGCCCTACCGCCAGAGCTTCGAGGCGCCGGACGCCCACATCTTGGTGGTGGACGACAACGACATGAACCTGATGGTGGTGACCAAGCTGCTGCTGGAGACCAAGATCCAGATCGACACTGCCTCCAACGGCGCCGAGTGCCTGCGGCTGACCCAGAACCACCACTACGACTGCATCCTCATGGACCACATGATGCCGGAGATGGACGGCATCGAGTGCCTCCACGCCCTGCGGGTCCAGCCCGGCGGCCTGTGCCAGGACGTGCCTGTGGTGGCTCTGACCGCCAACGCGGGCAGCGACAACCAGCTCCTCTACCGGAAGGAGGGCTTCAGCGGCTACCTGGCCAAGCCGGTCAGCGGCGCGCTGCTGGAGGCGGCCGTGCTGAGCATCCTGCCCAAGGAGCTGGTGCAGATCAGCGAGGAGGTCAAGCAGTCGGATATCGAAAAGGATATCCTGATCTTCGAGCAGTCCCAGCGGCGCTCCGTCCTGGTCACCACGGACAGCGTGTGCGATCTCCCGGACTCTCTCCGGAAGGATTTCAACATTTCCATCTGTCCCTACTATGTGTGCACGGAGGCGGGCCGCTTCCTGGACGGCCTGGAGCTGAAGCCGGACGAACTGCTGATGCACATGGCGGGCGGCGGCAAGGGCTGCTCCCAGCCCCCCGAGGTGGAGGATTACGAGCGTTTCTTCGCGGAAAAGCTGACCGAGGCTCAGAACGTGATCCATATCTCCATGGCCAAACATGTCAGCGGCGGATACCAAAACGCCCTGGAGGCGGCGAAGTCCTTTGAAAACGTCACGGTGGTCGATTCCGGTCACCTCTCCAGCAGCATGGGCCTGACGGTGCTGTGCGCGGCCTACATGGCGGAGCACCACGCCTCCAAGCGGGAGATCGTGGAGACGGTGGAGCGGATGGAGCGCTTCATCTCCTCCGCCTTTATCATCAACAGCACCCACATGATGTGCCAGTCCGGCCGGATCTCGAAGCGGATCCAGATCCTCTGCGACGCGCTGCTGCTCCACCCGGTGCTGGTCCTGCGCAAGAGCAGGATGGCGGTGGGCAGCATGGTGATGGGCAGCTTCTCCCACGCGGCGAAAAAGTATATCCGGAAGACCCTCCAGGATACCCGGAACATTGACCGGCGGATCTTGTTCATCACCTACTCCGGCATGGATGAGAAGACCCTTCAAAGTATCCAGAACATGGTCAATCAGTACTGTCCCTTTGAGAAGGTCTATCTGCAAAAGGCCTCCTCCGCCATCGCCAGCAACTGCGGCGCGAACTCCTTCGGCCTGCTGTTCATGCGGCGGGACGATGCCGCGGTCCCCTTCTTCCACACATCGGAGCGTGAGGAAGAAGAATCCTAAACAAAGCCGTACCCCCGGATGGCCGCGCGCCGGCCCTCCGGGGGTACTCTTTCCTGCATCCGGCAAATGGTCATTGACGGCCGCCGCCTATTTTGCTACAATGGTTCCAGTTTTGTACGAATCCGCACAAGTTTTTTATCCGGGAGCGATCCTGCGAAGCGCCGCGCCCGGAAACAAGGAGGCAGACCATGGCAAGCGAATATCTGAAGAAAAAGTATCAGGACGTCAAACCCGACGCCCCTGTAGAACTGACCCCGGCGGAGAAGCGGAGGAACTGGTGGTACTATAACAAGTGGTACGTATGCGCCGCGGCGGCCCTGGCGGTCCTTGTAGCCGGTACGGTGTGGCGCGCCCTCCACCGGGTAGAGCCGGACTATCGGGTTGCCTACGTGGGGTCCCTCCCCCTGCCGGATGACGCCGTTGCCTCCCTGGAGACCGCCCTCGCCTCCCTGGGGGAGGACCTGAACGGCGACGGCGCGGTGGTAGTGTCGCTGCGGCAGTACGTGGACTCCAGCTCGGACACCGCCAGCATAATGGCCGCACAGGTGTCCCTGCTGGCGGACGTGTCGGCCCAGGAGAGCTTCCTCTTCCTTCTGGAGGACCCGGAGGCGTTCCAGCAGCAGTACCACACCCTCTGCCGCCTGGACGGCTCCCTGCCGGAGGAGGGGGACGATTCCACGGAGAACTCCGTGCTGGCCTGGAATGCGTGCCCGGTCCTGCGGGAGCTGGAGCTGGGCGATTATGACTACGACATCTTCGGCGGGATCATCACCGGGCACACCGGCGATCTGTATTCCAGGCTGTACATTGGCCGCAGGGGCTTCTGGGTGGAGGATGAAGACCCCGGTCTCCGTGCGGGCTATACCGCCCTGTGGGAGAAGCTGACGGACGGCGCGGCCTCCTGACCGGAAGGTAGTCCGCATGTTCGCACCACACCCCCATATATATGTATGGGGGTGTGGCTATGAAAAAAGGCAGTGAGATCTTCTACCAGACGATGCTCCTGACGGGAGCGAACTTCCTTCTCCGGCTGGCCGGCATGAGCTTCCAGGTCTATCTCTCCGGCCGCATCGGCGCGGAAGGGATCGGCCTTTTGCAGCTGGTCCTCTCCGTATCGGTCCTGTCGTTTACCGTGGGATCGGCCGGCATACGCACCTGCACCACCTATCTCTCCGCCGGAGAGCTGGGCCGTGGGACGGCTGGCGGCCTCTCCAGTGTCCTCGCCGGATGCTTCCAGTACAGCATCGTCTGCGGCGGCGCGGCGGCCGCCGCCCTGTGGTGCGCCGCGCCCTGGCTGTGCGAGGTGTGGATCGGCGACCAGGCGGCGGCAGCGGCCCTGCGGCTGTTCGCCCTGTTCCTGCCGGTCAGATGCCTCCACGGCGTCATGACCGGCTATTTCACCGCCGTCAAGCGGGTGGGCAGCACGGTGGTCGTGGCCTTCCTGGAGCAGGGCTGCTCCATGGCCGTTACCTTCCTGCTGCTGGCCCGCTGGGCGGGATCGGACTCCGGCCAGGCGGCCCTGGCGGTGGCGGCGGGCAGCTGCGCGGCGGACGTGCTGGGCTTCTGGGCCCTGCTGGCCGTGCAGCGGAGGATCGCCGGCAGGAGCCCCCGGCGGCGCCCCCCCTATGGCCGTATTCTTCGGGCGGCCCTGCCGCTGGCGGTGGCGGACACCCTGCGCTCGGGCCTGAACACCATCGAGGACCTGATCATCCCCCGCCAGCTGGCCCTGTTCGCCGGAACCGTCAACGCCATGGCGGACTACGGCATGATCCGCGGGATGGTCTTTCCCGTCCTGATGTTCCCCGCGGCGGTGCTGGTCTCCCTGGCGGAGCTGCTGATCCCGGAGTTCTCCCGATGCGCGGCCCAGGGGAGCAGGACGCGGGTGCAGTACCTGGCCAGGCAGGGCCTGCGGGCCTCGATGCTCTTCGGCCTGTGTATGGGGGGCCTCCTGTTCACCCTGTCGGACGTCCTTGGCGATCTGCTCTACCAGGAGCCCCAGGTAGGCGGCTTGCTGCGGCTCTACGCTCCCTTCGTGCCCATGCTCTACATGGATGCCCTGGTGGACGCCATGTGCAAGGGCCTGGGCCAGCAAAACGCCAACGCCCGGTATAATACCCTGACGTCATTCCTGGATGTATTATTCCTGTGGGCCCT
Source organism: uncultured Oscillospiraceae bacterium (assembly GCA_910579485.1). Taxonomy (GTDB): domain Bacteria; phylum Bacillota; class Clostridia; order Oscillospirales; family Oscillospiraceae; genus Pelethomonas. The sequence goes on along the minus strand of CAJTVO010000045.1, from coordinate 302 downwards.
TCTTCCTAAATTGGGCCTTGGGGGCTATTATGTCAGCTTCGCCGCCACCCACCTCATCAATTTCGCCCTGAGCCTCCAGCGGCTGGTGCGGGTGTCCGGTATCCGTCTGACCATCGGGAAGCCCGCCCTGGCGGCGGCCTGCACGGCGGTTGCGGGATGCACGGCCTCCATGGCCGGCGGCCCCCTCCGGATGACCGGCTGTTATCTGCTCCTGCTGGCCGGACTGTGGTATCTGTTTCGGATCGTCAGCCGCGCGGACTGCCGCTGGCTGCGGAAACTGCTGGGATAACGAGCAGCAAGCC
>CAJTVO010000044.1 GCA_910579485.1 uncultured Oscillospiraceae bacterium | reverse complement strand
CCCTCCATAATGACAGTTCTATCTTTTCACTGTCTCTTATAGAGGGAGCATATCACGTCATCAGGAGCGGGGATTTTCTATGCTTTTCGCGACATAGCTGGTCAAATCGCCGCTTTGCCTTTACATAGCTATTCCTGGCCACGCAATTCCATTGCCGTTCGTTACATCGCCTTGCTCTGCCTTAGCGAATCAATGCATCGCCGTTCCTTTGCTCGTCTATGCCGAGCAATGCTCTTCCATTGCTGATTATTGCGCAGCGTCGCACCGCATATCCGTTGCTTAATCGATCTCCTCCCAAGTGAACCGACCCTTGCCGGAGTTGCGCCACTGGCCTATGCCGGAGAATCGGCCATAATCCAGCCACTCGCACACTGCCTTTTCGTGGTCTTCACACAGGAGCGTCACAGAAAACTCGACTGTTGCTCCAGCGGGGATCTCCTCGCTGATTGCCAGGCTGACACGTTCGCCCTGCGCCGTCTGCGCTCTGAGGGGACGCTGGCACTCTCCGACCTCCCCGTCAAAGCGGATTGGGATGCACCGGGGCTCCGGGAAGACCAACTTGTCGATCTCCTTCTTGTACGCCTTGATCTTACTGGAGGCGCTGCCGCTCACCTTGCGAAGACCGCCGCAGGAATCCTTAAAAAATCCCTTGATCTGGTAGTCGTACAAGAACGGAGCACCATCCTCCATGCGCGGAAAGACGGTCATCCCCTTCTCCACCACCGCCTCCGCGCCAATGGATGCGATCTCGTCCTCCACCGTGGAGGCGTCCGGAGCCTTGCTTCCGATAAAGTCCCGGTATACGTCCTCATTGGCAGGGCTTGTCCCCAGAAGGGGCTCGATAAAGGTAAGCTTTACTTTAATAGTCTTCATGATTTCCTCCTTGATTTCTCCCGCCACCCGTGATAAAATCAAGGTGACAGGTTTGTTGTAGATAGGCTTGTCCCTCCCCGTCAGGTGCCCACCACCTGACGGGGACTTTTTATGCCGGCCGGTCCTTGCGTTTTTCGGCGTCCTCCTTCCGAAAATCCTCTGCAGGTTTGACCTCAAACCCGATATTTTCACCGGCAGCAGCATACAGGAACAACCACGCCTTTTTGAACAGCTCATCCTCTGTCATTGGGGACACCTCCTTAAAAGTCTGTTCCATGCTATGCCGCTATCGCGGCGGTTACGCCCGAGACGGCTCGTCCCCCACATACCCGGAAAAGAACTTTCCGGTGTTGGTATCAAAGATGTTGTAGTACTTGCCGCAGACGCTGACCTTGACACGGCCATCGGCATAGCACTCGCAGGAAACCGTCTCAGGATCGATGCCCTTGTCCTCGGTCAAGGCCCGGACCGCCGCGTCACGCATGGCGGCGATCTTTGCTGGGTCCGTCTCGCGGGAGCGGCCCAGCAGGAAATTGGTGTAGTCGATCCTCTGGCTGAAATGCATGATCCTCCCTCCTTTCCAATTCTGTCCATTTCAGCAGAACTCGCGCCAGCGCTGCGCAAACAGGCTGGGCATCCGTTCCGGCATGCCGGTTCTGGGATTCAGAACGGTATTCCGCTTGTTAAAGATTCCATCTTGAAATGGCTGGAGTTCGGAACTAACCTTATCCCATAATCTCCCTGACTGCACCTGTTGCCGCAGGTGCGGTCAATCTTTACTGGACAGCTTCTCAAGGAACTCGGCAAACCTGCTGCTGTCAGGATCAAGTTTTGCGGTGCCAACACTTAAATCCATGAAACGGATAGTGCTTTTCAGTTCTCCGTCTTTGTTCTGCGTTGAAAATTCAAGCCGCTCAATTCCTTGTCCAATGAAAACGCCGTCCAGCAGAACGCCAGTGCGTATCCCATCGGACGCTATGACCAATTTAGGAAAATTCATCTCCTCACCCCCTACCTACGCGCCAGACTGGGCGCTATGTACCGACTGCTCCACCTGGCCTGCCAACAGATCGTCCACCGTACAGCCGTATAACTTAGCGAGTTCCGGAAGTCGTTTTGTCGGCGGAAGATATGAGCCGTTCTCCCAGTTGTAGACGTTCTGGAAGGTCACGCCTAAAGCAAGCGCAACGTCCTTTGCCGTAAGACCGGCCTTCCTTCTTGCTTCTTTCAGCCTCATGTTTCACCTCCCGAAAAATAATAAGTAACGCTTGACAACGCAACGGAAACCATATATCATAAGAAGTGCCAGCAACCTACAATATTTTTGAAAGCCCGCGTATGGGGGCTGAGGTTTGTGTTGTCTGTTGCATCAAGCAAGTATTATTATATTCTGATTATTTTCAGAAGTCAAGCGATTTCTGAAAATAATCAGAATACCGTCATATTCACCAAAAAACATACCCCTCCGTTTGGAAGGGGTGTAGAAAGAAGTGATGATTACGGATGCTGTAAAAAACAGGTATATGTTTGATACAACCGCTCTTGATTCTCTTTGCAAAGCATCTGGAAATGATTTGCAAAAAGTTTATGCGTCAAAAGAGAAGGGATTTGAATACTATTTTACTGAAACACAGTTAGAGGAATCAGAAAACAATATAAATTCCAAAGAGGACACAGGAATGGATGTTGTCAGCCGGGAATCCGCCATGCGCGCAATCAAAATGTTAAAATTGGTTGCCAATATTCAAAAGAAATATGTTGGCAGAATTGCAACATTAACTCCTGATCGCTGGATACTTGACGGAACATTCGAAATACTTCCAGAAGGCGAGGATAAGGCATTTGAGGTATATACGGAAATTTTGAATGACAATCCGAAGCAGCATTATAATGATGCGATCATTGCACTAACTGGACTTGTGAATGGTTGTACGCTGGTAGTTAATGACGGTCGATTCAGAAGAATTGTAAACAAACATTTTAGCGGCAGAGCGATTGATTATAATGAGTTTTTGACGCTTTTATAGGTCGTTCTCACCATAAATCCCCGGATGTTCATTGCACCATTGGGCAATACATTTTTTAATTTCCCGAAGATGTTTCTTTCGTTCATTATTTGAGTTAAAATATCCACCGACCCCTCCGATGTATGATTCATAAACTTTTTCATTCGATCCAGAATCTGGGCAATATGTCAAACACCATCCATTCCTAACACGGACATAGCCAACAAGATTACCGTTTGGGGCATATGCATTGTGCTGTTCGGGGAACGCTGTCCCCCAATCTTTGAAAGTAATATCTCGTGCAAACATTATTCTACCCCCTCATAATGTGATATGGTTACTATTTATCTCAATTTAAGTTTGATCGGAAGTAATGTCGAATGAAAGTTTTCTTTTATACAGTGTCTGCGATATACTTGATTATTGCTATTAGAGCGGTTTGCTCTGTTTTAGACATCAGAATCTCCATAAAAAAGCTAAAGAAGTTCATATCTGTTTATGAGAGCAAAAATCCATGTAAAAAGGAACTGAAAGCAGCACTCAGGAGATACCCGTATATCAAGAGATATACAAAAACGGCAAAACTCGATCACAGCCTGTCAGAGTTTTCAAACAAATATAACTGTGAAAAACTGCTGCCTGAGTTGTTTTATGCAGAAGATGAAAAAATACGTGAGTTTTGGATAAGCATGAGCCCTGTTCATGCAGTTAAAGGAATCTTTTCGTTTCCCGCTTATGTGGTATCGTTATTTGGAGTAAGACAGAACGATGCTGCAAAGTTTGTCGTAAATTCGCTGTTTTGGGTTATTGAATTTATTGCTGGGTGCTTTTCAGATGAAATAAAGGCGCTCCTTATATCAGTTCTCCGGTTTTAATATATCGTTTGCTTGAAGCCAAAGAATACTGCGCAGCAAAATCTTCTGCATTCCTTCCAGTTCTGGAAACAATATTTCTATAACCAAACTAGCCAATAATCCGGCTACCAGAATCCTCCACGGCTTTTTCATTTCGACGCCCTCCTCATAATGTGATATAGTTATTATACTCTGATTTTTTTCAGAAAGCAAGGTGATTTTTATGACAACATATAATCGTATTGATTTTCTTAGAAAACAAAAAGGCATAAAATGGGGACATATAAACGAAAAAATAGGGGCATATCGAGGAAAATTGACAGAAGTAAAGAACGGAAAAACAACTCTGACACAAGAGGAACTTTCTATAATTGCTGAGATTTTAGAAACAACCATCGACTATCTCTTAGGCAACACGGACGATCCCCGGCCCGCTGGGCAAAAAGAACAGCCCCCCGTCGATGGCGGGGAGCTTAGCGAAAAGGATATTCGGCTTATTCAGTGGTTCCGCTCTCTGCCTCCAGAAAAGCAGAAAGCAATCCTAATTTCTCAAGACGCTCCAAAAGACTTGACCGAATAGCCGGGTCATTTGCAATCTCCAGAAACCTAATTTCATCGCAAGTCAGATATAACTCATTCATTTGGTTCATATGTAAATCACGTTCCTTTCCATAGCCGATGTGATTGCATTATAGAACAAATGTGCCCCCGATGCAATTCTTTTATGGATGACAAGCCCAGCAGTTCAAACACTCAGAGAACAACCAGCGGAAACCGCAGCTACACCACGCCGTACACAACTGCCAAACCGCAAAAGACCGGTTCCGGAAAGAAAAAGAGTACCGCGCTTCTGATCGCCGCGATCCTCGGTGTTCTCTATGCGCTCTACAGCATTTTCTATTGGGCCGGTGCGGCTTCCGGCTCATCCGGAGCGGAAGCGATAGGAGCCGGGATCGCAACTGCTCTAGTCATGCCGCATTTGATCTGCGCGGTCCTGGCGGCGATCTTCAACACTCTTGGGTGGGCGATGAGCCATCGCGGCTTCTCATTGACCGGCGCGATCCTGTACGCCGTTGCTATGGCGCTTTTCCCGGTGTATTTCATGTTTGTTATTATCCAGATGATCCTTTCGTTTGTTGGATTTGCGAATCTGAAAAAGCTGAACGGGTGACGGCAAGCATAAACAAAATTTAGAGAAACGAGAGAGAAGAAATGGGCCTTATAGTATGTCTTGTCGGCGCCGCCGGTGCGCTGATAGCAATCCTCCTGATCGTCATCCTGTGCCTCATGGGGAAAAAGGCGTATGTCCCTCTGGGGCTGTTCGCGCTGTGCGTGGTGGCGATGCTGGTGAGCGGACAGCTGCCGGGTAATTCTGCAACGCTTCCTGCAAGCCAAGAGCCAGGGGAGATAAAGGGAACGGCGGCGTTGCCAGACGTTCAGCCGCCTGAGCCAAAGCCGGTTGATGATTTTGAACCAGTTGAATCTTTTGAATTAGAAAATGAAACGAAAGATATTGATAGTGACTCAATAACATCAATAGAGGAAATAGCCTCAATTATTGAAATGATTCTTAAAGAAAACTATAGTGGATGCGTAGTAACCTGTGATGACACGGGTATTACTGCAAACATTTGGTCCGATGGAGTCGCAGAAGCTGTAACCGCAACTCAGCTAGCGGGTGGCGATTTTACAGATGAGAACTGGATGCTTGCAAAAAACGCTACCGTTGTAATGGCACAGTCTCTTCGAGAGCTGATGGATGATGCAGGGTTAAGTGATTCAGCCCTTATTGTAAATGTCTTGAATGATTTGAACCAAGAAAAGGCACTGTTATCAATACTTAATACTACTATCATATACGATGTATTGGCATAAAAAAGACCGCCCCCGGCGTTGACACACCGGGGAATGGTTTTTGGCCGCGGAACGCAAAACTTTTATGTGCAAAATTTAAACAATATTAAGATAAAAAAACAAACACAAATACAACAAAACAAGGATTTGTTTTGGCCACGGAAATTAAAAGGAAATATTAAATGAATGGGCAGTCAACTCCAAAATCCCCATTTGCAAAATATAGTGGCTTTCTTAATCTCGGCGGGCGTGATATAGACTGCTATGTTCTTGATAACGAAAGCCGGGTCATAAACATGAGGGCAACGGTAAAAGCAATCGCAAATGATGATAATGGGGATTTGTCGAAATATGTCGGTGTTCGCTCGCTTCACCCATATATTAACGCTGATGAACTTACATCAAAAATTATTGAATTTGATATCCCGGGAAATCCAATAACAGCAAAGGGTATATCCGCTGAAACTTTTTTGGATATTTGTTCTGCTTATGTTACCGCCTTTACTTCGGGCGCTGCACTCACTGAAAAACAGAAGGGAATAGCAATTAACTGTTCAGTTTTATTAGCAGCCTGCGCAAAAATTGGTTTGATTGCTCTGATCGATGAAGCTACGGGTTATCAATATGTCCGAGAGACAGATGCCCTTCAAGTCAAAATCAGAGCCTTTATATCTGACGAATTGAGAGCATGGGAGAAAACTTTCCCAGATGAACTTTGGGAGGAGTTTGGTCGTCTCACTGGGTGGAGTGGTTCTTTACAGCATCGTCCCAAATATTGGGGGAAGCTGGTTCTAGAGTTAATTTATGACGCTTTAGACCCAGATGTTGCTAAGTATTTAAAAGAAAATAAACCAGCTCCAAGACATGGAAGAAATTATCATCAATGGTTCACGGAAGAATACGGCGTAAATCGCCTTATAACCCATATTAACCAGATAACAGGAATAGCTAAGACTTGCACTTCTATTGATGAGTTAAGACATAAAGTTGCTCTATATTACGGGAAAGAAGAGCTACAATTAGCTATCGGAGATAACCCGCCAGAAGAATAAAACCGCCCCCGGCGTTGCACCGGAGGCGGAATAGAGGGCAGAAGTCTTGGAGGACGCTCTGCCCTCTCATTACATCAGAAAAGGAGGAGCTCTGTGAAACGAGTGTTTTTATATGTGCGCGTCAGTACTGAAGAGCAGGCACTCCACGGCCTGTCCATCGAGGCCCAGACCGCCGCTCTGCAGTCGTGGGCCAAGACCAATGGTCACAAGGTCGCGGGGATATACATCGACGCTGGTGTCTCCGCCCGAAAGCCCGCCTCCAAACGCCCGGAACTGCAGCGCCTTCTCGGCGATGTAAGGGCGGGAAAGGGAGAGCTGATCGTTTTCACCAAGCTTGACCGATGGTTTCGCAATATCGCCGAATACTACAAGGTGCAGGAAGTCCTTGAAAAGTATCACATGGACTGGCGCACCATACATGAGGACTACGACACCTCCACGGCCTCCGGGCGGTTGAAGATCAACATCATGCTCTCCGTGGCCCAGGACGAAGCGGATCGGGCCAGCGAACGGATCAAGGCTATCAACGAGATGAAGCGCCAGAAGCGGGAACCCTTGACCGGTGATCGTATGCCGGGGTATAAGATCGAAGGGAAAAAGTATGTAAAGGACCCCGCTTTGGAGGCCGCGGTAAACGGATTCTTCCGCACATATCTTGCACGGGGATCCATTTCCGCCGCAATGGACGAGGCTGGCCGGTTAGGTCTGAAGCTGCAATATCACCGCGCGCACAAGATGTTGGACAGCACGGCATATTACGGACGGTATTTTGACGCGGACGGCATGACGCCGCCGTACATAACAAAGGAAGAGTTTGATATGATACAGTCAATGAGAAGAAGGGTCGTGCGGAAGTCCCCCAAAAACCGGGTATACATTTTTTCCGGGCTGATCGTATGCGGCGAGTGTGGAAAAAGGATGGGCGGCCGGGTCAATACGAACCAGGAGTCCTATTATTATAATTGCCAATCTCATTACACCCGGAGCGCAGACTGCTCCAACCAGACGAATCTTGGCCAGCGGAAGATCGAAGCGTTTTTGCTGGAAACGATCCGCGAAAAAATGGAACGGCAAAAAGCGGAGCTGGAGGCCAGGCCCCACCAAAGGCAGCGGGACTACAGGGGAGAAATCGCCACACTTCGCGGGAAGATCGACCGGTTGAAGGACCTGTATGTGAACGATCTGATCACGCTGGAGCAGTGCAGGGCAGACCAGCGGACCTACCTGGATAAGATCGAATCGCTCCAGAAGGAGTCTTCTGAATTGCGAGCGCCAAACTTTGATACCGTTGAGCGGCTCCTGTCTACCGGCTGGGAAGTGGTATATAGCAAGCTGGAAAGTGAACAGAAACAGGAGTTTTGGCGCATTCTTATTCAAGAGATCAGGATATATCCGGACCGCCATATCGAATATGATCTGCGGCTTTAATTTTTTGGAGTTGTATCTTCATAATATAAGCTCCAGTACACAAGAAAACAACATTTACGTCACCGGCACCGGCAGCGAGGAATACTGGATGAACCGTCTTGCGGACGCCATGATCCCCTACCTCAACAGCTGCGGCATCCGCTATAAGCGCAATACCCCTGACATGACTGCCGGCAGCTCCATCCGGCAGGCCAACCAGAGCTGGTACGACTTTTACCTGGCCCTCCACTCCAACGCCGCCGCGGAGAGCAACTACGGCAACGTCCGCGGCATCATCGCCTTCTACTACCCCACCAGCACCCAGGGCCAGCGGGCGGCCCAGATCTTCGTCAATAATCTGCGGGGCATCTACCCCCTGCCCGACAAGGTGAATACCCGCCCCACTACCAGCCTCGGGGAGGTCCGGGACTCCAAATTCCCCGCCGTGCTGCTGGAGATCGGTTACCACGACAACTACGAGGACGCCCGCTGGATCGAGAACAATATCCCGGAGATCGCCCGCAACCTGGTCCTCAGCCTCACGGACTACTTCGGTATCCCCTTCATCTGGCCCACCGACCCCTGGGAGGGCACCGTATACGCGGGAGGCGGCACACTGAACCTGCGCAGCCGCCCCAATATGAACGCCTCCATCATCGCCAGCATCCCAGACGGAGCCACCGTCCGGGTCTATGGCCGCTATGAGGACTGGTACGTGGTCCGCTACGGCGACTATATGGGCTATGCCGCAGCCCAGTTTATCCGCTGAACAGAGGAAACGCTCTCCAGACGGGCCTCCGGCCCGCCCGGAGGGTATTTTTTCATTCTCGGTGGCACGGGAAGCATCTGATGATTAGGGAAATCAATTTTGCGTCTGTAGGGCGCGACGGCCCCGGCGCGCCCTACAAATGCGGCGCTATTTTCTCAAAATTGATTTCCCTGTCTGATGATATTTCATAGTTGCGATAAGGACGGATCTATAGTATAATGAGCGAAATACGGACAGAAGGAGAAACGAAATGATCCTGGAAACGAACCGGCTGATTCTGCGCCGTCTGACGGAGGAAGACTTCGACGCCTGGACGGCCGTCTTAGGCGACCCGGAGGTGATGTACGCCTACGAACACGGCTTTTCCCCGGAGGAGGTGCGTCAGTGGATCGAACGCCAGCAGGAGCGGTACGCCAAGGACGGCTTCGGCCTGTGGGCCCTGATCGAAAAAACGTCCGGCCAGCTGATCGGGGACTGCGGCATCACCCTGCAGGACTGGAACGGCAGGGAGGTCCCGGAGATCGGCTACCACCTCCGCCGGGACAGGTGGCGCCAGGGCTTCGCCATCGAGGCGGCCGCCGCCTGCCGGGAGTACGGTTTCCATACCCTGAACTTCCCGGAGCTCTTCTCCATCATCCGGGACAACAACCACCCCTCCCAGCGCGTGGCCCTGCGCAACGGCATGGCCCTGCGGGGCTCCTTCGTGAAGCACTACCAGGGCGTGGACATGCCCCATCTGGTCTTTTCCGTCAAGCGAGGCTGGGCCGGATGAACATTCAGTTAAAAGAGCGCACGGCGGAGACCGCCGCCGTCTATTTCCAGCGGACCCGCGCCCCCGCCATCCAGCGCTTCCTGCCCCAGAAGGCCCAAACCCTGGAGGAGTTCCTGTCGGACTTCCGGAAGACCCAGGAGCCCGGGGCCAACAGCTATGGCCGCACCATCTACGTGGACGGGCAGTACGCGGGAGACGTGTGGTGCTACTGCATGGACCCCTCCAGCGATCCCCAGGCCATGGTGAGCTACTGCCTGTTCCAGCAATCCCTGCAGGGCCGGGGCGCGGCCACGGAAGCCCTTCGCCTGTTCCTGGACGAGATCAGGGACCGCTTCTCCCTGGAGCGGGTCGGAGCCTTCACCTTTACGGAAAACACCGCCTCCATCCGGGTCCTGGAGAAAAACGGCTTCCGCCTGGCGGAGTCCTTCACGGAGGGCGGGAGGGCGTCCGGCTACTACCTGCGTTCGTCAAATGAAGACCCAACATTATCATAAGTATCAATAAAGGAGAACCCATCATGGCAATGGACATGACCTACTTTGACGCCATGGAGGCCAAGATCCCCCACGGCAAGATCCGCACCCGCTTCGCCCCCTCCCCCACGGGCTACATGCACGTGGGCAACCTGCGCACCGCCCTGTATACCTGGCTCATCGCCCGCAACGGCGGCGGCACCTTCATCCTGCGTATCGAGGACACGGACCAGGGACGCCTGGTGGAGGGCGCGACGGACGTGATCTACCGCACCATGGCCGAGTGCGGCCTGACCCACGACGAGGGCCCCGACGTGGGCGGCCCCGTGGCCCCCTACATCCAGTCGGAGCGCCGGGACACCTACGGCAAGTACGCCCGCCTGCTGGTAGAGAAGGGCTGCGCCTACTACTGCTTCTGCGAGAAGACCGAGAGCGAGGAGGACTCCGGAAACTTCGACCGTGCGGCGGACCCCTGCCGCTCCCTGTCCCCCCAGGAGGCCCAGGCCCGGGTGGACGCCGGGGAGCCCTACGTCATCCGCCAGAAGATCCCCGAGACCGGGACCGTCACCTTCCACGACGCCATCTTCGGCGACATCACCGTGGACAACTCCACCCTGGACGACCAGATCCTCCTCAAGCGGGACGGCCTGCCCACCTACAACTTCGCCAACGTCATCGACGACCACCTCATGGGCATCACCCACGTGGTCCGAGGCAGCGAGTATCTGTCCTCCGCCCCCAAGTATGACCTCCTCTACCAGTCCTTCGGCTGGGAGGTGCCCACCTACGTCCACTGCTCCCCCGTCATGCGGGACCAGCATAACAAGATGTCCAAGCGCCACGGCGACCCCTCCTACGAGGACCTGAAGGCTCAGGGCTACCTTACCGAGGCCATCCTGAACTACGTGGCCCTCCTGGGCTGGAGCCCCCGGGGCGAGCAGGCGGAGCGGGAGGTCTTCTCCCTCGCCGAGCTGGCGGAGGTCTTCGATATCGCGGGCATCTCCAAGTCCCCGGCCATCTTCGACATCGAGAAGCTGACCCACTTCAACGCCCTGTACCTCCGCGCCATGACCCCCGAGGCCTTCCACGCGGCGGCGGAGCCCTATATCCGCCAGGCGGTGAAAAATCCGGCGCTGGATACCCGCGCCATCGCCGCCCTGCTCCAGGCCCGGTGCGAACGCCTGACGGACATCCCCGAGAAGATCGGCTTCTTTGAGGCCCTGCCCCCCTATGAAAAGGACCTGTTCACCAACAAGAAATCCAAGACCAACGAGGAGGTCTCCAGGAAAATGCTGGAGTCCGCCATCCCCGCCATGGAGGAGCTGACGGAATGGACCCAGGAGTCCATCCACGACTGTCTCATGGACCTGGCCGCCAGGCTGGAGGTCAAAAACGCTACCCTCATGTGGCCCGTGCGCATCGCGGCGGCGGGGCAGGCCGTGACGCCCGGCGGCGCGGTGGAGATCTGTCAGATCCTGGGCCGTGACGAGTGCCTGTGGCGGCTGCGCATCGGACTGGAGATGCTGGGCTGATGAAATGGCTGAACGAGCAGGGCTCCCTGCTGAAGGACTTCCTGACCGGGGGCTTTCGCCGGACCCTGTGGATGTGCGCCCTGGGGATGCTCCTGACGGTGCTCCTGGGCGTGGGGATCGGCCTGCTGGTCCCGGAGCAGGCGGCCCAGACCATGAATACCTTCATGGAGCAGGCGGCCCAGTCCGGCGTGGTCAACGAGGAGGGGGAGATGTCCGTCTTCGCCCTGCTGATGAACAACTGGAGGGCCATGCTGATCTCGGCGGCCTACGGCTTCGTGCCCTTCCTGTTCCTGCCGGCGGTCAGCCTTGTGACCAACGGCGTCCTTCTGGGGATGCTGGGAGCCCTTTTCATGGTCCGGGGGATGTCCCTGCTGGCCTACCTGACGGGCATCGTGCCCCACGGCGTCTTCGAGATCCCCGCCCTGATCTTCTCCATCGCCTGCGGCGTCCACCTGTGCCGGACCATGAACGATCTGGTGACCAGCCGTCCCGGCCGTACACCCCTCCTGGCGGCGCTGGAGGACCTCCTCCGGGTCCTGGTGATGGTCGTCGCGCCGCTGACCGTGGCGGCGGCGTTCACGGAGTGCTACGTCACCCCGGTCATCATGTCCCTGTTCCTGTAAAAGGGGCTATTCTCCGCAAAAAATAACAAAACAGATGTCGCTTTGATGCAAAACCGATACAACTTCCCGCGAAAATAGAAAAAAGATGGAACCCCGTCCGCTGTTTCTGCGTCATAATAGAAAAGCGGGCGGGGTTTTCCGCCAAAGCGAGAAAACACGGGGGAACACGAATGAGCGACAAGATCTTGATCGTAGACGACGACCGGGAGATCCGGGACGTGCTGCGCGTCCTCCTGACGGGGGAGCGCTTCGAGGTAGCGGAGGCCTCCAGTGGCGAGGAGGCCCTGGCCTATCTGGCGGAACACCCCGGCGGGGTGGACCTGGTGATCCTGGACGTGATGATGGAGGGCATCTCCGGCTATCACGTGTGCCTCCAGCTGCGGGAGCAGTGGAACGTGCCGGTGCTGTTCCTCACGGCCAAGAGCCAGGAGTCGGACCTGACCATGGGCTACTCCAGCGGCGGGGACGACTATCTGGTAAAGCCCTTCTCCTACCCGGAGCTGCTGGCCCGGGTCAAGGGCCTGCTGCGGCGGTATCAGGTCTACCGGGGCAAGCCGGAGACGGTCCAGGAGGAGGCGGAGTGGTGCGGGCTGCGGGTGAGCCTCACCGCCAACATGGTCTGGCGCAACGACCGGGAGCTGGACCTGACGGATACAGAGTGGCGCATCCTGCGGATGCTGGTGCAGAACCGGGGGAAGATATTCTCCATGGAAAATCTCTATGAGAGCGTGTGGAAGGAGACCTATTTCCCCTCCTCCTCCAACACCGTCATGGTCCATATCCGCCGCCTGCGGGAAAAGGTGGAGGACGACCCCCGGCATCCGGAGTACATCAAGACCGTATGGGGAAAGGGGTATCGCGTTGGATAAGAAGGGCCGTCTCTCCCGTCTGGGGGCCAAGCTGGTAGGCATGTCGGTGCTGGGGCTGGTCCTGGCCTTCGCCGCCTTTTATCTGGTGGACGGCGTGGTCACGCCCTGGCTCCTATACAGCGAGCAGTTCGCCCCCTTCTGGCTCCGCAGGAACGCGGCCCTCATCCAGACGTATCAGGACTATGTGACGGAAAACGATCTCACGGTACAGCAGGTCGTGGATGACCGGGAGGGCAGGCTGCAGGCCATGGGCGAGGGCATCTATACCATCGTGGTGGGCACGCCCTCGGTGGTGGAGTTCCCTGTGAAAGCCATGGAGCCCTCCGGCCTCCCGGACGATGCCAGCTATCACTTTTCCTATTCGACCGTGGTGGGCTTCACCTCCTCCGCGCCGGCCAACGACTCTGTGGAGTTCCTGGCAGAGCTGCATCAGATCCAGTGTGCCGACGGCGTACTCTTCGTGTCCAACAGCCCGATGGTCCAGCGCTACGAGGGAGTGGGGCGTCTCACGGGACTGCTGCTAGCCCTGCTGATTTTCTGCGCCGTGATGATTCCCGGCATCGTCCGGCTGGTGCATCGAATCGGGGCGCTGTCCCGGGAGGCCGGGTTTCTGATGGCGGGGGATCTGGACCACGCCATCAGGGTGAAGGGCCGGGACGAACTCAGCGCCCTGGGGGAGGACATCGAGCGCCTGCGCCTGTCCGTTCTGGCCCGTCTGGAGGGCGAACGGGAAGCGGTGGGGGCCAACGCCCGCCTCATCACCTCCCTGTCCCACGACATCCGCACCCCTCTGACCAGGCTGACGGGCTACCTGGACATCCTGACCTACCAGAAATACCAGGGCCAGCCGGAACACGACGAATATCTCCGTCTCGCCTCCGAAAAGGCCGCCCAGCTCAAGGCCCTCACGGACCAGCTCTTTGCCAGCGCCCAGGTAGCCGCTCCCTCCTCCGGACTGGAGCAGCCCCCGGAGGCGGTGGACGGCGGGGCCCTGCTGGGCCAGCTGCTGACGGAGCAGTGCGACGACCTCTGCCGGGAGGGCTTTACCATCCAGCCTCCGGTCTTTGACCGGAAATTCACCCTCTACCTCCGCACGGAGGATGCCGTTCGCGTCTTTGACAATCTCTACTCAAACTTCCGCAAATACGCCGACCCCGCTTTTCCCATAGAGATCACCTGGAGGGAAGCCCCCGAGCGGGTGACGCTGCGCTTCCGCAGCCGCGCCCTGCCCGCGCCGGACCGCGCCGACAGTCATGGCCTGGGCGTGCCCACCATGCGGGAGCTGATGGAGCGCTCCGGCGGTACGCTGGAGGCGTCTCTGGAGGGAGAAATCTACCAAAGCACGCTGACCTTCCGGAGATACCAGAGCGGCAGAGTATAAGTGAGGTGACATCATGAGTAAACGGAGCCTGCTCATTTCCGCAGCGGCCTTTCTGCTCCTGTGCGCCGGGTGCGGCGAAAAGGGCGTCCCGGCGGAGGTCTGGGTGGACTATTACCTGTCGGACGACATGCCCTGGGACGAGAGCCGGACGCTGACCCTTCCGGAGTTTCCGGGAGTCACATTTACCTGGACCTCCGACAAGGTGACCGCCAGCAGCGGAGGCGAGACAACACGCCTCTTTGGGGGAATGCCCGTCTGGAGCGTATATCTCTGCGACCTGACCGGCGACGGCAAACCGGAGTTCTGCGCCTCCGTCAGCATGGGGTCCGGGATCATAGACGACCGCGTCATCGTGTACGACTATGCCTCCGGTTCCCTCTGGGAGCTTCAGGACCGATGGAACCTGGACTACCGCCTGGAACAGAAGGGCAGTTCGATGCAGGTGGTGAAGTCTGAATACGCGGGTCCGGAGATATCACGGGGAACGCTGGCCCTCGTACCGGACGGCGATGGAAATTTGCAGCTGTTGATGGAATCGTAAGAATTCGTAAGAATTTTATCCCTCGCAATGTAAGATTTATCTGTTATCCTCCTTGCCATACCCAGCCGGCAGAAGCCGGCGGCAAGGAGGATACATTTATGACGCGACACACACGACACATCACGACCGCCCTGCTGGCCCTGTGCCTGCTGCTCACGGCCTGCGGCGGGAAACAGACCGGCGGCAGTCCCGGCGAGCTTTCCGGGACTGCCGCCTACACCTCGGACATCGTCCCCCTGGATCTGCCTCTGACGGAACTCACCGCTTCCGCCGCAGGGAGCGGCGATCTGTATCTGGCGGGTCTGGAGGAGGCGGCGTCGGATGAGACTGAGGACGGGGACGGTGAGATAACATCATCCAGCGGCTTTTCCTTCTCGTCCACCGGCTCGGATGACGGCAGCTTCACATTTTCCACCGGCATGGGCACGGCCGCGCTGTACCGGTTGGATACGGACACCGGAGAACTGATAAAGCTGTCCGGCTACACGCCGGAAGAGGGCGCCTCCGTGGCCGCCATCGTGCCCTGTGAGGACGGTTCCCTCTGGGTGCTGGAGCGCGTCTCCGGCGGCATGGAGGACATGGCTATGGACGATCTGGGGGGCGGTCTCATGGTTGCGGACGGCGGCATCAGCTGGGCAAGCCAGGTCTGGCGGAAGCTGGACGCCGCCGGGGAGCAGGAGCTGGACCGGATCGACGTGACAAACCTGGCGGAAAAGCTGGGGGTGGAGGCCGTGACGGATACTCGGATGGACCCGTCCGGACGGCTGTACGCCGCCTCCGGCTCCACGGTCGCCGTGCTGGACGCCAGCCTGTCTACGCTCTTCACCTGCAAGGGGCAGGAAACGGTGGAGCGGCTGGTCTCCCTGTCCGGCGGCACAGGGGCGGTGACCGGGGACGGGAATGGCCGTACCGTCTATCCCATCGACCTGGAGAGCCAGAGCCTTGGGTCCGCCCGGCCCCTGTCCGGCAGCGCGGACCGTATCTACGATGGGAATGAGAAATACGATTTCTTCTACAGCAGCGGCGACAGCCTCTACGGCTGGTCCGTGGAAAACGCCGCGCCGGAAAAGGTTTTGAGCTGGAGCGGCGCAGGGGTGGACAAGGGCCAAGTGGAGACCCTGGCGCTCCTGCCGGACGGCCGGGGGACGGCGGCGCTGCGGGAAGGCGGCTGGCCGGCTTCCTACTCCTGGGCCCGTCTGGCCCCTGCGGGGGAGGAGGAGCTGGCGGGGCGGACGGTCCTCACCCTGGCCACCATGGGCCTGAGCAGCGAGACCAGGGCCCGCGTGCTGGAATTTAACCGCACCAGCAGCCAGTACCGTATCGAGATTCAGGACTATTCCGAATACAACACCTCCGCCGACGCCTCGGCGGGACTCAGCAAGCTCAACACGGAGATCCTGGCGGGGAACATGCCGGACCTGCTGGACGTGTCCGGCGGCATCCCCCTGCGGCGGTACGCCGCCCGGGGCCTTCTGGCGGACCTGTGGCCCTACATCGAGTCCGACCCCGAGCTGGGACGGAACAAGGTCATGGAGCGTCCTCTGGAGGCCGCCTCGATGGGCGGTAAGCTCTATCAGGTGTTCCAGCGCTTCGCCCTGGAGACGGCGGCGGGCGCGCCTGCCGCCGTGGGGGACAAGATGGGCTGGAGCCTGGAGGAGCTTCGCGCCGCCCTGGCGAAGATGCCTGCGGGCTGCAGCGTCCTGGGCCCCGATCTGGCAAAGGATTCCGTCTTTGAGACGATGTTCTCAAACAGTCTGGACAGCTTCGTGGACTGGGAGGCGGGCGCGGCCCGCTTTGATTCCCCGGAATTCCAGGAGATATTGGAGTTCTGCGCCTCCTTACCGGCGCAGGCTTCCGGGGAGGATATGGACGAGTATACCCGGGTAGCCAGCGGCGCGCAGCTGCTGCTGCCGGTATATCTCAACGACCTCCAGTCCATCCAGCTGTACCGCGCCCTGTTCGGCGGCGGGGTGACCTTCGCAGGCTACCCCAGCGAGGGGGGCAGCGGCGTCAGCTTCAGCACGGACGGCGGCATGGCGATGTCCGCCTCCTGCAAGGACAGCGAGGGGGCCTGGAGCTTCCTGCGCCAGGTCCTGCTGCCCGCCGGGGAGCAGGCGGCTCCAGGCCTCGATTTCCCCGTCAACCGCGCCGACTTTGAGCAGGCCGCTGAGAAAAGCATGGAGTTCAGCTATCTGAAGGACGAGACCGGCAATACGATTGTTGGCCCGGACGGCGAGCCCATGCTGGAGGGGACCGTCTATCTGTTCGTCGGCGGAAAGAGCGTCATGCTCAAGCCCGCCACGCAGGAGGACTACGATCAGATCATGGCCCTCTACGAGGCGGCGGACAGCCTGGTAAGCCGGGACGAGAACATCTGGGCCATCGTCCGGGAGCAGGCCGGGGCCTGCTTCGCCGGTGACCGGACGGCGGAGGAAGCCGCCAAGGCCATCCAGAGCCGGGTGGAGCTGTACCTGAACGAGCAGAAATAAAGGAAAATTTCCCCCGCCGCCCCCTTTCGACAAAAAGCGAACGGCAGGAGAACTTATAATGACTGCAAGCGAAAACGCCTGCAGTCATTTTTTTACGCGCGGAGGAGGACGAGCCATGGAGATGAAATACAAAGCAGAGAACCGCCAGCTGACCATCACCCTCACCGGCGAGCTGGACCACCACGCCGCCAAGGGCCTGATGGATTCCATCGACCGCTGCATGGAGCAGAACCTGCCCGCCAAGACCCTGCTGGACCTGGGCGGGCTGACCTTCATGGACAGCTCCGGCATCGCCGTGGTCCTGCGCGCCAAGCGGCGCATGGAGGCCCTCTCCGGAACGCTGGTGGTGGTGAACATCCCCCGGCAGGCCTCCCGGGTCCTGGAGACGGCGGGTCTGGGCCGGTACGTGGACCTGGTATGAGGGCCTGTACGAAGGAAACCGATCACATGCCCCGGCGTCTCCGGACCCCGGGGCATCAAGGAGGGACGTCATGAAAACCAAGAGCACCAACTACATATCCCTGGAATTTCTCAGCCACAGCGCCAACGAGGGCTTCGCCCGGGGCGCGGTCGCCTGCTTCGCCGCCCAGCTGGACCCCACCCTGGAGGAGCTGGGGGACATCAAGACCGCCGTCAGCGAGGCGGTGACCAACGCCATCGTCCACGCCTACCCCGACCGCCTGGGGAAGATCGTCATCAAGGCCCGCATCCTGGAGGGGAACGTCCTGGAGCTGTCGGTCCGTGACTGGGGCCTGGGCATCGCGGACGTGGAGAAGGCCCGGCAGCCCCTCTTTTCCACCGGCGGCGAGGAGCGCAGCGGCATGGGCTTCACCATCATGGAGAGCTTCATGGACCGCCTCACCGTCCGTTCCCAGGAGGGGAAGGGCACCCGGGTCACCATGCGCCGCCGCGTCCAGCCCCGGCGAGCGCCGCGATGACCGCCGGGACGCTGGACCTCCTGGCCCAGGCCAGGCAGGGGGACGAGGCCGCCGCGGCCCGGGTGCTGGAGGAGAACAGCGGCCTGATCTGGGCGGTGGTCCGCCGGTACTTCGGCAAGGGCGTGGAGCCGGACGACCTCTACCAGCTGGGCTGTCTGGGGTTCATCAAGGCGGTCCGGGGGTTCGACGCCTCCTACGGCACCCAGTTCTCCACCTACGCCGTGCCCAAGATCGCCGGGGAGATCCGGCGCTACCTCCGGGACAACGGCCTCATCAAGGTGGGCCGGAGCCTCCGGGAGCAGAGCATCAGCGTCTACACGGCCCGGGAGCGCCTGCGGGCCCAGCTGGGCCGGGAGCCGGTACTGTCGGAGCTCAGCGAGGCCACGGGCCTCACCCCGGAGGAGATCGCCATGGCGGAGCTGGCCGCCGCGCCGCCGGACAGCCTCCAGCAGGAGAACGCCGAGGGCCTGACCCTGGAGTCCACCCTGGCCTCCCCGGTCACCGAGGAGCATCTGCTGGAGAAGATCGCCCTGCGCTCGGCCATCGACGCCCTGCCGGACCGCGAGCGGGAGACGATCCTCCTCCGGTTCTACAAGGGCCTGACCCAGCAGCAGTGCGCCCGTATCCTGGGCGTCAGCCAGGTCCAGATCTCCCGCCTGGAGAAGCGCGCCCTGGAAAAGCTCCGCGGCGCCATGTCCGGTCCATAGGAAAGACCCGCCGGTCCCATCGACCGGCGGGTCTTTATTATCTTCAGTTCATCACGGCCCGGTGGAAGACCTTCTTCCCCTTCTTGATGATGACGCCCTCGCCCAGAAACAGCTCGCAGCCGTACTTCTGATCGATGTCCGTCACCTTCTGGTCGTTGACGGACACACCGCCCTGCTGCACCAGCCGCCGGGCCTCCCCCTTGGAGGGCGCCAGGCCGCAGGCCACCAGCAGATTCATGATCCCGATCTCCCCGTCGCCGAAGCTGTCGGTGGTCAGCTCGGTGGCAGGCATGTTGGCGTTGTCCCCGCCGCCGCCGAAGAGGGCTTTTGCGGCGTTCTGGGCCTTGTCGGCCTCCTCCTTGCCGTGGACCATGTTGGTCAGCTCCCAGGCCAAAATTTCCTTGGCCTGATTGAGCTGGCTGCCGGTCCAGCCGTCCATCTCGTCCACCTGCTCCAGGGGCAGGAAGGTGAGCCAGCGGATGCACTTCATCACGTCTGCGTCCTCCACGTTCCGCCAGTACTGGTAGAAGTCGTAGGGGCTGGTCTTGTTGGGGTCCAGCCACACGGCGTTGCCGGCGGTCTTGCCCATCTTGTTGCCCTGGGAGTCGGTGAGGAGGTTGATGGTCATGCAGTGGGCGTCCTTGCCCAGCTTCCTCCGGATGAGCTCGGTGCCGCCCAGCATGTTCGACCACTGGTCGTTGCCGCCGAACTGCATGTTGCAGTTGTGGCTCTGGAAGAGGTGGTAGAAGTCGTAGGACTGCATGATCATGTAGTTGAACTCCAGGAAGCTGAGACCCTTCTCCATGCGCTGCTTGTAGCACTCCGCCCGGAGCATGTTGTTCACGGAGAAGCAGGCCCCCACCTCCCGCAGCAGGTCCACATAGTTCAGGTTCAGCAGCCAGTCCGCGTTGTTGACCATCTGGGCCTTGCCCTCGCCGAACTCAATAAACCGCTCCATCTGATGCTTAAAGCACTGAGCGTTGTGGTCGATGTCCTCCCGGGTGAGCATTTTCCGCATATCGGTGCGCCCGGAGGGGTCGCCGATCATGGTGGTACCGCCGCCGATGAGGGCGATGGGCCTGTTGCCCGCCTGCTGCAGGCGCTTCATGAAGGTCAGGGCCACGAAATGTCCCGCTGTCAGACTGTCGGCGGTGCAGTCAAAGCCGATATAGAAGGTGGCCTTGCCTGCGTTAATCATCTCGCGGATCTCGTCCTCGTTGGTGACCTGGGCGATCAGCCCCCGGGCTGCCAGTTCTTCGTATAGTTGCATAGTTCGTCTCCTTTTATTATAATTTTGTAATTATTTCACTTATTACTGTGCGGCGGCTCACTCCAGCAGCCGCTGCCCGCAGTGGGGGCACTTGGGGTCGTCGATCTCATGGAGCTGGCCGCAGTAGGGACAAGGGACCTGGGCAATGCTGTCTTCTTCCTCCTCCGGCGCTTCCACCGCGTAAAACTCCAGCTTCTTGCAGTCCCGGCAGCAGTAGATGTCTACCTCCAGCGCTCCCGAAAAAAGCTGGTCCCAATACTGCCCCAATTGCAGCTTTTCCTGCCCGATATGAACCATTTTCCCGCCGCAGCGCAGGCAGCATTCCCGTTCCATTACGCGTCCCTCCGCTTCTCCGCCCGGAAGACCACAGTCCCGCAGTTTTGGTACAGGACCCGCACCCGGAACCCGGCACGCTCCATCAGCTCCACCTGATGCTCCATTGTAAGCGGGGTGTCGATGTGGAGGAAGACGTCCTCCGGCAGCGCGCTTCGCTTCCGCGCCCGGACCAGCCGTTCCCGGCACAGGTCTTCCTCCTCCTGACAGCAGGCGACATAGTCGCACTCGATATAATATCCGCCGTTTTTCAGCGTCTGAAACAGCTTTTCGTAGATCGTCCCTTTTTTCTCAAACGGGAAGTGGTGCAGCGTCTCAAAGGAGAGCGCCGCGTCAAAGGCCCCCGCCGGAAACGGATGAACAAAATAGT
Source organism: uncultured Oscillospiraceae bacterium (assembly GCA_910579485.1). Classification (GTDB taxonomy): domain Bacteria; phylum Bacillota; class Clostridia; order Oscillospirales; family Oscillospiraceae; genus Pelethomonas. Next base: position 1,895 of record CAJTVO010000044.1, on the reverse strand, counting down.
CCGCCTCGATCCCCCGAAAATCCCTCCCGGCAAACTTCTCCCTGGCCTTCGCCAGCATATCGCCGGAGAGGTCGATCCCGGTGACTGCCGCCTCCGGAAACCGGCGGTAGACGGCCTCCAGCTCCAGCCCAGTGCCGCAGCCAATGTCCAGCAGCTTCTCCAGTCCACCGTCAAGGAAGTCCGCGATATGGGCGTACAGCTCTCCCCAGTTCCCCAGGTGGACGTCCTCGTAGCGCGCCAGACGCTTGGTGAAGAACGCGGACATTTCTTCCGCCTCCGTCTCTTCCTCCCCGGCGATCCACTCCTTCAGCTCCCGGAGATAGGCCTCCACCTCCTCCGGAGTCCGTATTTTATTTTCCAGCATACGCCGCTCCCTTCCTGTCCTTCCGCCAATAAAACAACGCCCCCCGTCCCACATGGACAGAGGGCGAAAACTCGCGGTACCACCTCTGGTTCGCCGGCCCCTCCCGGGACGCGGCCTCACGAGGTCCCCGGCAGGACCTCCGCGCTGTATCGGGCGCGCCCGGCGGAGCCTACCCATGGCTTTCGCCGCTTCGGTCCGCTGCTCAGGGATGTATTCACGCCGCCGTCCTCTCCCCCTTCCACCGCCCGGGGGCTCTCTTGGCAGGACGATGCCGCGCTACTGGTTCCCGTCATCGCTTCAACTGGTGGTAGTATAGCGGGAAAAAACGTCTTTGTCAAGTAAAAAAAAGAACCCACTCCCCCGCCGCCGCGCACGGCGAGGGAGAGTGGTCTGTAGGCGCATATTCCATTCAATTCTCTCTAATATCCGGCATGACGGTAAGCTTTGCGTTCTCCTGCGCGGCGGAGGGCGCGGTCAGGCGGTGGCGTTTTTAAGCTTGAGTCGGATACGGTCGCTGATCATAGCGATAAATTCAGAATTGGTGGGTTTCCCCTTGGCGTTGCTGACTGTGTAGCCGAAGAATTTTTGCAGCGTTTCCAGGTCTCCCCGGTCCCAGGCTACCTCGATGGCGTGGCGGATGGCGCGCTCCACCCGGCTGGGGGTGGTATGGTAGCGCTTGGCCACCTCCGGATAGAGTACCTTGGTGACGGAGTTGATCACGTCCATGTCCTCCACGGTGATCATGATCGCTTCCCGCACGTACTGATACCCCTTGATGTGGGCGGGGACGCCCACCTCGTGGATGATGGAGGTCACCAGCTCCTCCAGCCCGGGCGCGTGGACCTTGGGGTCCGCCTTCTCCGCCAGGCGGAGGAGGTTTTCCACCATGGCGTCCTCGCTGTAGGGCTTGCGGATAAACATGGCCGCCCCCAGCTCGCCCGCCTGGGCGATGGTCTCGTGGTTGGCGATGGAAGAGGTCATCAAGACCATGGGAGCCCGGTCCCCCTCCATCCGCTGCATGATGCTCAGACCGTCCAATCCTGGCAGCACCAGGTCCAGGACCAGGATGTCCGGCCTTGTTTTGTCGATCAGGGACAGGACTTCGCTGCCGTCGCCCGTGGAAGCGGTCACGTCAAAGCGTCCGGTCTGTTCCAGGGCTTCCCGCAGCATACTGCAGGCGTCGGTATCGGCGTCCGCCAACATGATTTTGATTCTGTTGTCCATACGCGTAGATCCTTTCAAAAGTTTGCATGTCGACATGAATAGAGGGCCATCCGTCTCTTTAGACGAAAAATCGAAGCTTCGTTGCGCCTTGCTTACAAATTACCATAAACAGACAGAAAACACAAGTCGAAACGTGTAGTTTTCGTCTTAAAAACCCAGAAATTCGTTCGACATGATTGGAAAAGTTTTCCAGTATTGCCGAATCCGCGCGTAATTGAGCGTTTTTCTGCCCTTCGTCAGAGCCCTATGGAGAGGGCACACTGCACCCCTGCGGCCAGCAGGAAGGACACGGCGGCCTGGACCGCCT
>CAJTVO010000043.1 GCA_910579485.1 uncultured Oscillospiraceae bacterium | reverse complement strand
CGGTTTAAGAATCCCTTTCTCGGGGCCGCCCTTGGGCGGCCACCTCGGCGGGGGAGTAAAGGGCCGTGCGGCGGGGTTCCTGGGGAGGCGAAGCCTCCGAATTTCAGACCTTCTTTAGCCGCTCTGGTACTTGTAGAACTCCGGCTGCCGCCCTTTCAAAGGGGTACTGCCCGTGGGGCGGCCTTTGGCCGCCTTAGGGTTGGGGCCGCCGTAGGCGGCCTAACACCTGCAAGGGGCACACGGTCTAGTGGAACATGATTCTCACTTGTACTCCGGGGAGCTTGGGGATGTCTTTTAAGACAAATTACATGAGAAACATAGCGGCTGGAATTTGTGCAAAAAGTCCTTTGAAAAAATTTCAATGATATGCTATACTATGTCATGAATTTTATAGGCGATCAACGACACATGCAGCGCTTTTGCGCGTAAGCCTGATTACGGTACAGATGCGCGGCGTGTGTTGACGGTCGGTATATTGACGGCACATGCGTCTGCATGTGCTGTTTTTTTGCTCAAATCAAGGAGGTCAATATGGAAAACGCAAATTATCTTGGCACCGAAAGGGTGGGGACGCTTCTGCGAAAGTTCGCTGTTCCTTGCATTTGTTCCCTGATCATTTCTTGCCTCTACAACATTGTCGATCAGATTTTTGTCGGCAATGGCGTGGGCTACCTGGGCAACGCCGCTACCGGCGTCATCTTCCCGATCACGGTCGTAGGCTGGGGATTGAGCCTGTTCTTCGGCGATGGAGCTGCCGCTGCGTTAAGTGTTTCCCTGGGAAGAGGGGAAACGAAGGATATTCACAGAAGCGTCGGAGGCGCGGTTTTGGGCTCTTTCCTCTCCGGTGTGGTTGTTATCATGATCGCTTACTTGTGGGGAGACGGTCTGCTCCGGCTGATCGGGGCAACGGACGCCAATATTCAAATGGCGCATGATTACGGCGTGATCATCCTTGCCATGATGCCCCTCGCCATGACGCAGAATACGCTGGCGTCTATTATACGGGCGGACGGCAATCCCCAATATGCGATGATGGCGATGCTGACCGGGGCGATCATCAATATCATTGGTGACCCGGTAGCAATTTTTGTGTTGGATATGGGTATTAAGGGCGCGGCCTGGGCCACTATTATTGGGCAGTTTATCAGCTTTATCATTTGCGCCGCCTATTTAGGCCGCTCCAAGACCTTCCGGGTGAGTGCCGGCAGCTTCAAACCGAGTGCCGCCCTTTTGAAACCGGTCATGGCTTTGGGCACATCCAGTCTGTTGACCCAGCTTTCCATTGTGGTCATCACCGTTGTCAACAATATCCTGCTGGTCAAATATGGCGCGCAGTCGATCTACGGCGCGGATATTCCCCTGGCGGCATTCGTGGTGATCATGAAGCTTTTTCAGATTGTCTTAAATGTCGCAATCGGTATCGCCGCTGGCGCGCAGCCCATTGTGGGCTACAATTACGGCGCGAAAAATTATGATCGAGTGCGCGAGCTGCTGAAACGGATGGTGAAATGGACGGCTGTCATGGGCCTGATCTGCATGGTGCTCTTTGAAGCGGCCCCTGGTATTTTTATTCGTATGTTTGGCTCGGCAGATGACCCGGTCTACTTTGATTTTGCGGTACTGTGCCTGCGCGTTTACCTTGCCCTTATCCTCGTCACCTGTGTTCAGAAGGTTTGCGCCATTTTCTTACAGTCCATCGGCAAAGCAAAAGTCGCCGCCCCCTTGTCCATTTTGAGGGACGCGCTGTTGATTATTTTTTCCCTGCTGATCCCCGCTTTCCATGGCGTTACCGGCATTTTCTGGGCGGCACCGGTCGCGGATGTCCTAGCTGTTTTGATTACTGGCGCGGTCATGGTCCGGGTTTGGAGAGAATTGAACTGTGAGGATACGGCACAAAAACCTGCGGAAGTGGTCCAGCCCTCTCGTCAAGGCGCGATTATTACGATTGCAAGGGAACATGGTTCTGCCGGAAAAAGGATCGGGCAGCTGGTGGCGAAACGACTTGATATTCCCTGCTACTATAAGGAATTGGTAGCGATCGCGGCACAGGAGAGCGGCCTGGCGCGAGAATTTATTTCCGGCATCAACTCTGATGAAAATGCTGTTATGCGGGAGCTGTATCTGACAACTGACCCCGTTAAACGAGCCATTGCCGCACAAGAAAAGGCCATCCGCAAAATCGCGGATGCAGGGTCTTGCGTCCTCATAGGACGTTCGGCAGATCATGTGCTGCGAGGTTACAAAGACGTGGTACGTATTTTTATCCACGCGCCCAAGCATTACCGCGAGGAAAAGGTGATGGAGATGTATGGAGACAGCCCGGAAGCCGCCAAAAAGAGTATTGCCCGTTCTGATATGGCCAGGGCGGCTTACTACAAAAGCGTATCCGGCCGGGAATGGGGCGACCCTCATGGATATGAATTGTGCATTGACGCTTCTGTGGGAGAGGATGCCGCTGCAAACCTGATTTGCGACTATATCCGTCGGATGAGCAGGCCGCAAAAATAAGTGACTGACGGCGTGCGGCAATCCCGCATTCAATATTGAAACAGCCTGCCCCTCAACAGAAAAAAACGCTGTTAGGAGCAGGCTGTTTCGCACTCCCCCATAGTTTTTCCTCCACCTCTAAAAACCCCCTTGACAAACCTGCAAAAGAAGTGTAGAGTTAGTTCTAACAAACTTTGGCCCTGCATACGAGGAGAAAATCTATGAAGAATCAAAAGGAACCGATGACCCTGGACAAGCTGTCCGTCGGAGGGAGCTGCGTCATCGAGCAGGTAGGCAACCAGCGGGGGGCGGTGAAGCGCCGCCTCATCGACATGGGCCTGACCCCGGGTACCACGGTGGAGCTCATCAAGATGGCCCCCTTCGGCGACCCCATGGAGGTCCGCCTGCGGGGCTACGAGCTGAGCCTGCGGAAGGAGGACGCCGCCCAGATCAAGGTCAGCGTGGACGGCCTGCGGTCCAGGGAGGGCAAGGCCGTCTCCGAGAGCGCCTACCATCTGGGGGCGTCCTGCCACGGGGACTGCGCCCGCTGCAAAATGGGCTGCACCGGCCCCAAGGACCTGGAGGCCATGCATAGGGCCCACCGGCACGAGCAGGAGCAGCACCCCCGCGACTACGACCCCCGCGCCCACGACCAGCGTCCCTGGAAGGTGGCCCTGGTGGGCAACCCCAACTGCGGGAAGACCACGCTGTTCAACGCCCTTACTGGCTCCAACCAGTACGTGGGCAACTGGCCCGGGGTGACGGTGGAGAAAAAGGAGGGGGAGGCCCGTCTGGGGGACGCAGCCTTCACGGTGGTAGACCTGCCGGGGATCTATTCCCTGTCCCCCTACTCCATGGAGGAGCTGGTGGCCCGGAAGTTCATCATTGAGGAGCGGCCGGACGCCATCATCGACATTGTGGACGCCACCAATCTGGAACGGAACCTCTACCTCACCATGCAGCTGCTGGAGCTGGAGCGGCCGGTGGTGCTGGCGGTGAACTTCATGGACGAGGTGGAGAAGAAGGGGGACGTCATCGACTGCGGGCGGCTGGCCGCCAGCCTGGGCGTGCCGGTGGTGCCCATCTCCGCCCGGGACAACATGAACATCGACCTGCTGGTGGAGGAAGCCCACCGGCAGATGCACACCGGCCTCACGGTGGAGCCCGACGACCTCTACGACGACTTCACCCACGCCGTCCATCACCGCATCAGCGAGATCATCCACGACCGGGCCTATGAGAAGGGCGTCCCGGCCCACTGGGCCTCCATCAAGCTCCTCAGCGGGGACGAGGAGGTGGCCAGGGACCTGGACCTGGACCAGGCGACCCTGGACCAGATCGACGGGATCGCCAGGGAGTACGAGGCCGCCAGCCCCCTGGGGGACCGGGAGACCCTGCTGGCGGACAGCCGCTACCGGTTCGTGGAGCGGGTGGTCCGTTCGGCGGTAAAGAAAAAGGACCACGGGGGGGAGCGGACCGTCACGGAGCGGATCGACGCCGTGGCGACCCACCGGATCTGGGCCATCCCCGTCTTCCTGGGGATGATGCTGGCGGTGTTCCTGGTGACCTTCAGCGGGCCGGGGGCCTGGATGTCCGACGGCATCGCCTGGCTGGTGGAGGAGGTGCTGTGCCCCGGCGCGGCCGGGTGGCTGGAGGCGGTCCGCGCGCCAGGATGGCTCTCCGGACTGCTGGTGGACGGACTCATCTCCGGCGTGGGCGGGGTGCTGACCTTCCTGCCCATGATCGCCCTGCTGTTTTTGTTCCTCTCCATGCTGGAGGACAGCGGCTATATGGCCCGGGCGGCCTTCGTCATGGACCGGACCCTGCGCCACTTCGGCCTCAGCGGGAAGGCATTTATCCCCATGCTCATGGGCTTCGGATGCACGGTGCCCGCCGTGATGGGCGCCCGGACCATGGAGAACGACAAGGACCGGCGGATGACTATCCTGCTGGTGCCCTTCATGTCCTGCGGGGCGCGGCTGCCGATTTACGGACTCATGACTGCGGCGTTTTTCCCCCGGTACGCGGGGCTGGTGGTGTTCGGGCTGTACCTCCTGGGCCCGGTGATGGCCATTATCTCCGGGCTGATCCTCAAGCGGAGCGTCTTCCAGGGGGAGCCCGCGCCCTTCCTGCTGGAGCTGCCCCCCTACCGGATGCCGACGTTGCAGAATATTTGGCTCCACGTGTGGGAGCGGGTGCGCGACTTCCTGACCCGGGCGGGGACCGTCATCGCCGCCATGAGCGTGGCGGTCTGGTTCCTCCAGAGCTTCGGGCCGGACCTCCGGATGGTGGAGGACACCGCGGACAGCATCCTGGCCCTGGTGGGCGGGGTCGTGGCGCCGGTGTTCGCGCCCATGGGCTTTGGGGCGTGGCAGGCGGCGGTAGCGCTGCTCACTGGTCTCATTGCCAAGGAGGCGGTGGTCAGCTCCATGAGCCTGTTCTACGGCTTCTCGCTGACGGACTACGCCGCCGCCGGGGCGGCCATGGCGGCTACCTTCACCCCGGCCTCGGCGCTGGCGTTCCTGGCGTTCTGCGCGCTGTATACGCCCTGCGTGGCGGCCATCGCCACCATCCGACGGGAGATGAACAGCCTCAGCTGGACCGCGCTGGCGCTGGTCTGGCAGCTGGGTGTGGCATGGCTGGCGGCGTTCGCGGTATATCAGGTCGCGGCGTTGCTGATGTGAGCCGGGACCAGCCCCCGGCCGCTGCGGGAGACCGTAAGCGAAACTGCAAAAAATCCCCGCCCGGCAGGACCGGGCGGGGTATTGCTTTTCCAGTTAAATATCCTGTTTCAATTTAAAAATTCGATCTTTAACTCAGCACAGGAGCACACATCATTCTTTTTTTCTCTTTCAAAACAAGCAATACTGAAAGAGCCGTTGCAAGTAGATCACTGATCGGCTGTGCAAAGAAAATACCATTGATCTCAAGAAGGACCGGCAATATATAAATAAATGGAACTATAAAAACGATCTGTCGTAAAACCGTTATGATAATAGATGGTGCCGGACGGTTGATCGACTGAAAAAAAGTGGTAGCCAACATTACAAATCCCAAAACAGGTGTAATGCAGAAATTGATGCGCAAACCGGAAATTCCAATTCGGAACATTTCTTCCGTTCCACCAAAAGCGGCAAGGATCTGTTTTGGAAAGACGAGAACGATGATCCAAATAAGACAGGTAATGGACACGGAAAATGCGGTGGCCTGATAAAGCGTTGATATGACCCGCTTGTAATTTCCAGAGCCGTAATTATTCCCGATGATCGGCTGGATGCCTTGACTGATACCGCTTGCAGGCATAATCACAAATGTCATAATGCTTGATATGACGGCATATACGCTGATCGCAATATCGCCGCCATATTTTCCTAATTGACTGTTATAAACAAGGCTGATAAATCCCATAGCCATCTGCGCTGCCCAAAAAGCAAAACCGCAGGAAATGATCTGCAAACACAATTCTTTGTTCAAATGAAAAATGTCCTTTAAGATTTTGACCTGTGTTCGATTTCCAAATACTAAATACGCTCCGAAAAGAGCTGAAAAAATCTGTCCTATTACAGTAGCACTTGCAGCTCCGATCACACCCCAATCAAAAACAATGATGAAAACAGCGTCCAAAATTATATTTGTGACTGCTCCAAGGCCCGTTACGCACATTCCTAAAACTGGTTTTCCCGACACACGGACAAAATCGCAAAATAACTGCGATAATCCTTGAAAAATACACCCTAATGCCACGATCCGATAATATAAGATCGCATATGGATATGCGGTTTCCGTAACTCCAAAAACCTTTAAGATCGGGTCAGGAAATAGGAGCAGCAGAGCGCTTAGCATGATTTCGAATACACAAACAAGCACCATCGCATTGCCAAAAGACCGATTCATTTTTCTGGTTCGTTCTGGCCGGAAAATAAACTGAAAAAGGTAGAACCTCCCGCGCTGCACATCAAAGCAAAAGCCATCATCATATAAGATAAGGGAAAACAGACGGATAAGCCCGCCAGTGCTGAAGTTCCATTAAAATTGCCAACAAAAATTCTATCCACAATATTATAAATAGCTGTTATCAATAGTGAGATAGCTGCTGGTATGGAAAATTTTAAGATCATGGGAAATAGTTTCCCGTTTAAGTAATCCACTTTTGCTTCATTCATAGTGATACCTCCATTTGTTAGTTTCCTAAGTTTATATTCCAAAATGTAGCTGCCGAATTATCGGCAGCCTTAACATTTTACGAAATATTATCAAGCATTTTTTCGATTACTCTGAAAAAAATATCCAGCTCATTTTGTGAAATATCTTTCGTTAGTTCTTCTTCTAGCGCGGTAATATCTGCTATCACCATGTCCTTATACTGCAGCGCTTTTTCACTGACAACGATCCGTTTCATTCTTGCGTCACTTGCCATAGCTTCCCGATATATCAAGCCGTTTTTCTCCATTTTTTTCAGCAGTTCGGTCGCTGTTGGCGGGCGCAAGCTATATTCTTCTTCGATGTCTTTTTGAAAAACATCATTGCTTTGAGCTAAAATAAAGTGCAGCACCCGCCCTTGGGAACCGCTGAAAGATTCCTTGCTTGAAAAAGCGTCAATTTTTCTGCGTAATTTATTGGACAACTTGCTGACATAACGTGCCGCGTGTTTATCATGTTCCATATCCCACCTCCGTTACTTAGCAACCTAAGTATAATGAATATCTCAGCAAGTGTCAAGCTGGTAAAATCGGAATTTCTCCATTTTGTGAGATATGATGAATGAGAGGGCTCCTACAGTCGTTGGCATTATGGGAATGTGTACAACTGGCTGTCTTATGAAGCTGTGGACAACTCTGCTTACAGGACATGGGAAAGCGGCGCAGGGCATAATATCCCTCCGCCGCCGAAAAGATGCGCGCGCCTGTTCCCCTCTGTAAAATCTGGTACAAGCATTCTCTTTGCACAAATTCTTCTTGACACTTGGCAGGAGATATCCTCCGCACGCCCCTCCGCGAGAATACACCCCGCCCGGCAGGACCGGGCGGGGCGCTTTTTACCCTCGCGCCAGTCCGCTGCACCATGCAAATGCAACGGACGCTCAAAACTCAAAGAACGAATTATCCATTCGATGTTGGCTGTCCAAAATGGAGTCGCTGTTCAATCTCCGCTGCCGCAAGTTCTTGTCCTTGTCCAGCAGGGCGCAGTAAAGGACGTCCGTAACATAAAGGAACATCAGGTTGTTAGAAATAGAGACCGAATTTTGAGTCGTGATCTTATCGCTGATAATAAACTTATGATCGATGAGATCGCCCAGTTTCGGGGAATCATAGCTGGTAATGGAAATGACCACCGCGCCATTTCCGTGGCAGATGGAGATGGCCTGATACAGCTCCTTGACCAGCAGCGTGGGGGCGATGACCAGGACGACGTCGTCCCGTCCGATCCCGCTGGCAAGGATGCGGGCGTCGTTCAGGTCGGTGACCGCTTTCGAATAGAGCCCCGCCATTCCCAGCCGGAACTCCAGCTGCTGGGCGACAAAGCGGGTGTTGGACATAGAGAAGATGTAGATGTGAGAAGCCTTATACATTTCGGCCGCCGCGCGGAATACCTGGTTTTCGTCCAGCATGGCGGTGGTATTGATCAGCATGTGGCGGTAGTCCTGGCTGATGGCCGCGATAAAGCTGTCCTGGCTGACCGGTTCCGCCTCCCGCATAGAGTTGTAGAAGCTGTCCTGCGCCAAAGCCACCTTGAAGCTGTTGAAGCCCTTGAACCCGATCTTCTTGCAGAAGCGGTTGATGCTTGCCTCGGATGTATGGGTGCTCTGGGCGGCGGCGGTGATCGTGCTGACGACCACCTGATCCGGATGATTGATCACATATTGAGCGATCTCGTTTTCGCTGACAGTCAGACTGGACTGCATGGAGATGATTTTCGCGATGACGGCTGAAACCATTACAGTTCTCCTTAATATGGAGTTTTTTATAAATATAGCACAGCCCCGCCGGAAAGTCAAACCGAAGGCACGCCGCTGGCGCTTCTGGTAAAAAAGTCAAAATCTTTCGGCAATATAGAAAATTTCTTTCATACCTATTGACAGTTTCTGAAAACTATGATATTTTCTAAAAGTCAACAGTGAAGATCGATAAACATTCGCGCGGCAAGCCCGCTGCGCTTGGTGAGTTGCGACAATTTAAACGGAGGCTGAGGAGAATGACGCGGACGATTTACGAGAAACGGTTTGATGTTTTTGTGGCAGGCGGCGGCGTTTCCGGATGCGCGGCGGCGCTGGCGGCCGCGCGGAACGGGGCCTCCGTGCTGGTGGCGGAGCAAAACGGCTATCTGGGCGGAAGCCTGACCGGATGCGGCGTTGGGCCGATGATGACCTTTCACGCGGGGGAGAAGCAGGTGATCCGGGGGATCATGCAGGAGCTGGTCGAGGCGCTGGAAGCGCGCGGCTGGTGCCCTGGGCATGTGCCGGATACCAAGCAGTATACCAGCACCGTTACACCCTTCTTTTCCGAGGGCTTGAAGCTGATCCTGGACGAAAAGCTGCGCGAGGCTGGCTGCACGGTGATCTTCCACACGTTCCTTGGGAGCGTAACGGCCGCGGACGGGCGGATATCCGGCGTGACCGTCTGCAATAAGGACGGGCTGCATCAGGTTTCCGCAAAAATTTTTGTGGACGCCACCGGTGACGGCGACATAGCTGCCTGGGCCGGCGAGGAAATGACCAAGGGCCGTCCGGAGGACGGCGCCGCCCAGCCCATGACGATGAAGATGAAATACTGCGGGGTAGATACCGGAAGGCTGAAGCGCTGGGTGGAGGACCACCCGGAGCGGTTTCCGGCCCTCGCGCCCCATATCGACCTGTTTTCGCAGGATATACCCATTGATCTGGAAGGATTTGAGGAGGAGTTCCGGCAGGCGAAGGCGGAGGGGAGCCTCTCCATCCGCCGGGAAAACGTCCTCATGTTCGCGACCGGGCGGCCTGGCGAGTACATCGTCAATACGACCCGGATCGTGGACCACGACGCCACCAACGCGCTGAGCCTCAGCGATGCGGAGCGGGCCGGCCGCCTGCAGTGCGCCGAGCTGGATCGCTTTCTGAGGAAGCACGTCCCCGGGTTTGAAAATGCGCTGCTGGAGTTCACGGGGCCCTCCGTGGGGGTGCGGGGCTCCCGGCAGCTGGTAGGGAAGTATGTCCTGACGCCCGAGGATATCCTCACCCGCAGGAGCTTCCCGGACCGCATCGCGCATTCGGCCTATCCCATCGACATACATAACCCGAAAGGGGAGGGGACGTCCAGCACGTTCATGAGTGAACCCGGCAGCTATTACAGCATCCCCTACTCCATCATGACGGGCCTCCGGACGGCAAACCTGCTGGTCACGGGCCGCTGCGTCTCCGCAGCTTTTGAGGCGCAGGCGGCCATCCGCACCACTCCGACCGTGGGCGCCATGGGGCAGGCCGCCGGGACGGCGGCGGCCATGGCCGCTGCCGGGGACGGGATCGTATGGAACGTCGATGTATCGCGGCTGCAGCGGACTCTGGCCGCCCAGGGCGCGTATCTGGAGCTTTGAGGCTCCCCGAATCCGGTTCGTCAGGCGTCTGGAACGCCTGGGAATAAAAAAGAAGAGAAGATATGGAGGTACCCTTATGGCAATCGTACAAGCAGCCGGCATTTTCCTGATCTTTGCGGTCTGCGTGGCCCTCATGATGGCCCGCAAACTCCCCACCATCCTCGCGCTGCCCATTATGGCCGTCGGCATTTCCCTGGTGGCCGGCATCCCGTTCATTTCCTCCTCTGCGGACTTCACCATCGCGAACGACGTGCTGGAGGCCGGAGCCATGCGGATGAGCACCGCCATCGCCGGTCTGATCTTCGGCGGCTGGTTCGGCAAGATCCTGACGAAGGTAGGCGTCACCCACACGATCATCCGCAAGGCCGCCGAGCTGACCGGTGACAAGCCCCTGCCCATCGCGCTGGCTTTCCTGCTGGTGTGCTCCCTGATCTTCGCCGCCTCCAACGGCCTCGGCATGATCATCCTGGTGGGCACGATCATCATCCCCATTATGATCTCCGCGGGCGTGGACCCCGTGACGGCCGGCTCCGTGCTCCTGCTCTCCAACGGCATCGGTGTCACCTTCAGCGTAGGTACGCTGGGCGTTTACATTGACACGCTGGGGCTTCCCCTGGAGACCGTCACTTCCTATTCCTGGCTGTGCGGCATCCCTCTGATCGTGGTGGCCGTGGCTTGGATCGTATTTTCCATTCAGCGCGGCGGCAAGGTGCGCAAGGCTTGGGCAATGCCCGCGGCAAACGCCGGCGGTGAGAAGAATGTCCGCGCCATCGCCCTCATCAGCCCCATCATCCCCGTGGTCCTGGTCTTCGCGTTCAATATGCCCCTGGTTCCCGCGATCATGATCGGCATCGTAGTCACGCTGATCCTTTCCACGCCCAAGAACGCCATTCAGGTGGTGACCGGCGCCTTCGTCGAGGGCATTCAGGATACCGCCGGGGCCGCCGCCCTGATGATCGGCATCGGCATGACCTTGAAAGCCGTTATGGCCCCCCAGGTGGCCGAGGTGCTCCAGCCCGTGATTTCCGCTATTATCCCCAGAAACGCGGTCATGTTCGTCCTGGTGTTCGGCCTGCTGAGCTTCCTGGCTATCTATCGCGGACCCCTGAACGTCTGGGGATTGGGCAGCGGCATCGTGGCCCTGCTGGCCGCCTCCGGCATGAACCCTGTGGCCGCCATGGTGGCCCTGCGCCTGGATTCCAACGTACAGGCCGTCTGCGACCCCACCAACTCCCATAACGTCTGGGTCTCCGACTTTACCAAGGTGGACGTCAACGAGTATCTGAAGAAGACCATCCTCTGGATCGCCGCTTCCACCCTCGTTGGCCTGATCGTGGCCAGCTTCTTCGTCTCGATCTGACCGATACGTTTTCCGCTGGCACAGCTGCGCCACTGCCGGCTGTGCCAGCGCGTATATCTTCATCTATCTATCTGCAAACTGGAGGTAAACCATGGGCAAAAAAGTAAGGATCGGCATTGACGTCGGCGGTACCTTTACCGATGCGGTGGTCATTGACGCCGGCACCTACGAGGTGCTGGCAAAGCGGAAGATCCCCACGACCCACGGCGAGGGCGTAGCCCACGGCGTAGTAGAGATCATTTCCGCGCTGATGAAGGAAAATCAGATCGCGCCGGAAGACGTAACGTTCATCGCCCACGGTACCACCCAGGCGACCAACGCGCTGTTGGAGGGCGACGTTGCCCAGGTGGGCATCGTCGGTATGGCCACGGGCATCGACGCCCATGGGGCCAAGGGAGAGACCAATATCGGCGACATCGAACTGGCCCCCGGAAAATATCTGAAGAGCTGCCATACCTTTATCGACAGCAAGTCTCTCACGGAGGAGGCCGTTGCCGGTGCGGTCCGTGCTCTGCGGGATCAGGGAGCCCAGGTCATCGTTGCCAGCGAGGCGTTCAGCGTTGACGATCCGGAAAACGAGCTGCGCGTCACTGCCCTGGCCGAATCGGAGGGTCTCTACGCCACCGGCGGCCACGAGATCAGCCAGCTGTACGGTCTGAAGATGCGCACACGGACGGCGGTGGTCAATGCCAGCCTGATCCCCAAAATGATGGAGACGGCCAACATGACGGAGACGGCGGTGCGGGATACCCAGATCAAGTCCGACCTGATGATCATGCGCTGTGACGGCGGCGTCATGAGCATCGAGGAGGTGCGCAAGCGGCCGATCCTCACCATGTTGTCCGGCCTGGCTGCCGGTGTGGCGGGAGCGCTGATGTACGAAAAGGTCTCCGACGGCATCTTCTTTGAGGCCGGTGGTACCAGCGTGGATATCAGCGTCATCAAAAACGGAAAGGTCATGATTAAATACGCCCAGGTGGGCGGACATAAGACCTATTTGCAGAGCCTGGACGTTCGCACGCTGGGCGTGGCCGGAGGCAGCATGATCCGCGTCCGGGACGGCCGGGTAGTGGACGTGGGCCCCCGCAGCGCCCACATTGCCGGTAAGGGGTACGAGTGCTTCGCGCAGGAGGGCGCCATTACCTCCGGGACCGTGCGGCTAATCCGCCCGCGGGCAGACGATCCCTGTGAGTACGCGATCCTGGCCGGGCAAAACGGGGCGGAGTACGCCTATACCCTGGCCGGAGCGGCCAACCTGCTGGGTTACGTACCGCAAGATGATTACGCCCGGGGCGTGGACGCTTCCAATGCCGCGGCCTGGGAAATTCTGGGCCGGTATCTCAACTGTTCCGGCCAGGATGCCGCCCGTCAGGTCGTCGATCTGGCAATGGCAAAGCTGTCCTCTGTGGTAGAAGAGCTGATCGGGGAATACGGGCTGGACCGGAAATTTACTACGCTTGTTGGCGGCGGCGGCAGCGGCGCGGTCATCGTCAACGCCCTGGCGGAGAAGATGGGTGTCAAATGCAAAATGGCGAAAAACGCGCCCTATATCTCTACCATCGGTGTAGCCCTGGCCATGGTGCGGGAACAGATGGAGCGGACCATCGCCAATCCCACCGATGAGGACATCAAGCGGATCCGGGCGGACATACTTGAGAAGATCGTCCGCTCCGGCGCCAAGGAGGAGACCGTCGATATTTCCATTGAGATCGACGCCCAGAAGAACATCCTTAGGGCCATCGCTGTCGGAGCCACTGAACTACGCCAGAAAAACCTGGGCGCCGCCGACTTGAGCCAGGAACAGCTGGCGCAGATCGCCGCCGAGTCCCTGGGCACGGATACCGGACATCTGCGCTATGCGGGCGGGACCGGACGGTGGAGCCTGTTTGAGGGCAGCCTCCAGAAGAAGCTGTTGGGCTTTATCAAGGTCAAACAGACGGCGCTGGCCGTGACGGACCGTGAAGGCGTTGTCCGTCTCCGTAAGGAAAAGGCCAATTACCTGATCTTCTCCAAGGGACAGCAGGCCCAGACCTTCAACCATTTCCTGGAGGAAAATACGACCTATTCCGATGCCAACGCCACCATTCCGAAGGTATTTGTATTTTATAAGGAAAAAATGCTGGATCTGACCGGGATGCAGACGGCGGAACAGCTCTATTCCATTCTGGACGTAGAGACGGAAATGATGGGTCCGGAGGAAAAGCTGCTGGCAGTCGCCTATAAGTAAAACGATAAGGGGAGTGGGATACCATGGACGACCGGGTGCTGGCGCTATGCGAGCTCTCTAATGACCTTTTGTTTCACAAGATCCCCCGGGAGCGCCTGGCCTATTATGTGGATGCGTCCCTGGAGGCCGGACGAAACGCGGCGCGCCTTTTTCTCGGACAGGATGTGAGGGAGCTTTACCGGCAGAACGGCATCGAGATCCGTTACGCGGGGAGCGGGAAGCAGAACTATGGCGTCATCCTGCGTGGACAGTCCGTGATGGAGGAAGCACGCTGTGAAGTCGTCGTCTATCAGGATTCTATCCGGGAGCTGGCCGCCCACAGCGCCTGGGAGGGGCGGAGCCTCACCCCGGAGCAGGCCCTGGACGTCCACCTGGCCCACGAATTTTTCCATATCTGGGAGTACCGGGAGCGCCGCTCCATCGCGGAGGAGCTGGAACCTGTTGTCAGTATGTCCTTCCTTGGGCTGAGGCGGCGGGTCCATATTAACCGGTGCGGCGAAATTGCCGCCCACGCTTTTGCCAAGGAGCTGCTGGGCCTGCCGTTTCTTCCGAACTTCTACGATTACCGGTATCTGATCGATACCGGAGCCATGACGCAAGCGGATATGGACCACTTGATCGCTTGTATGGAGGAAGTCGCGGTATGAGATATGATGTGGATACGGTTCTGGAATATGGCGGCGAGTCCGTCCGCTTTTCGGGTATGCTGCCCAGCAATTACGAGGAGATCGACCTGGAGCGGAAGCACCCGGCAGTCATCCTTCTGGCGGGCGGAGCCTATTGGCGGAGATTGCCCCGGGAAAAGGAAGCGGCTGCCCTGAAATTCCTGGCACAGGGCGTCAGCCCATGGGTGCTGGAATACAGCGTGGCACCGCATGTGTTTCCCCAGTCGCTATGCGAGGTGCTGATGGGGGTGGCCTGGCTCCGGAAGCACGGCCCGGAATATCATCTGGACACCGGCAATATCAGCGTGTGCGGATTCTCGGCGGGCGGACATCTTGCCGCCAGTACGGGCTGCTTTTGGAGCCGGGACTTCGTGCAGGAGCTGCTGGGCCGGCCGGGGGCCCTGGTGAGGCCGGATAAACTGATCCTCTGCTACCCCGTCATTACATCCGGAGAGTACGCTCATCAGGATTCCATCCGGTGCCTTTTGGGAGAAGAGGATGCGCGGAATGAGGAACGCAGAGCGCTGGTTTCCCTGGAGAAGCAGGTGGGAGAAGACTTCCCCGCCGCCTTCCTGTGGCATACGGCGGAAGACGCCTCCGTCCCGGCGCAGAACGCATTGCTGCTGGCAAGCGCACTGATGGAAAAGAATGTCCCGCTGGAGGTACATATCTATCCCAAGGGAAGACACGGCTTGTCAACGGGTGATTTTACCTCCTGCGGTGAACTGACTTATGGTCATTCGTACGGCTGCGCGGACTGGGTAGAAAAAGCGATCGGCTTCATTTATCAGACCGGATGATCCCATGTAGAAATTCCAGCATATTTCGCCATCCCCAAGCATTCCCCGCAAATGATAAAACGCGGCCCGGAAGAGTACCGGGCCGCGATTCATTCAAATCAGAAAACCACTGAACCTCTGGCAACAATTTTTGCACATGCATATAGTTCCTTCTTTCTATAACATGCCCCCCCTGTGTAGTATTTTCCTACACAGGGGCCTTTTGCTTACTGTCTGCTTTTACTGGACCGGTTCATTACCGGGGGGTCTCTTGGCCGATACGGAGCGGGCCGCGTGGAAGGCACTAGGTGCGGGGGACTGCCCGGTTGAGTTTTCGCCTGAAATCTTCAACTGCTCCGTTATTGTTTCTATGGGGACGGCGTGGTATTATCATTTCAGAAGCGCTTCATAAACAGGATATAAGGAGACGGTTGTTATGGATATGCAAAAGGTAGGCGGTCAGATCTCGGTGCTGCGGAAGGGCCGGGGATTGACGCAGAACGATTTGGGTGAAAGGCTGGGCGTGAGTTTTCAGGCTGTGAGCAAATGGGAGCGAGGCGAAGCTTTGCCGGACACCGCGTTGCTGGTTAATCTGGCGGAGGCGTTGGAGACAACGGTGAATTTTATTCTGACAGGAGGAGAGAGGGCTCTGGCTTACAAGGGGAAAATCACGATCAGCAGTATGGTGGAAGGACTGCGGTGCCTGGAAAGCATGGGGCGGCTGCTGGGCCGGGAGAACCTGATCTACCGCCATGCAGTGCGGGGCATTGATGAAGGGATGAATGCGGAAATCGAGACGGCGTTTATTGACGAGCGTGTGTTTGAGTGCTTCGTTGCGGAGGCGGTCATCCAGAATTTAAAAGCGGGGGCCTATGTGGACCCGGTAGACGTCCGGCTCCATTTTAAGGAGGCACATTTCCGAGATATCGTGCTGGCGGAGTGTAAAAAGCACGGGATCTGCTGACCGGCCTTCGGCCCTCTTGACAGAATAGAGCGGGATGGGTACTATAAGGGAAACGGATACGAGCATGGAGGGCGCTATGGGAAAAACGGCATTTGTGACCGGCGGGAGCCGGGGGATCGGACGGGCCATCGTCCGCCGGCTGGCGGCGGAGGGATACGCCGTGGGGATCAACTACCTGCAGTCCCGGGAGGCGGCGGAGACGCTGGCAGCGGAGATCCGGAGGCAGGGCGGCAGGGCCTTAGCGGTCCAGGCCGACGTGGCGGACCGGGAGGCGGCCGACGCGGCGGTCCGGGAGGTGGAGGAGGAACTGGGGCCGGTGACGGCGCTGGTGAACAACGCCGGGATCTCCCAGAACGACCTGTTCCAGGATACGACGGAGGCGCTGTGGCGGCGGATGTTCGCCGTCCACGCGGACGGGGCGTTTCACACCATTCAGGCGGTGCTGCCCCATATGCTCCATGAGAAGGCGGGGGGGATCGTGAACATCTCCTCCATCTGGGGACTGCGGGGGGCCTCCTGTGAGGTGGCCTATGCCGCGTCCAAGGCGGCGGTGATCGGGCTTACCCGGTCGCTGGCCATGGAGCTGGCGCCCTCCCATATCCGGGTCAACTGCGTTGCGCCGGGGGTCATCGAGACGGACATGGTGCGGGGGCTGGGGGAGGAGACGCTGGCGTCCCTGGTGGACCAGACTCCCGCCGGACGGCTGGGCACGCCGGAGGATGTGGCGCGGGCTGTGTCGTTTTTCCTCCGGGATGACGCGGACTTCATCACCGGGCAGGTGCTGACGGTGGACGGGGGCTTCATCCTGTAGGCAGTCTGGCATCGATCAGATGCCGGGTCCCGTTACCGTGCGGGAGTGTAAAGGGCCGCAGGAGAGTGCAGAGCGAACTTAAAGTTCTTTTTGCTTACTTTTTCTTTCAAGAAAAAGTAAGGCCCCGGCTTTCGGAATGGGATTCATTCCAGAAAACCGGGGCTTCCGTCTGCTTCGGAGACGGGGGTGAACACGATCTGGCACATAAAAATAAAAAACCCACGCTCTACAAGCGTGGCCTTTCCGTTCTTCTTTTGCCGGGAAACAGGGTTACCGCTCGCTGATGGAGGTATCGCGCTCACCGAAAATCATGTCGTCAATATCGACACCGGTGAAAGGCTTGATCATGTTCGCTATCACTTCCTTCCTATATCAAATTGTCTGTATTATAACATAGCGGAGATGGAATGGCAAGGCTTTTTGCGAAAAATCTCTAAAATAATTTCGGGAATTTCTGGAGAGCGTTCTGGGAGAGGCACTTGCAAGGCAGGGAGCGGGATGGTAAAATAGGAAAAAACGAGAGGAGACGGGGCTATGATCCGGATGATGAAGGAGTTTTTCCTACTGGAGACCCGGAGGACCACGTACTGCTTCCGGGTGACGGAGCAAGGATTTTTACAGCACCTCTACTATGGGCGGAGGCTGGACCTCGCCGGAGGCCTGGAGGCGCTGGTCCCGCATGTACGGCACTTCCCCGGGAATGGGGCCGGGCTGGATGGCGTCTGTCTGGAGGACATGGCGCTGGAGGTCTCCGGTCCCGGACTGGGGGACCTGCGGGAGAGCATGGTGATTGTGCGCACGGCGGAGGGCGATACGCTGACGGACTTCCGGTTCGAGGGCGCGGAGGCGCTGGAGGAGAAGCCGGAGCTGGAAGGGCTGCCGTCCGCTTACGATGAGACGGGCGGATGCCGGACGCTGCGTGTGTCGCTGCTGGAGAAGGGCGGGGGACTGCGGCTGGAGCTGCTGTATACCACGTTCGACCGGTGCGATGTGATCACACGCTCGGCGCGGCTGGTCAATTTGGGCGGGAGGCCGGTGACGGTGCTGCGGCTGCTGAGCAGCCAGGTGGACTTTGCTGAGCAGGGGTATCTTTTCACCTCCTTCAACGGGGCGTGGGCCAGGGAGTTCGAGCCGGCCCGGACGGAGTGCGGCCCGGGGACGGTCGCCGGCGGGAGCAGGACGGGGTGCTCTTCGAACCGGGCCAATCCCTTCGTGATGCTGGAGGGCAGGGGGGCGGACGAGGTCCATGGGGACTGCTATGGGTTCCATCTGCTCTACAGCGGGGACCACTTCGAATGCGCCTGCGGCAACGCCTATGGGAAGCTGCGGTTCCTCCAGGGGATACAGCCGGAGGGATTCTCCTGGCGGCTGGAGCCGGGGGAGGGATTTTGCGCGCCGGAGGCGGCTATGACCTATGGCTGGGGAGCGGCGGAGATGAGCGGGAACCTCCACGCCTTTATCCGGGAGCATGTGGTCCGGGGCTGGTGGAAGCGGCGGGCCCGGCCGGTGCTGGTGAACAGCTGGGAGAGCTTCTATTTCCGGTTCACCCAGAAGGACCTCCTGCGGCTGGCCAGGCAGGGGAAGGCGCTGGGCGCGGAGCTGTTCGTGCTGGACGACGGATGGTTCGGGAAGCGGGATAACGACCGGCGGTCCCTGGGGGATTGGGACGTGGCCGACCGGAGGAAGCTGCCGGAGGGACTGGGCGGTCTGGCAAACCGCGTCCGGGCGCTGGGCATCGGGTTCGGGCTCTGGGTGGAGCCGGAGATGGTCAGCGAGGACAGCGGGCTGTACCGGGCTCACCCGGATTGGATCCTGGGACGCCCCGGGCAGGCGGTGGGACGGAACCAGTTCATCCTCGATCTGAGCCGGGCGGAGGTGCAGGATCACCTTATCCGGGTACTGTCGGAGGTATTCGAGGAGGCGAAGCCCGCTTACGTCAAATGGGACATGAACCGGGTGATGACGGATACCTGCTCCGCCGCCCTGCCGCCGGAGCGGCAGGGGGAGGCAAGGCACCGGTATATTCTGGGGCTGTACCGGGTGCTGGGGGAGCTGACGGCGCGGTTCCCCAAAATACTCTTCGAGGCCTGCGCCAGCGGGGGCAACCGGACGGATCTGGGGATGCTGTGCTACATGCCCCAGGTGTGGCTGTCGGATAATACGGACGCGCTGTGCCGGTGCCGGATGCAGTATAACGCCAGCTTCGGGTACCCGCAGTCGGTGATGGGAGCCCATGTCAGCGCCGTTCCCAACCATCAGACCCTGCGGAACGCGCCGCTGGACAGCCGGTTCCAGACGGCGGCCTTTGGGCTGCTGGGGTATGAGTTGGATCTGTGCAGCCTGCCGGAGAGGGAGAAGACCAAGGTGGCGGGGCAGATCGCGTTCTATAAGAAGTACCGGGGGACGTTGCAGTTCGGGAGGCTCTACCGCCTGCGGGGCGGAGAGGACGGACTGTGGCAGATGATGGCGGTATCCGGGGACTACGGCACGGCGCTGTCTCTGCTGCTCCAGCAGGAGAACCGGCCCAATGCGGCCGGGGTGCGGCTGCTGGCCCGGGGGTTGGCCTCCGGGGACGTCTACCGGCTGTCGGTCAGGCCGGTGGGGACGGAGCTGGCGGCCTTTGGGTCACTGGTGAACATGGTCTCGCCGGTGCGGGTCCGGCCCGGGTCCCTGACGGAGGCGGCGGAAAAGCTGGTGCGCCTGCCGGGAGAGCGGGAGGAGCTGACCGCCTCCGGGGACATGCTGATGAAAGCGGGCGCCTGGCTGAAGCAGGGATTCTCCGGCACCGGATTTGACGGGGAGACCCGGGTGATGGGGGACTTCGGGAGCCGGTTGTACGTGCTGGAGGCGGAGAAGGAATAGAACTCCGGCAGAATAGAGATCGCGGCCCGATGGAGACATCGAGCCGCGATTTTCTCTATGGCGGGAGGACTCAGGGAGCTTCCCGCAGTTGGCGGAGACAGCGGGAGCAGACGCTCTTGCCCTTGAATAGGACGACGTCCCGTCCGCTGTCGCAGAAGATGCAGGCGGGGCTGTACTTCTTCAGCACAATGGAGGAGCCGTCCACGAAGATCTCCATGGTCTCCCGCTCTCCAATGTCCAGGGTGCGGCGCAGCTCGGCGGGCAGAACGATCCTGCCAAGCTCATCGATCCGGCGTACGATGCCTGTTGATTTCATGGGGGCCTCCTGACTTTCGTGTGTTGGTGGAAGGGTAGGGGGGCGGGTATTTCAATAAATTTCCTGCTCCAGCTCCTCAAAGATGGACGATGTGAAAAATTCCGGGATGGAGATGCCGAGCCCGTCACAGAGCTTTTTGATCGTGACGATGGAGATGCCCTGGCGGCGTTCGTCCATCATGCTGTAGACGGTGGAAGGCGTTACGCCCGATTGGGTCGCCAGCTCGTTGTATTTGATCCCGCGTTCCCGGCACAGGTCCTGGAAGCGGCGGACGACGGCCTCTTTGATATACATTATAGAGCATCCCCGTCAATCATGATCTCCTCGTGCCGTTCCTCAAAGGCCTTGACGTACTGTTCCAGGGCGTATTCGATCTCTTTGTTGGCGGAGCGCTTGTTTCGGACGGCGATCACTTTGATCTTTGCCAGCAGTTCCTCCGATACCCGGAGGGAAAAAGGGGTGTAATAGTTTGCCATGGCAACCTCACATTACTTTGATATCAAAATTATATGACAGTTGTCTTTGAATTAAGAATGCAAGATAATGTTATTGATATCAAAATAGTGGGCTTGCCAAGTAGAGTGCAGATAATAAAAAGCGTGAAGGCCATCCCCTGGATGGCCTTCACGCTTTGGCTCGTATAAAAATTTGGAGAAATTATTTGGCTTTCCTGCTGAGGGCCTTTTCCAGCCAATCCTTGCCGTCTACGAAGCGGGAGACGATGAAGGAGACCACGTAGTCGCCTGCGGCGTTGATCATGGTGGCGGGGGGGTCTACCAGATTGCCGATGGCCACCAGGATGGGGTAGGCCAATTCCATCTGGTTGGGGAAGAAGATGGAGCAGATGATATACTCGCCGATGTAGCCGCCGCCGGGGACGCCGCTCATGCCTACGGAGGAGAGAACGGCGACCAGGACCACCTTGACCAGCATCCCGACGCCCTCGAAGGGGACGCCGAAGACACCCAGGACGAAGGCGATCTTCAGCACGCAGGAGAAGCAGGAGCCATCCATGTGCATGGTCGCGCCCAGGGGGACCACCATGTCGCTGACATCCTTGGAGATGCCGGTGTCCTCGGCCTCCTCCATGTTGGTGGGGATGGTGGCCACGGAGGAGCAGGTGCCCAGGGAGACGATGGCAGGCTTGGCGATGTGGCGGAACATGACGCCCACGCCCTTCCTGCCGCTGCCAAACCAGGCGAAGAGTGGGAAGGCCGTGAAGACGTACACCAGGCACAGGGGATAGTACACCAGCAGGGCGCGGCCGTAGTTCTCCGTGATCTGGGGGCCGTAGGTGGCCACCAGGTCGGCGAAGATGCCGAAGAAGGCGATGGGGGCGTAGTAGGTGACGATCTTGACCACTTTCAGCATCACGCCGGAGAGGTCCTCCAGGAATTTGCCGACGGGGGTGTTCCGTCCGCCGTTCAGGTTCACGCCGAAGCCGAAGAGCAGGGAGAACACGATCAGGGGCAGCATGGTCCGGCGGCTGAGGAGGCTCACGAAGTCCTCGGCGGTGAAGAAGTTGACGATCATCTGGGCCATGGTGGCGTGCTCGCCAATCTCCTCGGCGGGGATCTCCGTCCAGGGGACCAGAACCGGCGGGAAGAGACGCATCAGCAGGTACATGATGACCGCTGCAATTGCGCCGGTGATTACGAACGTAGCTACGGTGACGCCCATGATCTTGCCGGCGCGCCTGCGGCTCTCCATGTTGGCCACGGCGCTGGAGATGGAGGCGAAGACCATGGGGACCACCACGCAGAACATCATATTGATGAACAGGGTGCCCATGGGCTTCAGGACGGTGGCCCCGGTGCCGGAAATGACGCTGCCGCCCTCATCCACGGCGGCGGGCCACAGCCAGCCAACGATGCAGCCAAGCACCATGGCCGCCAGCATGATCCCCAGGAAACGGTAGTTTTTCGCGATGGTTTTTTTGTTGATCTCTTTGCTCATGTTTTTGTTCCTCCTAAAACAAGTTACACATTTAGATGTGGAGACTTTCGTCCAGGACCTCGCCCTCGCAGACGATATTGGTGGGGCCGGTGAGCCAGACGGCCTTGACCGCGCCGCCGTCCCGGTCGATGGTAACCCGGAGCTCGCCGCCGGGGACGGCGACGGACACATCCTGGCCGCTGGCCTTGCCCAAAAGGGTGAGGGCCAGGACCGTGGAGCCGGTGCCGGTGCCGCAGGCGTAGGTGAAATCCTCCACACCCCGCTCATAGGTCAGCTCGGAGAGGCGGTCGGGAGCGGTGACGTCATAGAAATTGACGTTGGCTCCCTTGGGGAAGGCGGGATGCCAGCGGAGGGCTTTGCCCAGCTCGCGGAGATCGTCCATGGACAGACCGCTCAGGCCGGGATAAGGGACGACGGCGTGGGGCAGGCCGGGAGTACCCAATTCAATATAGGAGCAGGGCCAGGTGCGCCCCAGGGCGTCCACGGGACGGTCGAGGTCAATGACGGTGGGGTCCGTGAGACGGATGCGGTAGCTCCGCCGGCCGATGCGGGCGCCGATGACCAGGCCGGAGGGGGATTCCACCCGCTGGGTCTCGCCGGCCAGGCCGACCTCATAGCCGTAGCGGCAGATACAGCGGGCGCCGTTGCCGCACATCTCGCCCGGGGAACCGTCGGAGTTGTAGAAAAGCATCCGGTAGTCGCCGCCCTGAAGGGGGGACTCTATTACCATAAGACCGTCTGCTCCAATGGAGAGGCGGCGGTGGCAGAGGATGCGGGCGATGTCGGGGAAGCGGTCGTGGGAGATGCGTTCCTCTAAGTTATTGAGGATGATGAAGTCGTTTCCCGCGCCGTTCATTTTCGTGAAACGCAATAAGAGGGCCTCCTTTCAAGCGGCGGACCGGGTCCGTCGGGGTGAGAGCGTTACTATATAATAAGTATATAGGAAAAAGGAGCATTGTAAATCCCGTATTATGCGAAAAACAATGCAAATAGTGCTTTAGAAAGGGGTAACCTGAAAAAAGAGGGAAAAACTTCAAAAAAGGTATTGACAAAGCGGGAGAAATCTGGTAGAGTAAGCGAGCTGTCGCCGCAAGGGGCGCGGGACTCAGGGCTTTGAAAAAAGTTTTGAGGAAAGTGAAAAAAGGGCTTGACAAAAGCTGGGAGCTGTGGTAAACTAATCAAGCTTTCGAGCGAGAGGCCCGATGGTGAGTGAGTACGAAAAAGATTTTTGAAAAAGTCGAAAAAAGTACTTGACAAGCTCTGGAAGATGTGATAAAATAACCAAGCTTCCTAGCGACAGGCTCAGGCGAGCCGAGTACGAAAAAAGATTTTGAAAAAAGTCGAAAAAAGTACTTG
>CAJTVO010000042.1 GCA_910579485.1 uncultured Oscillospiraceae bacterium | reverse complement strand
AGCCCGCCGCAGGCGGGCCCACGGGCGAGGGGCGAATCTAAGTGAAAGATGAGAGCGGGAGCGGCCCGGAGGGCCGCAGAAGGAGGTTGCTGAAATGAATATCCTTGTTATTGGCGGCGGAGGCCGCGAACACGCGATCATCCAAAAATTAAAAGAAGACCCCCGGGTGGAAAAGATATTCGCCCTCCCCGGCAGCGGCGGCATCGCCGCCGACGCCGTCTGTCTCGGCGGCTCCGCTGTGGACATCCCCGCCGCGGTGGCCGCGGCGAGGGATAACAACATCGACTTTGTGGCCGTCGCCCCCGACGACCCCCTGGTACTGGGCATGGTAGACGCCCTGGAGGCGGAGGGCTTCCCCTGCTTCGGCCCCAGGAAGAATGCCGCCATTATCGAGGGCAGCAAGGCCTTCTCCAAGGACTTGATGAAAAAATACGGCATCCCTACCGCCGCCTATGAGACCTTTACCGATCTGAGCAGGGCCCTGGCCTATGTGGAAGCCTGCCCCCTGCCCACGGTGGTCAAGGCCGACGGCCTTGCCCTTGGCAAGGGCGTGCTCATCTGCGAGACACGGGAGGAAGCCCGGGAGGCCGTGCGCTCCATGATGGAGGGACGCCTCTTCGGTGACAGCGGCGCCACGGTGGTCATTGAGGAATTTCTCATCGGGCCGGAGGTATCCGTCCTGTCCTTTACCGACGGCGAGACGGTGGTCCCTATGGTGTCCTCCATGGACCACAAGAGGGCCCTGGACGGAGACCAGGGGCTCAACACCGGCGGCATGGGGACCGTCGCGCCGAACCCCTACTACACCTCCGAAGTCGCTGCGGAGTGCATGGAAAAAATCTTTCTGCCCACCATCCGGGCGATGAAGGCGGAGGGACGGCCCTTTAAGGGCTGTCTGTACTTCGGGCTGATGCTTACGGCGGAGGGACCCAAGGTCATCGAGTACAACTGCCGCTTCGGCGACCCGGAGACCCAGGTGGTGCTCCCCCTGCTGGAGAGCAGCCTGCTGGAGATCATGCTGGCCGTATCCAAGGGCACCCTGGCGGAAACGGAAGTCAAATTCAGCCAGAAATCGGCCTGCTGCGTCATTTTGGCCTCCAAGGGGTATCCTCAGAAGTATGACAAGGGATTTCCCATTACACTGCCTGCCCTTGAGGCGGATGAGCGCGTCTACATCGCCGGAGCGGCGGAAAAGGACGGAAAACTGCTGACCAGCGGTGGCCGGGTGCTGGGCGCGGCCGCCGTGGCGGATGATCTGCCCGCCGCCATTGAGAGGGCCTACGCCTTGGCGGACCGGATCCACTTTGACAATGCCTTCTGCCGCCGGGACATCGGCCGGCGGGCGATGAAGGCGCTGGAGGAAAAGAAGTAATGGTCTATCGGATTTTTGTGGAAAAGCGGGAGGGACTCAGCCCGGAGGCCGGGAACCTTCTGGGAGACTTGCGGGGCTTCCTGGGGATCGAGAACTTGGAGGGCGTCCGCATCCTGAACCGCTATGACGTGGAGGGGATCGAGCCCGCCGTCTATGAGAAAGCAAAGCACATCGTATTCTCCGAGCCCCAGGTGGACGTAGTATGGGACGAGTGCTTCCCCGAGCCCCGGAACCTTCACAGCCTGCTGGCGGTGGAGGCCCTGCCGGGACAGTTCGACCAGCGGGCCGACTCCTGCGCCCAGTGCGTGCAGCTGATGGCCGGGGTGGAGCGTCCCCTGGTCCGCCACGCCAAGGTATATCTGCTGGAGGGGCGGCTGACCCAGGAGGACCTGGACAAGATAAAGGGCTACCTCATCAACCCCGTGGAGAGCCGGGAGGCCTCCATGGAGAAGCCGGAGACCCTGGTCCGCGCCCATGACGCCCCCCCTATGGTGGAGACGCTGGCGGGCTTCACCGGGCTGGACGAGGCGGGGCTGAAGGCCCTGCTGGACAGACTGGGGCTGGCCATGGACCTGGACGACCTGAAATTTTTGCAGGCCTATTTCCGGGACACCGAGCATCGGGACCCCACCATTACCGAGGTACGGGTGGTGGACACCTACTGGTCCGACCACTGCCGCCACACCACCTTCTCCACCCATCTGGAGGACATCCGGATCGAGGGTCCGGATGGGAGATACGATACCAGCGTGAAGGCGGCCTATGAGCGCTATCTGGCCGCCCGGGTGGAGGTCTACGGCGAGGAGAAGGCGGCGAAGCGGCCCCAGACCCTCATGGACATCGCCACCATCGGCACGAAGGTACTGAAAAAGCGGGGCCTGCTCCCCGAGCTGGACGAGAGCGAGGAGATCAACGCCTGCTCCATCCACGTCCCAGCCAGGATCGCCATGGCGGCGGGGACCGTGGAGCAGGACTGGCTCCTCATGTTCAAGAACGAGACCCACAACCACCCCACGGAGATCGAACCCTTCGGCGGCGCAGCCACCTGCATCGGCGGGTGCATCCGGGACCCCCTGTCGGGACGGGCCTACGTCCATCAGGCCATGCGGGTCACCGGATGCGGCGACCCCCGGGCCAGCTTCGAGGACACCCTCCCCGGCAAGCTGCCCCAGCGGAAGATCGCCCAGACGGCGGCGGCGGGGTACTCCTCCTACGGCAACCAGATCGGCCTCGCCACCGGACATGTTGCGGAGCTGTATCATCCGGGCTACATCGCCAAGCATCTGGAGTGCGGCGCAGTGGTGGCGGCGGCTCCAGCGGAGAACGTCCGGCGGGAGCGTCCCGCCCCCGGGGACGTGGTCATCCTTCTGGGAGGCCGCACGGGACGGGACGGCATCGGCGGGGCCACCGGGTCCTCCAAGAGCCACAACACGCAGTCCCTCGCCACCATGGCCAGCGAGGTCCAGAAGGGCAACGCCCCCGAGGAGCGGAAGCTCCAGCGGCTGTTCCGGAACCCCGTTGTTACGAAAATGATCAAACGGTGCAACGACTTCGGCGCGGGCGGCGTATCCGTCGCCATCGGCGAGCTGGCCGACGGGCTGGAGATCGACCTGGATGCGGTACGGAAGAAGTACGACGGCCTGGACGGCACGGAGCTTGCCATCTCCGAGAGTCAGGAGCGCATGGCGGTGGTCGTCGCCCCCGAGGACGAGGAGCGTTTTATCGCGCTGGCCGGGACCGAGAATCTGGAGGCCTACCGGGCCGCCGTGGTGACGGAAAGCCCCCGCATGGTGATGAAGTGGCGGGGGGAGACCATCGCGGACCTGAGCCGGGCCTTCCTGGACACCAACGGCGCGGTGAAGCACGCGAAAGTATCCGTGGAGGAGAAGGACCGTACCGCCATGGGACAGCCCAAGTTCCACTCCCTGCGGGAACTGGCGGCAAGTCTGCCCTGCGCCTCCCGGCGGGGGCTGGTGGAGCGCTTCGACAGCACCATCGGCGCGGGCAGCGTGACCATGCCCTTCGGCGGGAAGACCCAGCGGACCCCCGCCCAGTCCATGACCGCCCTGCTGCCCGTGGACCCCTGCACGGAAACAGACCAGGCCAGCGTCATGGCCTACGGCTGCGACCCGGAGCGGCTGAGCGTCGATCCCTTCTCCGGGGCCATGGACGCCGTGGTCACCTCCCTGACCAAGCTGGTGGCGGCGGGAGCGGACTACAAAAAAGCCTACCTCACCTTGCAGGAATTTTTTGAGAAACTGCGCACGGAGCCGGAGCGCTGGGGCAAGCCCTTCGCCGCCCTGCTGGGGGCGCTGGAGGCCCAGCTGGACTACGGCTGCGCCGCCATCGGCGGCAAGGACTCCATGTCCGGCTCGTTCATGGATCTGGACGTGCCGCCTACCGTCATATCCTTCGCCATTGCGCCCATTAAGGCAGATGAGGCCATTACGCCG
Organism: uncultured Oscillospiraceae bacterium; assembly: GCA_910579485.1. Taxonomy (GTDB): domain Bacteria; phylum Bacillota; class Clostridia; order Oscillospirales; family Oscillospiraceae; genus Pelethomonas. The sequence goes on along the minus strand of CAJTVO010000042.1, from coordinate 21,504 downwards.
GAGTTCAAGGAGGCGGGCCATCCGGTCTATGTGTTCGCCGGAGCGGACCCGGAAAACATCAAGGCCGCCTGGGACGCCTTCCACGCTCTGGCCCGGTCCGGGAAGGTCAAGGCCGCCTGGGCGGTGGAGGACAGCGCCGCCGAGGCGGTGGTGAAGATGTCCTTCGGCAACCGGGTGGGCTTCCGGTCCGGGGCGGAATGGGAGGACGGGCCGTGGTACGCCACGCTCTATGGAGCCATCGTTGCGGAACTGGCGGAGGACGTGGACCTGCCTTGGGCCCAGCGCGCCGGCGAGACCACGGCAGAGCCGGTGGTTGCCCTTCCGGGCGATTCCGCCGCTATCGACGAGCTGCTGGCCCTCAACGAGGGCGTTCTGGAGGACGTGTATCCCACCCAGGCCGGCGGCAGCCAGCCGGTGGAGCCTGTCACCTGGAGCGGGAAGGCCCCCGCCGTCATGCCTCACGGCATCGCGCGGCCCCGGGTGGTGGTCCCCGTGTTCCCCGGCACCAACTGCGAATATGACAGCGTCCGGGCCTGCCTCCGGGCGGGCATGACCGCTGAGACGGTGGTCATCCGCAACCTGACCTCCGACGCCCTGGCCCAGTCCGCGCTGGAGCTGGAGCACTCCATCGGTCACGCGCAGATCGTCTTCCTCCCCGGCGGGTTTTCCGGCGGGGACGAGCCGGACGGGTCGGCGAAATTCATCGTCTCCTTCCTGCGCAATCCCAAGCTGACGGACGCCATCCATGATCTCCTCCGGAACCGGGACGGCCTGATGCTGGGCATCTGCAACGGCTTCCAGGCCCTGGTGAAGCTGGGGCTGATCCCCTTCGGGGAAATCCGGGACACGGACGGGGACTGCCCCACCCTGACCTACAACGCCATTGGGCGGCATCAGTCGTCCATTGTGCGGACGCGGGTGTGCAGCAGTCTCTCCCCCTGGCTGATGGAGACCGCCCCCGGCGAGATCTACAGCGTGCCCATCTCCCACGGCGAGGGCCGGTTCATCGCGCCGGAGAGCGTCCTGCGCCAGCTGGCGGACAACGGTCAGATCGCCACCCAGTACGTGGACCTGGAGGGCGCGCCCTCTATGGACGCCGCCTTCAATCCCAACGGGGCGATGTGGGCCATCGAGGGCGTCACCTCCCCGGACGGCAGGGTGCTGGGCAAGATGGGACACAGCGAGCGCATCGGCCCCGCCCTCTACCGGAACGTGCCTGGAAACTATGATATGGGCCTGTTCCGCAGCGCGGCGAAGTATTTTAAATAAGCGACGGCGGCCGCAGGGAACATCCCGCGGCCGCTTCGCTTTACCTGCCAGTCCTTGTTTTCGCAGGGTATCCCAAAAGACAAGCAAAAAAATAAGGGAATCCATGTTGACTTTATGTGCTATATCACATATAATGGAGCTGGAAGAAAGCAGGTGACTGAATGAGTTACACCGTGGAATACTATGAAACGGAGGACGGAACCAGACCGGCAGAGGACTTTATCCTAGCCCAGAACACGAAAATGAGGGCAAAGCTGCTGACGATGCTTGCGTTCCTGGAGGAAAAAGGCCCGGCACTGCGTGAGCCCTACTCCAAACCTCTGGGTGATGGTATTTTTGAGGTACGGGCAAAGCAGTCTTCTGACATTACCCGCGTCCTGTATTTCTTCGTTGTGGGGCAAAAGGCGATCCTGACAAATGGTTTTGTGAAAAAGACCGCCCGAACCCCGCCCGCAGAGATAGAGCGGGCAAAGCGTTATCGCGCCGACTACCAGAGCAGGAAGGAGGACTGACCTGTGGGAAAGAATTTTCGCGAAACCCTCAGCGAGCAGATGAAGGACCCGGAATTTCGCACCGAATGGGAGGCGCTTGAACCTGAGCGCCAGATCATCCGCGCCATCATTGAGGGCAGGGAAGCAAACGACCTCACTCAAAAGCAGCTCTCTGAAGCGACCGGGATCGCTCAGGCCGACATCAGCCGCCTTGAGAACGGGACGGGGAACCCGTCCATACGCACCCTAAAGCGCCTGGCCGCCGGTCTGGGGATGCAGCTCAAGCTTGAGTTCGTACCTCTTACCCTCACCAGCAAATGACCGTGACCGCTCCCTCAGGGGGCGGTTTTTTTATGGCCGCGGGAGGGTTCCTGCGGCCGCTTTTTTATGCAGGTTATTCCATGCTGGCCAGCTTCTTTTCCAGTTCGGCCTTTTCTTTCTCCATATCTTCCACCTTCTTCTTATCCGCCGCGATTTTTTCCGGGTCGTACTTCTGCCGGATCAGACAGACGCCGCAGAGAAACATGAAGAGGTCATAAAATTTTTTCGTGTTGCGGAGCGTGGCACCACAGAGGTACTTTCCTCATAACAAAACGCAAGCACGGCTTTCCAGCAACCGTGCTTGCTATTTTTGTTCAAAATATCTTGAAAAGTCATGTATCACGTTAGATATTAGTGATAACTCTTTTACTTCATACTCGTTTAGTGCTTTCATAATCCGCGCGATCTCTAAATCACGTTCCGTGGTAGGAGAATTGCCGCTAATACTTTTCTTTTCGGCGGAGGCCCCCAGCAGATAATCAATAGACACGTTAAGGGTAACGCCTAAATTAAAAAGTGTATTCAATGCAGGGGCCTTGCGTCCAGCCTCTATTTCCCAAAGGTAGTTTCTGGATATTCCTACCTGCTCCGATAATGTTTCCAATGTCAAATTGAGCCGTTTTCGCTCTGCCTTGATTTTGCTGCCCATAAGTGTTAAATCCATCGTGTTTCCCCTCAACTGTCTTATTGATAGATTTTACAGCATATAGCCAGAAATTAAACACGCTAATCGCCAGAATATCCGCAAAACATATTGCAATTAGCAAGAAAATAGCGTATAATACTTTTCGCTGTGTGGCTGATGGCAAGACCATGACAGAGACACAGAACAAAATCATACTATTGTAGGAGGCAAAAAAATGAAGAAACTTTTGGCACTCGCACTTGCGGCGGCTCTATCCCTCTCTCTGGCAGCCTGTGGCGGCGGTAGCGGGACCGGGGATACCAACACGCCCAGCGGCGGGAATGGGGACACGGCAAACACCGATACGCCCAACGGCGGCGCGGAGGTTGATACCTTATCACTTACGGATGGAGCAACGGCGGGGGATTGGACATTCCGCCTGACCGAGATTGAATGGGGAGATGCCAAGACGGGGGCTAATTCTGGCCCTGATTTTCTGCTCCGGGCAGATGCAGAATATAAATCATCATGCAAAGCAGGCAGTTCAAGATATTATCAGAGTGCGGACGATGGAAAGGTATTCCTGTTCTTTGCGGGCACTCTGCTCTATGAGGGAAAGACTACAGAGAACTTTAGCGCTTACGACATTGACTTTTCCGTTGATTATGGGGACGGCTATACCTTTGAAACCTATGAATTTGCGATTGCAAAAGACACCGGCGCTTTTGTAGACCCACTATACGGAACATTTTCCAACAATGTTACTTTTGAGCCGATGGATGCCCTCCGTGTGTGCAGAGGCTATTTTGAACTCCCGTCAAAAATTTCCGAGAATGTTGACGAGCAAATCCAGTTGATTGTTACCTTGAAGGGCGAAGAATTTACATATGTCTTCCCCGTGAGGGACGCCTACGGCTACAGCGCAGACCCGGAAACCGTTATAGAAATGGCGAAGATTTTCGGAGGGGACGGCGACATGCTTACTGACTGGACAGAGAATTCCAGCCCATATTTCGATGAAATGAAACCCATATTCTCCGCGATGTCAGATGATAGCATTAAAGAAACGATTGTAGGTCGTTGGGATGTAATTGGGTATTCGAATGACTCCGGCGATACGAGAGAGTACATTTTTGAAGAAGAAGGAACCGGAAGAAAACAATCGAAGAAAGAGGACACGGAAGAGGAATACAGTGATTTTTATTGGTCTGTGGATGGTTGTCTGAATTATGGACCGGACCCGGACCGTGTTACCGAGCAGTGGTATATGTGTCAGGCATCTGACGATGTTTTAGTCGGTTACGCCGACGGTCATGCCCGTATAGTATTTATAAAAGGCTAATGCAAGATTAAGGGGCGGCACATCAACGTGCCGCCCCTCTCTATTATAAAATTGATGTGCATTTTTCAAAGACACTCGCCCCTTGCGGTCAGTCAACTGGCAAGGTCAATCACACGATCGTCTGTTGTGGCTTCAGCGGCCTTGTCCTTGTCCTCGAAGAACTTTTTGTATAATCAACCATTTTATTGGAAAGCAATTACCTGGCTGCATACCCTTTTTCTTTTTTTGCGCTAAAAAGGACCGCAGGAGTTTCCTGCGGTCCTTTTGTGTATAGGCTCTTATTTACCCTCGGTCCCCTGCTTGGGGAGGCACAGCCGGGCGATGGCGGCGGCGATGCCCTTGATGGTGCCCTGGGTGGTGTTGATGCAGAGATCGTAGTGGATGCGGTCGCCCCACTTCTGCCCGGTGCAATACTCATAGTATTCGGCACGGCTGCGGTTGACGGCGTTGATGCGGCGCTCCAGCTCCCGGTCGGTCAGGTCCTCCTTCTCGTAGCCCTTCTCCCGGCAGCGGCGCATCTTGCTGGGCATATCCGCGTACACGAAGATACGGAAGGGTTCCTCCTCCTGCAGGATGTAGTCCGCGCAGCGGCCCACGATGACGCAGTCCGACTTGGCCGCCATCTCCCGCAGGATGCTGCACTGCTCACGGTAGATGTTGCAGCTCTGCTCCAGATGGGGATCGGGCATCAGCCGGAAGCTGCGGCCGATATGGATGGGAAAGGAGGAGATGGGCCGGTGCCCGATGACCTGCTGTACGTACTTCTCGGACAGCTCCGTGCGCTTGGCGATCTCCTGGACGATCTCCTGGTCGTAGTAGGCGCAGCCCAGGTGCTCCGACAGGCGGCGTCCCAACTCTCTGCCGCCGCTCCCGAACTCCCGGCTGATGGTAATGATCTGGTTCATCCTGTATCCTCCTTTTTCCTCCGCTCAGTACTGCCCGTTGTGGTATCCTTATTATACCGCTTCCGGCCTCCGGTTGCAAGTGTTTTTGTGCAGAAGGACGAAGATTTCCCCGTCCCCCTACAGCAGCGCCACGCAGGCCAGGTGGATCAGGATGCACAGGACGATCCCTACGGCGGTGGGCAGGAGGATGGCCAGGGCCGTCCACTTGACGCTTTTGGTCTCCTTCCAGATGGTGAAGCAGGTGGTCCCGCAGGGAAAGTGGAACATGGTGAACACCAGGACGCACACCGCCGTCGCGACGGTCCACCCGTGGGCCGTCAGGAGCCCGTGGAGCTCCGCCAGCCCGGCGTAGTCCGTCAGGGAACCAGCGGAGAGGTAGCCCATGAGGATACAGGGCACCACGATCTCATTGGCCGGGAAGCCCAGCAGGAACGCCAGCAGGATGAATCCGTCCAGACCCATCAGCGCCCCCAGGGGCTGGAGGAAGCCCGCCAGCCGGACCAGGACGCTCTCGCCCCCCAGTGTCACGTTGGCGGCGGTCCAGATGAGCAGTCCCGCCGGGGCCGCCACCATCACCGCCCGGCCCAGGACGAACAGGGTCCGGTCCAGGATGGAGCGCACCAGCACCTGTCCCACCTGGGGGGCCCGGTAGGGCGGCAGCTCCAGGGAGAAGGAGGAGGGCTCCCCCTTCAGGAAGGTCCCCGCCAGAAACCGGCTGGCCCACAGGGTCATGGCCACCGCCAGCACGATGCACCCCATCAGCAGCGCCGCCGAGGCGGCGGTGTCCCACAGGCCGCTGCCGGTGACGAAGAACATGGCGATCAGCGCCGTCAGGGTGGGCAGCCGCCCGTTGCAGGGGATGAAGGCGTTGGTGAGGATGGCAATGAGACGCTCCCGGGGGCTCTGGATGATCCGGCAGCCCATGACGGCACAGGCGTTGCAGCCCAGTCCCATGCACATGGTGAGGCTCTGGCGCCCATGGGCCCCGGCCCTCCGGAAGAAGTGGTCCAGGTTGAAGGCCACCCGGGGCAGATACCCCGCGTCCTCCAGCAGGGTGAACAGGGGGAAGAAGATGGCCATGGGCGGCAGCATCACGGACACCACCCAGGCCACCGTCCGGTACACCCCGTCCACCAGGGCCCCCTCCAGCCACCATGGCGCGCCCAGGGCCTGGAATATCCTCCGCAGGGGCTCCTGCCAGCCCATGAGCAGCCGGGAGAGCATCTCCGAGGGCACGTTGGCCCCCACCATGGTCATCCACAGCACCCCCGCCAGCAGGGCCAGCATCACCGGGATCCCGCTCTTGCCGGCCAGGACCCGGTCCAGGGCCCGGTCCCGCCGGTGGGCGGCGTCCCCCTCCGTCTTCACCGCCGCCTCCATGATGGCGGAGGCCCGGGACATGGCCGCCAGGGTCCTGCACTCCTGGCAGTCTCCGCATACCCGGGCCATCAGGGTGGTCTCCGGCCTGGGCGCGGGATGAAGGGCAGCGTCCTCCAGCGCCTGCCGCACGGCATCCAGCCCCCGGCCTCCCCGGGCGGCGGCGCCGGCGACGGGGCACCCCAGCTCCCGCTCCAGGGCCTCCAGGTCCACGGAGATGTGCTTCTTCTCCGCCTCGTCCAACAAATTGACGCACACCACCACCGGCCAGGAGGTCTCCAGGACCTGGAGGGCCAGGGCCAGGTTCCGTTCCAGGCAGGTGGCGTCCGCCACCACCAGCGTCACGTCCGCCTCGCCGGAAAGCAGATAGTCCCGGGTGACCTCCTCCTCGGCGGAGCCGGGGTGGAGGGAGTAGGCGCCGGGCAGGTCTACCAGCGTGTAGCCTCTTCCGTGATATGTATACGCGCCTCGGGCGGTCTCTACCGTCTTGCCCGGCCAGTTGCCGGTGTGCTGGCGCAGATTGGTCAGGGCGTTGAACACCGTGGATTTGCCCACGTTCGGGTTGCCCACCAGGGCGACTACCGTGTCCGCCCTCGCTGCTGCAGCCATTTGCATCCCCTCCTTGTCTTGATATCCCCAATGTATGCGGCCGGGAGCGGCGAGGTGCCCTGCCCCCGGAGACATTCGAAGAAAAATGCTTGAAATCCAAAACGAATCCGTGACAAACGTTTGCGGACATGGTATAATAGGAGAAAATAGCGTCCGCGCTCCGCCGCGGGCATGAAAGCGGGTGCGCGAATGAGCGAGTACTCCTTCTCCATGTTCCCCAACGACGGCTTTCTGGACTTCCGCCTCTTCCAGTACGGCTGGGAGCAGTGCGAGCCCCTCTACTCCTTCGGCCCCTTCGTGCGCAACCACTACCTGTTCCACTACCTGTTCCACTACGTGCTCTCCGGGAAGGGCGTCCTCATGTCCAGCAACGGGGGCGTCACCAGCCGGCACCACCTGGTCCCGGGACAGGGCTTCCTGATCTGCCCCGGCCAGGTCAACACCTACTGCGCCGACGAGCTGCAGCCCTGGAAGTACGTGTGGCTGGAGTTCGACGGCCTGCGGGCCGCGGAGTACCTGGACCGGGCCGGTCTGGGCCAGGCGCAGCCCATCTACCGCCCCGGCTCCGGCGGAAGCGAGGAGGTGGGACGGCAGATGCTCTACATCGCCGGACACGCCGACGCCTCGCCCCTGTGTCTGGTGGGGCACCTGTGCCTGTTCCTGGACGAGCTGGTGCGCTCCTCCTCCACCCGGCGGGACGGCCGGGGCGGCCCCCTGCGGGACTTCTACATCCAGGAGGCGGTCAACTATATCCAGCAGAACTACCACCGGGACATCACTGTGGAGGAGATCGCGGACGTGTGCAAGCTCAACCGTAGCTATTTCAGCAAGCTCTTCCGGGAGGCCGTGGGCTGCGCCCCCCAGGAGTTCATCATCCGCCTGCGTCTGACCAAGGCGGCGGAGCAGATGCGCATGACCAACGAGACCATCGGCGACATTGCCCGGCAGTGCGGGTATCCCAACCAGCTCCACTTCTCCCAGGCCTTCAAGAAGCGCTACGGCCTTCCGCCCCGGGAGTGGCGGAAGCAGAACAAGACCGGGCGGGGGTAAGTCGGGGGTTCAAAAAATATGCTTTGCATCTTTTTTGACATACAGGTTTTTTTGATCGTTTGACCGGCAGAGGATCGGGCCGTCCTCTGCCGGTTTCATGGTTTTCCAAAAATCCTGTAAGGAATTATTAAAATTTTATGAATTTATTTCTCCGCCCCCCATTGCTTTTATGGGAAAACCTGTTATACTATCTTAATGTCTACGATTATGTCCACTGAATACTGCGTTTTCCGGTATGAAGTGTTTCGGCTTGGGTAAACTGTACCTGGTAAGATACCGAACAGACCCATGGCCATATATTAACAAAGAGGTGCAAATCTTTGACCAAGTATATTGTCGAGGGCGGACGGCCCTTGTTTGGAGAGATCCCCATCAGCGGCGCCAAGAACGCCGCCGTCGCCATTATCCCCGCCGCGCTGATGGTCAGCGGCCCCTGCCGTATCGAGAACATGCCCCAGATCAGCGATGTGACGCTTCTGCTGGGCATTCTCCAGGATCTGGGCGCGAAGGTGCGTTATGTAAACCCCCACACCGTAGAGATCGACAGCAGCCAGCTCCGCAACGGCCGGGTCCCCTATGAATCCGCGCGCCGCTGCCGGGCGTCCTACTATATGCTGGGCGCGCTGCTGGGCCGGTTCGGCCTGGCGGACGTGTCCCTGCCCGGCGGATGCGACTTCGGCAGCACCCGGCCCATCGACCAGCATCTGAAGGGCTTCCGCGCCCTGGGGGCCCATGTGTCCACCCAGAGCGGCTTCGTGACGGCCCAGGCCAAGGGCGGACGGGTCCACGGGGCCAACATCTTCTTCGACAAGGTCTCCGTGGGAGCCACCATCAATATCATGCTGGCCGCCGCCATGGCGGACGGCATGACGGTCATCGAGAACGCCGCCAAGGAGCCCCATATCGTGGACGTGGCCAACTTCCTCAACTCCATGGGGGCCAACATCATGGGCGCGGGCACCGATGTCATCAAGGTCCGGGGCGTCAGCCGCCTCCGGGGCGGCAGCTACTCCATCATCCCCGATCAGATCGAGGCGGGTACCTATATGGCCGCCGTGGCGGCCTGCGGCGGGGAAGTGAAGCTGTGCAACATCATCCCCAAGCATATGGACTGCATCGCCGCCAAGATGATCGAGATGGGGGTGGACATCCACGAGGTGGACGACAGCCTGCTGGTCAGCCGCATCGGGCCCCTGGTCCGGGCCAACGTGAAGACCATGCCCTATCCCGGCTTCCCCACGGACATGCAGCCCCAGATCGCGGCGGCCCTGTGTCTGGCCCAGGGGACCAGCATCATCACCGACAGCGTGTGGAATACCCGCTTCCGCTATACCGACGAGTTCAAGCGGATGGGGGCCCAGATCCAGGTGGACGGCAATCTGGCCATCATCGAGGGCGTGGAGCGCCTGACGGGCGCCCAGCTGGAGGCCTGCGACCTCCGGGCGGGGGCGGCAATGCTCATCGCGGCCCTGGCGGCCCACGGCATCAGCGAGATCACCAACGTACAGTACATTGAGCGGGGCTATGAGGACGTCATCGGCAAGATCCAGGCCGTGGGAGGACGTATCCGCTCGGTGGAGATCCCGGAGGAGGAGCTGCTGGTCGGCAGCGCAAGCTGATCGTTTCGCCATCCTCGAAAACGGAGGGGTTTTCGAGGATGGTTTATTGCGGCCTTCCGGCGTTTCAGCGCCGGACTCCGATGGACCATGTACGATCGTTACCGGAAGGAATGTACCTATGACCACCATCCGCACCCTCGCCAGCGGCTCCTCGGGCAACGCCGCCCTCCTCTCCTGCGGGGAGACCCATCTGCTCATCGACATGGGCATCTCCTGCCGGAAGGTCTGCCGGTCTCTGGCCTCCCTGGGGCTGACCCCGGAGGCGCTCGGCGGCGTCCTGATCACCCACGAGCACACCGACCACATCGGCGGTCTGGCGACCTATATCAAAAAATACCATACCCCCATCTGCTGCACCCCCGACGTATCCCGCCAGCTGGCCTACCGTCTGGCTGGAATCGAGCCCCTGCTGCGGCCCATGGAGCTGGGGGAGACCATCTCCTTCGGCGAGGTGGAGGCGGAGATCCTGCCCACCAGCCACGACCGCCCCGGCAGCGCCGCGTGGCACTTCACCACCCCGGAGGGGCGGGTGGGGTATATCACCGACACCGGGACCATCGTGGAAGAGACCGGGGAGCGTCTGCTGGGGGCGGACCTTCTGGTGCTGGAGAGCAACCACGACGTGGACATGCTCCGCGCCGGTCCCTACCCCTACCAGCTGAAAAAGCGCATCCTGGGGGAGCACGGGCATTTGAGCAACGCCGCCGCCGCCGAATACGCCGTCAAGAGCGCCCGGGCGGGGACCCGCTCCATCCTTCTGGCCCACCTGAGCGATGAGAACAACACGCCGGAGCTGGCCCTTTTGACCGTGAAGCAGGCGCTGGAGGAGGCCGGGCTTTCCCCCCTTCTGGCCGCCGCGCCCCGGGACGTGATCAGCGCTCCCTACATACTGGAGGGTGCAAGATGCAGCGCGTAATGGTGGTCTGCGTGGGCAAGCTGAAAGAGCGGTTCTACATCGACGCCGCGGCGGAATACGTCAAGCGGCTGAGCCGCTACTGCAAGCTGGAGCTGATCGAACTGCCGGAACAGCGCCTGCCGGAGTCCCCCTCCCCGGCGGAGATCGCCCGGGCTCTGTCCCGGGAGGCGGAGGCCGTCCGCGCCAAGCTGCCTCCGGGAGCGGCGCTGGCCGCCCTGTGCATCGAGGGGAAGCTCCATTCCAGCGAGGAACTGGCCGGTCTGCTGGACACCTGGGGCAGCCGGGGGGAGAAATGCTTGGCCTTCGTCATCGGCGGCTCTTTCGGACTGGACGAGGGGCTGAAGCGGGAGGCCCGGGTGCGCCTGAGCATGTCCCCTATGACCTTCCCCCACCATCTGGCCCGGGTGATGCTGCTGGAACAGCTCTACCGGGGCTTCCAGATCAACGAGGGCGGGAAATATCACAAATGAGCAGGGCCGGAAACCCCGGGGAGAGGGTTTCCGGCCTTTTTTAACGCCCGGCCGTCTGTCCGCGTTTTCAGACGGCGGCACATTTTCGCCGCCGCATTGACAATTCCCCCCTCATATGCTACTCTTTATCCAAGCTAGATTTGCCGCCCGGCGGCGGCATGACAAGGAGGTTGCACTATGCGCGGTATTCCATCGCTGATCACAGACATCCGCAAGAAGGTATTTACGGAGATCGCCCGGATGGCCTACGAGGGCGGGGACTACGCCAGGGCGGAGGACCTGCCCTACGTCATCGTCCCCGGCGACAAGGCCCTCCACCGGGAGTCCATCTTTCTGGAGCGGGCCATTGCCGGCGAGCGGGTGCGTCTGGCCATGGGCCTGTCCATCCGGCCCATCCAGACCCGGACCCTGATGACCGAGGGCATGGACCAGGCGGCCATCGCCGAGCAGTACTACGAGCCCCCGCTCATCAACATCATCCCCTACGCCTGCCACGCCTGTCCCCCCAAGCAGTACAAGGTGACCCAGTTCTGCCAGAACTGTCTGGCAGCCTCCTGCCAGAAGGTGTGTCCCAAGGGGGCCATCTCCTTCGTCAACGGCAAGAGCCAGATCGATCCGGACAAGTGCATCAAGTGCGGCAAATGCGCCAAGGCCTGCCCTTATAACGCCATTATCTACATGGAGCGCCCCTGCGCCGCCGCCTGCGGCATGGACGCCATCGAGATGGACGACAGCGGCAAGGCGGTCATCAATCAGGACAAGTGCGTGGCCTGCGGCCAGTGTCTGGTGAGCTGCCCCTTCGGCGCCATCGTGGACAAGGGCCAGATCTACCAGGTGGTCCGCGCCATCATGGAGGAGGAAAAGGTGGTGGCCATCGTGGCCCCCGCCTTCATCGGCCAGTTCGGCAAGGAATCCACCCCGGAGAAGTTCACCACCGCCATGAAGATGCTGGGCTTCGACCGGGTGGTGGAGGTCGCGGTAGGCGCGGACATGTGTACCATCGAGGAGGCCGAGGACTTCCTTATGCGGGTCCCCGCGGAGCAGGACTTCATGGCCACCTCCTGCTGTCCCGCCTGGCACGCCATGGTGGAGAAGCTGTTCCCCGCCCAGTTTGAGAACGTCTCCATGACCCTGACCCCCATGGTCTTCACCGCCCGTCTGGTGAAGAAGGAGGACCCGGGATGCAAGGTCGTCTTTGTGGGCCCCTGTGCCGCCAAGAAGCTGGAGGCCATCCGCTCCAACATCCGCTCCGACGTGGACTTCGTGCTGACCTTCGAGGAGCTGCAGGGCATGTTCGAGGCCAAGGGCGTGGACTTCTCCGCCATCCCCGAGGGCGAATCCATGCGGGAGGGCACGGCGGCGGGCCGGGGCTTCGCGGTATCCGGCGGCGTGGCCCAGGCGGTGGCGGACGTGATCCACCGCACAGACCCCAACCTGGAGGTCAAGACCGCCAAGGCCGAGGGCCTGCGGGAGTGCCGGAAGCTGATGACCCTGGCCCGGGCCGGGAAGTACAACGGCTATCTGCTGGAGGGCATGGCCTGTCCTGGCGGGTGCGTGGCCGGCGCGGGGACGCTGCTGCCCGTGGAGCTGGCCGCCACGGTGGTAGGCCGCTACCAGAACGAGGCCGACCAGAACAGTCCTCTGGAAAGTCCCTATCGCAGCCGCGGCCGGGATCTGGACTGACGGACATAACATCAAGGCAGGCCGTCCTGTGGGACGGTCTGCCTTTCTTTTTGCTTATCGCTCTAAAACGCCGCCATGGTAGCAGATATAGCGGCGGCATTCGCGGCGGGTCATCTCTGCTAGGGAGTTTTCTGCCGCTTCCATATCGAGGCAAAATTCCGGGTTTGCGATCGTCAGCGCGCCTCCCTCCAGGACCGCCGCGTCTCCGGTGACCATGTATTCACCGTCCAGCGCCCGGATGGAAATATGCCCCGGCGTATGGCCCGGAGTGGCAAGGATCTCACAGCCGCCGCCCCAGTCGAACCGGTCGCCGCTATGGAGCAGGATGTCCGGAAGGACCGGAACAAGATCGCGGTATCTTTGGCAAAACTGCTCCCCAAAGGCCTTTTGGTCCTCCGGGAGCTGTTCCTGCAAGTCCTCCCCTTGCTGGAGGCGGAGGTTCTTTCGTTCGCCGGAAATATACGGCGCTTCCTCACAGGAGGCAAGAATCTGGATGTCCGGGTATTTCTCCTTCAGTTCGGCGGCGGCGCCGGTGTGGTCGTCATCCTGGTGGGTCAGCACCAGCTTCGTAAGGCTTCGAGGGTCAATGCCGTGGTCCTGAAGCTGTGCTTCTATCATGGGCAGCGAGCCTGGATACCCGCAGTCTATGAGGACGGCGCCGTCCTCCCCGAGAAGAACGGCGGGGTATATGTGCTGTTCCATGCCGCCGAATATGTATTTCAGATCGAGTATTTCGTATCGCGCGTTCATACTGCTCCCCGTTCCTCTATTTGATCGCCGTTCCAATGTGTTTGTCCAATCTCCATTGGGGCGCGATGCCGTCGTCAGCCCAATATTCATCGACGGCTATGATCTTATCATCATCCACTTTAAAGAACGATGTTACATGAAACGACAGCTCCCGGTCCTGGGCATAGACGTGCGTTACCGTCACCACCGTATCGCCGGTCTCTTCCACGCGCTCTACTTCACCGTCCCAGCGGCCCGGATAGTCACAATTGGCGGCAATGAACTCATCCACGGTAAAATGTTCGTTGGTGCAGTGCCAGTTGATATATGCATCCTGCGCAAAGTATGCCCGGATTGCACCGGCGTCCTGCTTCAAAACGGCTTTCCAGAATTGATGTATATCCATATCAGTAAAGAGCTCCTTTGATTTTTCGCATTCATCCTCTGAACTCAAATCTCGAATTATCAATCATTGGGTTTCTATCAACAAATTACGATCTGAAATTAATTATTTACTCGCTGCAATAGTAAACTCTCCTGGTATCTTTTCATTTGTCCACGCAGGATGTTCATCAAACTTTCTTAATGTAAAACCACTATTTATGACTGAATTGATGATCTCACTAATTGTATACTTTCTATAACTACATTCAGGCATCTGCCTGCGAATGTTTTCTTCAAAAAAACGAGCATGTGCCATTTCTCCTTCAAAAACTTCCCTTGAAAAATAACTCATAGTTGGTTGTTCAAAATTCAACATATCTGCTATTTTTGTAAATGGATGAAAATCACTACATATCATTTTTCCATTATTTTTCAATAATGAATACATAATACGCATAAATTCATCAATATTATGAAAGTAATGTAATACTCCTCCTTCCATAAACACTACATCAAAATAGTTCCTATACTTCTCTATATCAATTTCCAATATATCACATACTTCAAAGTTCAACTCAACTTTTGCGGCTGCTGCAACTTCAAGCGCATACTTCTTATTATCTTCTGAAATATCAAAGACTGTAACTTCTGCTCCTAAAATAGCTAGTGGAACAGCCTTCTTTCCGCAAGAACCACATATGTTTGCCACTTTAATACCATTATAAGTATCAAAATAGTCAGAACATCTTTTCAACATTCCTATAGGATTTTCCAAATCCCTTTTTGCCCTGTCAACCGGTGTACCTGATCGTTTCACCCAAAACTCATACGCATTATATTCCCACGCCTTTTTATTTTGAATACTATAATCTATCATCTCTGAATATCTCCCATTGTTCAATTTACAAATATAATGAAATCGCATTTCATCATTTGAACTCGACAAATCCTATTATATAGGGGCGTATTTTCTGTGCTTTCATAGGCAAAACTTTCGCAAACTTGTTAATATGTGACCTGATATTTTTGGCCGCCAATTTGCTTAGTATCAAAAATAGTATTACAAAAAAGGCAGAAAAATGCAACTACTTTTCCTGCTTTTTCCGAATCACTTCTCATTTTGGTTCAATACTATTCCTTGATACGTTCTAAACGCCTTCCCTCTTTGTCAAACAATTCAGGTACTTCATATTTGCCAGTTCCGTTCCCATAAAACAAGTGATAACCGTTTATATTTAATTGCGTCAACTCTTGATTTCGATAGGTAATAGCGGCTACATCTTCGTCATAAGCAACTGCCATTACAACATATTTATCGCTTTTATCATACCAAGAGATCAATTCGGCTGTTCTAAGGTCACCACTGTCAAGTTCTTTGGGCATTTCAATATTTAGAGAGCCGTTCATCTCAACAACGCTATAAAAAATACCGGTTTTTTGTATGATAGCGTTCTGGAGTTGACTGCTATTTTCTTTATTGGTATATATTACTACAATAAGATTTTCATCAATTTGCTGGGAGGTTACGATCTCACCTACTTCAAAAGGATATTTTATTCTGTTGAGTGCAGTATCCATACTTTTAGGAAAGTATATAAAAGAACCAATTACCAGACTCAAAAAGATAAATAGCCCGATAAAAATTACTTTTCTGTTTTTCATGTGCATCCTCCAATGGAAATTTATCGCTTTCATTATAACAGCAAAAGCACCCAAGGGCAAGTATAAATCAGGAGGGCGCTCTTGGAGCGCCCTCCTGTTGCTTGCTATTTAGAACGGTGAGAAAGTGGAACTTATTCCCACTCGTTGCTGGGTATCGTATTCTAACAGATTTTGCTTTGGAAATATGATACCCTTTTCTTTTGATTATTTGATATATCCATATTATCCAGCCTATACGATGGGCTGTTATCAAATTGTTATCAGCAGTGATAACGGGAGTAGAGGACTTACTATTTGTTTTGCTGGTTTGCGACTATCATTATAGCACAAGAGGAGAGGAAACGCAACTGTTTCCAGTCTATTGCTCCATCCTCATAAACTGGAATATTGGCTCAGCCCCGACCGCTCCCCGTAGTGATAGCTTCGGGCGTGTTGGCGTAATCCCATTGATGGTCAGTTGCGGCCATGTCATCGCTGGTGATATTGAAGAACTTCCAATCCTTTTCTCCTCCGCCTCCCCACGCCTGACGGTTAGCATCCCAAGTCACATCTGTGCAATACCAATTCCCATCTATCCGAACCAAGTTCCAGCCATGATCCTCCTGACTGGCGAAGGTTGAGCCAGCAACAGTAATGCACTCTACTTCGGCCAAATCCATAAGCAGTTGGAAGGTCGTAACATATCCCAAACATATTGCTGTGCGGTTTACAAGTCCCCCGTAGGGAGTGGCAGATTCGCCGGAGGTTTCTTTCATTACGTCCTGGTACGCTCCGTCATAATTCACGTTGCTGACCAGCCAGTCGTAAATGGCAATTTCTTTCTCCAAATCGTTCATATCCTCTTTCAAGACTTCATTCAGCACCACTTTGGCTGCATCATATATATCCCTGTCATAGCTGGACAGCCCAGAAACATCTCCCGTATTCCAAGCGGTGCAGATGGCGGTTGTATCATAAAAGGACATGTCAATCTTATTCGGCTGAACAAATAGTATACGGCCTGAGTAATTCGGGTCCTCCTGAAATATTCCATTTCGCGTTGAAAATGTAACCCCATAGGTTGCTGCCGTTTCCGCAAAAGCATTTGCGGTCTGTTTCGCTTCTTTACAGGCCAGCAGGACAATATACACATATTCTTCCGAACGAGCAACACCGCCGGCAGACACGGCCTGACTTAGCATAGATTTCTCCTCAGCATTATCCTGAAATGCAATTTGTTTGCTATTTAAGTACCAATCCAAAGATTTCTTAATATCGGAGGACAGTGCCCAATCATTAGCGCCAGTCATCACCGCTACCTCAAAAGCAGAGTCCCCTGTCCCCCGTGCGATGGCACATTCCATCCACTGGTTCCGATTCAAACCATAACTGTCCTCAATATAGGCGTTCAAAGCGTCCGAATCGCTGTCATCCAGTAACTCCAGCTCTGTTTCCTCCATCCCGCAGTAGGACACCAACCAATCTCGCAACTCCTTCACATCGGTGATAGCATCTGCGGGTATGGTCGGTTCTGGCTCAGGCAGTATTTCACCTTTGAGAGCCTGGGTCACTACCTCAGAGGCATAATCAACATCCAGGCAAATGAACAATGCTACAAACGGCCCATCCTGAATAATGCTGCCGTTTGCTACCATGTCCGCCTCCGCAGGAGCATAGCCCACAAAATCCCCCTGTCTGTTGGCAATGTAATCTTCCAATGCAGTAACCGCCTGAGCGGCAGCTGTGCTGTCCTCCATGCGCAGCACAGCAATTTCAAATGCAGACATTCCAGTGGCCCGAACCAATGCCGCATCTTCCCAAGATTCTTGGATACCATAGACATTTTCAATATAGACTATCAGCGTCTCTCGGTCAAGGTCAGCAGAGATAGCTTCCAAACCATCTATATCCTCACATCCAGAGTGTTCAAAGGCCAAATTGACCAGTTCACCAACAGTCCACTCTATTTCCGCAACAGTTGGAGAAACGGTTGCGGTGGATTCTGACGCAGGTTCCTGACATGCACTTAACAACGTCAGCAACAGAGCAACACATAGTAGCAGGGAAAGGGCTCTTTTCATCTTTGAATATACCTCCTAATGTAAATCCGAGAAAACCTAAAGCTAATATCATAAATGTTAGTCAAACCGCACCTTAAAATTCCATTTCCAATTTACCCTCCTCATTATAACAACAAGAATACCTGTTGACAAGTACAAAACAGGAGGGCGCTCACTGCGCCCTCCG
Organism: uncultured Oscillospiraceae bacterium; assembly: GCA_910579485.1. GTDB lineage: Bacteria > Bacillota > Clostridia > Oscillospirales > Oscillospiraceae > Pelethomonas. Next base: position 3,826 of record CAJTVO010000042.1, on the reverse strand, counting down.
ATTTTTAGTGATTATCGTGCGCCTGACCTCGCTTTTTGCCTTGTCCCTCGCCTCCGTTCCTTTTCAGCCTGTTCCTGCTGATGAGCAACTTCCAATATCCTGTCTGCCTGTTCCGGGCCAATGGCCCTCCTGACCCGCTCATAGTCCCTGACCTGCCCCTTCAGACTGTCTCTCTCAGCACAGACCTCATAAATCCTGGCTGAAAGAGAACTGTTCTTGCTGACCTCCCGGTCATAGGCCCTCTGCAACTGTTCAAAACTGCTCTTGAGGTCGAAATAGGCCCGATAGACCGAGCGCAGCACCTTGACAATCTTCTCCCAAAGGGGCTTGGCCTTCTTCTCCCGGTAGGCCCTGGCCGATTCCAGCGGCCCCGCCTCCGGCAAAGTCCGCTCCGGGTCGTCAGAGTAGTCCGCCGCCAGCTTTTCCATACCCTTCAGCAACGGGGCCACATCGTCCAGCTTGGCCTTTGCCTGGGCCGCTTTCTTTTCGGCGGCGTCTGCCTCCTTTTTCCTTTTCTCGGCCTCGGCCTGGGCCAGCACAGTTGCCGCTTGAAGCTGGGCAAGCCGCTCTCTCTCACGCTCCACCTTAAACTGCGTGACCGTCAAATGTTCCTCGGAACTGCCCCGTTCCCCTCGTTCCAGGTCATCATACCCGGCGTTCCGCATGGCCCGGAAAAAATCGTCCTGCAAAACACTGTACGACTTTCTGAGGACAGGCTTTCCCTTGGCTGTCAGAAGCGGTTCGCCGGTCACATCATCAACGGCGGGCTTTGAAGCCCACTTCTTACTCATGCTCACCTGCATAATGGTTTCCTTGACCTTGCCCACCAGGGACTTGTCCTTGCACCGCTTTGTCCATCGGACTTCCTTCTGTACAACCGGGACATAGACCACATGGAGGTGATAGTGATACACATCCTCCCCCAACGCCTCGGACATGGCCCGGTTGCGCTCGTCGGCGTGCATGACCGCCGACAAAATATATTGCTCTCCTCCTACGATTTCTATTGCGGATTTGTAAGCATCGGTGTAAAATTGTTTTGCGAAGTCGTAGCCGCCATGATTGTAGAAGTAGGCGGAGTTGACATCAAAGACCAGCTCTCCATACCGAAAGGCATCCGCCTTAATGCCACGGGTGGAGATCACGCCATCGGCCTCCATCTGTGCGAACATCTCCTGATACCCGGCGGAAGGAGTTTTGAAATGGATGTTGAGCGGTGTCCGCTCCGGCACAATATCCTGATTGACGTAGGAATCCTTTTCACGTTCGTTGTGCTGCTGGGTGTTGCCAATTTTGGTAGCCGTCAGCCTCATATTTCTTGCGTTGGTACGGTCGATACCGTCGCCTCTTGCCATAAGCACGTTCCTCCTGATTGTAGATTGATGTGGTACGGGGCATCGTCGAGGGAGACACTTCTGCGGAAGTGTAATAACCCACTATGACACTTTCGCCCCGTTGGTGCGAAAGTGCCGTGGGCTCTCCCGAGGGGGACAGGGGGCTTTGCCCCCGGCAACTGCGGTTGCCTCCCCCAGCAGGGCCGCCCTTTGAAAAGGGCACCCTGCACCCCGCCTAAACTTTGCCCGTGACAACCGTGACGACTGTGACGACCTGAGAGGGACACCCCCTCTCCGTTTTTAGTCGTCACGGTTGTCACAGTCGTCACGCTTCTTGGTTCATCAGTGTGAGCGTAATCGTCCGCCCGGCGTGGGTGCGGTTGCTTTCATAGCGGATGCCGTACTCGTTCAGCAGTTTACTTGCCCGGATGTTCAGCCGCATCGCCAGCGCAATAGCGGTCAGGTCACAGTTAAGAACGGTTACCAGCTCCGTTGCCGTTCCGCTCCATACGGGCCGTTCAACCGTCACCAGCTCTGCCAGCTTTACCAGCAGGAGGTCAGGCGGTTCCTTCCACAGCTCTCGTTCTGCATGGTCGAAATCCCAGGTGAGCCGCACTTCATCCCGTACCAGGTGTATCCGCTGGTCGGGCTGGTCACGGCCTACTACGTCCAGCGTGGCGGCGCTGTCGGTGCGCTTCTCTTTTTGGAGGATAAACGCCCCATCCGCACAGCCCAGCAGACCCGTTGTGCCGGAAATCATCTCAAACTTATCCCCGGAGGGTTGTTTCCTTGTGTGGTGGACAACCAGCAGACAAAGCCCCTTCCTGTCGGCAAACTGCTTCAGCCTGCCGACGATCTGATAATCGTCAGCGTAGCTGTATGCCTCACCGCCCATCTCTCGAACCTTCTGCAAGGTGTCGATGATGATAAGCCGGGTGTCGGGATGCTCCCGCACAAATTTGTCAAGCTGTTCATCCAGACCGTTGCCAAGCTGTTTGGCATAGGTGGCAAAGTGGAGCTTGTCTGTTCCGCCCACACCGAACATTCGGAACATCCGCTCTTGCAGCCGCTGGTAATCGTCCTCCAGGGCAAGGTATAAGACCGTCCCGGGCCGGACATCATACTCCCATAGCTTCTGCCCGGTGCTGACGTGGTAGGCGAGCTGGGCCACCAGGAACGACTTGCCCACCTTGGGCGCTCCGGCAAAGAGGTAGGTGCCGGAGCAGAGCAGACCGTCAATGACGGGCGGTCTGCTCTGGTAGACAGTTTCGTAAAGCTCCCGCATGGTGACGGTGGGTAAATTCGCCGGATCGTTTGCCTGCTTCATTTCCCGCAACAGTTTTTCAATGTGCTCCGGGGAAAATTCGTCGTTGCAATCCTGCGGATGGTCTGTTATACTGGTATCGGTACATAGGATTGGCTGTCCTCCGTCTGCGCCAACAGACGGGTTCAGGACAGTCTTTTCTTTTTCATCTGCCATTCGTGTCCTCCTTCATTCCTTCCATGATTTTTGCGATCAGGTTGATGGTGTCCAGCAATTCGCTGTCCATGCCAGCCCCATCCCTGACCCGCCGTAGCTCCTCCAGGACGGCGGCGAGCTGGTCACGCAGGGCCTTGTAGACCCTGGGATTGCCCTGCACTACAATGTCCCGGTTGAGCAGCCGCCGGGTGATGTAGTCCTGCTTGGTCAGCCCGGACAGGCGCACATAGGTGTCCAACAAATCGGCCTCCTCCGGCGACAGTCTGAACGCTACCTGACGATTTCTCCAACGGTTGTGATTATCCAAATTCTTGGCTGACATTATGCTCCCGTCCTTTCAAAGTCCAGCTTGTCCGCCATCTCCGTCTGCTTGGACGGAAACAGGTGGGCATAGCGATAGGTGATTTCGATACTCTCATGGCCTACCCGGTCGGCAATCGCCACAGCGGAAAAGCCCATATCAATCAGCAGGGAAATGTGGCTGTGTCTCAAATCGTGAATCCTGATCCGCTTGACCCCGGCCTCTTTCGCTCCCCTGTCCATCTCATGATGGAGGTAGCTCTTTGTAACCGTGAAAATGCGGTCTTTCTTCTTGACCCCGTAGAGCATCCCCAGGTAGTCCCGCATTTCGTCACAGAGGAAATTGGGCATTTTGATGGTACGATTGCTTTTCTTGGTTTTCGGGGTGGTAACCACATCCTCGCCGTGAAGCCGCTGATAGGACTTGCTGATCTTCACCGTCCCAGCCCCAAAGTCGAAGTCCGCCGGGGTGAGAGCCAGCAGCTCCCCCTCCCGGATACCGCACCAGTAGAGCATCTCAAAGGCGTAGTAGGAGAGGGGCTTGTCCATCATGGCCTCGGCAAACCGCTGATACTCCGCTTTCGTCCAGAACAGCATTTCCTTTCGTTCCTCTGTCCCCATATTCCCGGCTTTGGCGGCGGGATTGGAACGTAGCTCGTAGAAGCGGACAGCGTGGTTGAAAATGGCGCTGAGTTGGTTGTGCAGGGTTTTA
>CAJTVO010000041.1 GCA_910579485.1 uncultured Oscillospiraceae bacterium | reverse complement strand
CACAATGAATTATGACATGAAGCGCAGCGGTGCGTACATACAGAACCTTCGCATCCAAAAGGGATACACCCAGAACGAGCTTGCAAAGGCGATAAATATTGACCAGAGTTTTTTGAGCCGAATCGAGGCCGGACAGAAGGGGTGTTCTGTGGATATGTTCATACAGCTTTCCGAGTTTCTGCACATTTCGCTGGATGCCTTGATCCTTGGCATGGAGCCGGAGGTATTCCGGGAATCTGAGCGCAGGAGGCACCTGAAAGCTGACATAGCCGAACTGATTGACCAATTGGCACAACTCACCGCACAGCTCTGACCGCAATATGTCCAATGGTCATTGGAATATGTCCATTGCTCATTAGCCAACAAGTACCATAGCATTTACAATATAACCAAGGCGAGAGCCTCTGCACCTTGAAAATTTCACATCAGCAGTACGGATCACCACACGGACAGACGCACAGTGCGCGCCATGACCCGGAGGAAGCGCGAGCTGCCTCCGGGCCGCGATAAAGCCTGTGCGGGGCAGCTCTGGCAAAGCGGCCTGCCATCCCCTGGGTTGAAAGCAGTAGAGACCCTCGGAATGTGTCCGTGAAGGTCTGCCGAGCCTTGTCCGTTACTGTTCCCTATATCCCATCGGGGGTCGAGCTGAGAATACGATGGGTGCTTATGAGAAAATGAACCAACATAAGGGGAATTTCACGGATGAATTACGATAATAACAGGCACAACGCCCATAACGAGATCGATCACATATTCCAAGACCTTCTCCCCGCCCGGAACATGGCGGAGCGCCCCGAACAGGCGGCGCTCTGCCACCGGATGCTGGAGGCCATGCTGGAGGGCGGCATCGCCCTGTGTGACGCCGGCACGGGGATCGGCAAGACCTATGCCTATCTGGTGGCCGGGACGGTGTACAGCCGTTTCCGGACCGCCTGCGGGCTGGGGCCGAAGCCCATCCTGGTCTCCACCTCCAGCATCGCCCTCCAGACCGCGGCGCGGGACGAGTACCTTCCGTTGCTGTCCAATGTGCTGACGGAGGACGGCATGATCGCCCAGCCCCTCTGGGCGGTGATCCGCAAGGGGAAGTCCCACTACGTCTGCGACGCACGTCTGGAGCAGCGGCTGGGCCAACTGAATCTTCAAAAGAAGAACTGGAAAGCCGGCGCGGCCCTGCTCTCCTTGCGGGGACAGCTTGACATGGACGAGGCGGCCCACCTGAGTCACTATGACCGGGAGCGCGTCTGCGTCCCCCGGATCTGCGACTGCGGACGGGAGGGCTGCCGGTATCGCGCCTTTTTGGAGGACTGTGATTCCGGGCGCTATCTCTTCCAGATCTGCAACCACAACCTGCTGCTGGCGGACGCCATCCACCGGGGCAGCGGGCGAAAGCCCATCCTGCCGGACGCCTGCGCCCTCATCGTGGACGAGGCCCACAAGCTGCCGGAGACAACACGTCAGATGTTCGGGGTGACCCTGGCTGCGGAGGACATCCGCGCCCTCACCCACAGTCTGCGGGGAGAACGCTTCCTGCTGGCAGCGGAAGTGCTGACCGACAGCGCCAAGTCCCTGCTGCGGAAGCTGGATCGCCCGCCGGAGGACAGGCCCGTTGCCTACTACGCCAAATCACTGGCCGCACCGGAGCGGAGCCTAACGGTAATCAGCAGGCAGATCCATAGTATGCTGACACCTGCCACCCGCAGGCGGCTGAAGAACGTCTCCTCCACGGTGTCTCTGTTCCACCAGGGCAACCCAGACATGGTCTTCTACACCGAGGAGGACGCCCACGGCGGCACCATGCTGTGCGCCACTATTGCCGACCTGACCGCCCAGCTCCGCCAGACGCTCTGGCGGCAGGAGCGGCCCGCCGTCCTCACCTCCGCCACCCTGGCCGTGGGCGAGGATTTTCGGCGCTTCAAAGAGGAAACGGGCCTGCTCACCGACAGCCGTGTCACGGAGTCAGTTGCCCCTTCCCCCTTCGACTACCAGCAAAATTGCCTGCTGTACTTACCGAAGTTTCCGCCCAGGCAGAAGGACGCCGGCTATTATGACAAGCTGGCCAAGGAGATCGCCTCCCTGCTGGACGCGTCCCAGGGCCACGCCCTGGCGCTGTTCACGTCCTACGCCGCCATGTCGGCGGTGAAGGAGCGCCTGCCGAACCACGGTCTTCGCTATCCGCTGTTCACCATGGGCCGCAGCGCCATCCATACCACCGAGCAGTTTAAGGCCAGACCGGGAAGCGTCCTGCTGGCGGCGGGGGCCGCCTGGGAGGGCTTCGACTTCCCCGGCGACTGCGTGTCCCTGTTGATCATCCCCCGCCTGCCTTTCGCCGTGCCGGACGCCCTGAAGGAGAAAGAGCGGGAGAACCATCCTACGCTTCGGCTCTTCATCCGGGCGGTGGTGGTGCCGGAAATGCAGATCAAGCTGAAGCAGGGCTTCGGTCGAGCCATCCGAACTGAGACCGACACCTGCGTGGTGGCCATCCTGGACGAGAGGGCCGCCCAGGGCAAGCGCTACAGCGAGGATGTGCTGGCCGCCCTGCCGGAGATGCCGGTCACCGGCAGCCTGGAGGAGGTGGCAAAGTTTATTCGGACAGTGAAAAGCAGCGACTATTTTATGGAGGCAGCATCATGAGCGAAAGAAAAAAGAAGCAGGATCACGGTGATGAAAACATTGTGGAACTTCGCATCGCTGGTCACCCGGTCCGCCTCAGCTTTGCCGCCGAGCCGGACCCCACAGCAGCCCAGCGCATCCGCAACTGCTTGATCGATTCCTTTCTCCGCCAGGATGAGGTGAACCGCAGAGCTGCGTGACAAAAAGGGCCTCCCGCTCCAAAATCCCTGTTTTATTTTTGATACAAATTCACTTTAATGAGGGAAACAGAAAAAGGCACTCCGAACAGGAGCGGTGATCAAGAGAGCGGGGCTGTCCAGGCAAATGGACGGCCCCGTTTCCTATATTTCCGGGCGCTGAAGATGTTCGGGAAAAACAGTGGATATTCGGCACAGGATGTGAGATAATTTGCTTGGCAAAAGCCAGGTGCACCTTGAAAATTTCATATTGACAGGTGTCCGATTCTCTCACACGACTGGAAAATCAGAATGAGAGGACGGATACAAATGGCTGAACGAGTCGATTGTTTATATCGCGTTTCCACGACCAAACAGGTCGACCACGATGAGCAGAATCAGGCGGATATCCCTGTCCAGCGCAAAGCCTGCCGGGAGTTCGCCGCGAAGATGGGCTGGACCATCGTGCATGAGGAGCAGGAGAACGGAGTGTCCGGCTACAAGGTCAGCGCCAGCGACCGGGACAAGCTGCAGCTTCTCAAAGAGAGGGCCGAGCAGGGCAAGTTCGACATCCTGCTGGTGTTCATGTTTGACCGCCTGGGTCGCAAATCGGATGAGACACCCTTTGTGGTGGAATGGTTCGTAAAACACGGCATCCGGGTCTGGAGTGTCAACGAAGGGGAGCAGCGGTTTGAATCCCATACGGACCGGCTGACCAACTACATCCGATACTGGCAGGCGGACGGTGAGAGCCAGAAAACCTCCATTCGCACCAAGACGGCCCTGGGCCAGATGGTGCAGGAGGGCAGGTTCCGGGGCGGCAGCGCCCCCTATGGCTACCGGCTGGCCCCCAGCGGGATCTTCAACAAAAGGAAGCATGAGGTGTACAAGCTGGAGATCGATGAGGATGAGGCCCGTGTAGTCCGCATGATGTTCAACCTGTGCGTTGGCTCCGGCTATGGGCGATGCAAGATCGCCAACCTGATCAGCAGTCAGGGCATTCAGACAAGGACCGGAGGCAACTGGCATGAGGCTACCGTGGGCCACATCCTGCACAACATCACCTATATGGGAGTTCTGCGAAGCGGCGAGAGCCAGTCGGAGGTATTTCCGGAGCTGCAAATCATTGATCCCGCCACATTTGAGCTGGCGCAAAAGCTGATGACGGAGAGAGTCAATGAGTTCAACGAACAGCGGACTCTGCCCAGGAACACCAGCGGACAGTCCATGCTCTCCGGCAACGTGTTCTGCGGCCACTGCGGCGGCAGACTCACCCTGACCACCAACGGCACGGTGCGAAAAAACGCCGATGGAGTGCAGGTGGCCCGCAGGCGTATCCGCTACGTCTGCTACAACAAGACCCGCCACCGTATCGAGTGTAACGGTCAGACCGGATACACGATGCACATTCTGGACGGCATGGTGACGGAGGTGCTGCATCAGATCTTCGACAGGATGAAAGCCGTCCGTGAGGACGAGATCGTCTCCCGGACGCAGATGAATGTGACGGCGGATGTGAAAAACCAGTTCACCGCTGCCAAGCGGGAATTCGCAAAGGCCACCAAAGAGTACGAGGCCGTGAAAGCGAAGCTGATGGCAATCATCCGAGGCGAGAGCAGCCTGCCGGAGAGTGTGATCTCGGAGATGGCCGAGGAGGCCAAGCGGAAGATGATGGCCGCCAGCGAAAAGGTCAGCGCCCTGAATTCGGAGATGGAGCAGAGCAACGACCGCACCAATGAGATCCGAAGGGATTACCAGAACATCATGAAGTGGTCGGAGATCTTCGACAGCAGCGACATGGCGGTCAAGAAGATGATCGCCGGCTACCTGATCAAAAAGATCAGCGTCTACTCCGGCTACCGGCTCCACATCGAGTTTAACATCAACTTCGCACAGTTCGAACTGGGACTGGAGATACCCAACGAGTATCAGGCGGAGAACTTGGCTTAAAAAGAAAAAAGCCCTGCCTTGCGGCAAGACAGACTCATTCAGCGCTCACAGTTGACAGTGGGGCCAAGCAGCAGTATAATAACAGCACCTAAAAGAAGGGGCTGTAGCGATACTGGTTGGGTGGACGCCCTGCATGGGCTATACCAGTCGTGGTGGGGGTGCTTTACCGATAACTCGGGAGAGCGCTTGAATGGCATTCAAGAGGTCAGCGGTTCGATCCCGCTTATCTCCACCACACGCACCGATTGGTGCAAGAAAACCGTTGTAATCGTAAGATTATAGCGGTTTTTGTTTTGATTTATTCAAAGTCGTAATTTAGCACTTGCAAGAGTGGAACGCTTGATTTTTCAAAAATATTTGATAAATCAAGGAGTGCTAATACTAATCACATATAAAGCACTTTAAAATTGGGGTAAGAAGCAGTATACCGAAGCAGGGTAAAAAAATGTACCGATATAGCGAAGAAGACAGTGAGATTATATCAGTAGCGCGAAAAAGGAATAAAGATAAGCGAGCGGAAAAGCGACTGTATGCGCTGGAACTGAGGGCAGAGGGAAAGAGTGCGGAGGAAGTGTCGGCAGCGACCGGGTTCCATAGTGCGTATATAACGCAGCTCACCGCAAAGTACTGTGCGGGTGGAATAGGAGCCATATCCGGAAAGCATTACGGCGGAAACCGGCGGAACATAAGTGCGGAGGAGGAGACGCTGCTGCTGGAGCCATTCCGTGAGAAAGCAGAAAGGGGAGAGATCGTAGAAGTATCCGAAATCAAAGCCAGCTATGAGCAGGCGGTAGGGCACAAGATAGGCGGCAGCCAGATATACTATGTACTACGTCGGCATGGCTGGAGGAAGGTGATGCCGCGCAGCAGGCATCCGAAAAAAGCCAGCGAAGAGGTCATAGCGGCCTCAAAAAAATTAAAGAAAAAGTGAAGGAATTGCAGGCGGAAATCCACGATCACAGTGGACACGATGGAAAAGTGCGTCTGATGTTCCAGGATGAAGCCGGTTTCGGAAGGATCAACGAGCCCAAATACTGCTGGTGTGAAAAAGGGACCTGTCCCAGTGTACCCTGCCACCACATCCGGAAGTACCGATACGCCTATGGAGCGGTGGAACCTCTGACCGATGAATCCTGCTTCCTGATCATGCCCTATTGTAATACGGTATGTATGAATCTGTTTTTGAGGGAATTGTCCAACCAATTCCCTGATGATATCGTTCTGCTTTGCTGTGATGGCACCGCCTGGCATAAATCGAAAATGCTGGATATCCCGGAAAACATTGTCCTTTTTTACATTCCTCCCTATACCACTGAAATGAATCCCATTGAACAGATTTGGAAAGAAATCAGGAAACTGGGCTTTAAAAATGAGGTCTTTATTTCCTTGGACAAGGTTGTCGATTGTCTCTGTCTTACTATTTTCTCCCTCCTGCCTGAGATTATCTCTCACATTACTGGCAGACCTTGGATTCTTAATGCTTTTATCAGTGATTAGTATTAATTAAATTTTAGTACAAAAAGAGAGCCTGCGGGAGAATTTTAAATTCTCCCGCAGGTTCTCTTTTTACCGTACCAAGTACCCCTATATCACATTGTACCTCCCTGGGAGGCATTCACTGCAAAACAACAAATCGATCAATCCACCGGCTTCATCGTGGGGAACAAAATCACATCCCGAATAGAATCACTCCCCGTGAGCAGCATCACGCAACGGTCAATACCGATCCCCAGGCCGCCCGTGGGAGGCATACCGTACTCCAAGGCGGTGAGGAAATCCTCGTCCATCATGCCCGCCTCGTCGTTGCCCTTGAGGCGGTCCGCTACCTCGGCCTCGAAGCGCCGGCGCTGGTCGATGGGGTCGTTCAGCTCGGAGAAGGCGTTGCCCATCTCGCTGCGGCAGATGAACAGCTCGAAGCGCTCCGTGATCCTGGGGTCCTTGGGGGAGCGCTTGGCGAGAGGAGACACGTCCACCGGGTGCATGGTGATAAAGGTGGGCTGGACCAGCTTCCCCTCCACCTTCTGATCGAAGCACTCATACAGCGCGTGGCCCCAGGTGGGCTCTACGCCGTCCATGTCCACGCCTGCGCCCTTGGCGGCGGCCACGGCCTCCGCGTCATCGGTAATGGCCATGAAATCCACGCCCAGATGCTGCTTCACCGCCTCGGCCATGGTCAGCCGGGGCCAGCCGGGGGTCAGGTCGATGTCCTCCCCCTGCCACCGGACCTGATAGCCGCCGCAGATATCCTTGGCCGCGCCGCTGAGCAGGTCCTCGAACAGATCCATCATGTCGTTGAAGTCGGCAAAGGCCTCGTACAGCTCCACGGTGGTAAACTCCGGATTATGCCGGGTGTCCATGCCCTCGTTGCGGAAAATACGGCCCACCTCGTAAACGCGCTCCAGACCGCCCACGATCAGCCGCTTCAGATTCAGCTCCGTGGCGATGCGCATATACATGTCGATGTCCAGGGTATTGTGGTGGGTGATGAAGGGCCGCGCGGTAGCGCCGCCGCTGATGGTGTTCAGCACCGGCGTCTCCACCTCCATATAGCCCCGGTCGTCCAGGAACTTCCGCAGGTACTTGATAAAGGTGCTGCGGATCTCGAAATTCCGGCGGACCTCCGGATTCACGATAAGGTCCACATACCGCTGGCGGTAGCGGGTCTCCTTGTCGGTGAGGCCGTGGAACTTCTCCGGCAGGGGCAGCAGGGACTTGGACAGCAGAGTGATCTCCTTCCCGCGGACGCTCATCTCCCCCCGCTGGGTGCGGAAGACCTCGCCGTGGACGCCCACGATGTCACCGATGTCGTACTTCTTGAACCGGTTATAGGCCTCCTCGTCCATCTCGTCCTTCCGGGCGTAGAGCTGGATGCGGCCGGACTTGTCCTGGAGGTCGCAGAAGCTGACCTTGCCCATGCCCCGCTTGCTCATGAGACGGCCGGCGATGGTGACCTCGGAGCCCTCCAGCGCATCGAACTGGTCCTTGATCTCCTGAGCGTGGTGGCTCACCACGAACTTGGTCTCCTGGAAGGGGTCCCGGCCCTCCTCCTGGAGGGCGGACAGCTTCTCCCGGCGGACCCGCAGGATCTCGCTGAGGTCCTCCTGGACCTCGGGGGCTCGGTTATTTTCGGCCATGATCGTTCTCTCCTCTTTTGTAATGTTGCCGTTTAGCGCTCGATCTTGTCGATGCGATACTTCATCTCGCCGGCGGGGGCGTTGACGGTGACGATGTCCCCCTCCTTCTTGCTCATGAGGGCCTTGCCGAAGGGGGAGTCCTCGCTGATGATGCCGTGCATGGCGTCGGCCTCCTGGCTGCCCACGATCTTGAAGCTGCGGCTGGCGCCGCCGGAGACCGCCGTGACGGTGACGGTGGATCCAATGGTCACCTGGTCGGTGGGCATGTCGCCCTCCTCGATGATGACGGCATGGAGCAGGACGTTCTCCAGCTCGCCGATGCGGGAGTAGAGCTTGCCCTGCTCGTTCTTGGCCTCGTCGTACTCGCTGTTCTCGCTGAGGTCGCCGAAGCCCCGGGCCACCTTGATCATTTCCGCTACCTCGTCGCTGCGGGTGGTCTTCAGGTAGTTGAGTTCCTTCTGCAGCTCGTCGAAGCGGGACTGGCTCATCTTAAATTCTTTTTTCATGGCGTGCGATCCTTTCCATCTTCTGTACCGGCGTCGAAGCCTACAAAGGCACACGACTCCGCCATACGGATTCCATTGTCATTCATAGCATTATATAAGGATTTTTCCATTCTGTCAACCAGGAATTTCCGCCAATAACGTCTCCGGCGGCAGCGCGCCCATGGCGTGGAGGGCCGCCGCCAGCTGCTCCCGGTCGCAGTTCGCCTCCGCCTGCTCCGCCAGGGCGGGCGGCAGGTACAGGGGCAGCCGCCCCCGCCCGGCCTCGCCGCCGGGGTAGAGGGTGTAGAGGATGGGGTTGTTCAGGGTCAGGTCCGTCCTGGGGGAGAAGAGGACCAGGGCGTCCGCCCGGTCCAGCTGATCCGGAGACGGGTCCAGCAGCAGGGAGATGCCGTACTCCCGCCGCAGGTTCCTGGCGAAGGGCCCGGCGTCCCCGCGGACGCTCAGCAGCACGTAGCGGTAGCTGAGGGCCAGGGCCTTGGCGCAGTCGGTGACCTCCCGGATGACCCGGTCGCTGGAGACCGCCGCCACCGCCTGGGTGGGCAGGAAGCCGCCCTCCTCCAGCCGCCGCCGGGTCAGGGGCGCGGCCAGGAGCCTGCGCAGGGGCAGGGTGTCTACCGGCAGGACCCCCTGGCGGATGAACAGGGCCGTGTAGGGAAAGTCCACCGGGAACACCGCAGAGCGGACCCCGGATTCCCGGAGCATCCGGGCGCCCTGGCGGGCCCGGAACAGGGCCAGAGGCCCGTTGGGCCGGGCCTGCAGGCCCATCTGCAGGGTGATAAAGGTCCCGCCGGAGAGCTGGCGCTCCCCCAGCACAGGCCGCCGGGGCCCCTCGCCGTAAATAATATAACCTAACATAATATACCGCCTCCCGGTGGAGTATATGGGGGCGGCGGGGGATTTAGCACCTGTATTTACAAGGAAAAGGCGCCGCCTGCTTGGGCGGCGCCTGGATATGGTCCACGATCGGGGCGGATCACTTCTCCATCCACTGCTCTTTTCCGGCGTTGGACCAGACCACCCGGTTGCGGCCCAGGCGCTTGGCGTCGTAGAGCATGGTGTCCGCCAGCTTCAGGTAGGTCTCGTAGGAGTCCCCGGATTTGGGGACCAGGCTCACGCCGCCCACGCTGACGGTGACCCACTCGCACACCGGGGAGTTGTGCTTGATGTGCAGGTCCTCCACCGCCTGGCGGATGGTCTTGAGGAACTCAAAGGAGGCCCGGGCGTCGTTGCCCACGAAGACCGCCACGAACTCCTCCCCGCCGTACCGGGCGAAGAGGTCCGTGGAGCGCTGGAAGTAAGCGCCCGCCGTCTTGGCCACCGCGGCGATCACCTGATCGCCTGCGGGGTGGCCGAAGGTGTCGTTGTAGAGCTTGAACTTGTCGATATCGAACATGCACACGGAGAAGGGGAGGCCGAAGCGCACCGCCTCCCGCCACTTGGCAACGCTGGCGCCCTCGTAGCACCGGCGGTTGGAGATGCCGGTGAGGTCGTCCACCAGGGCCTGCTGCTTGAACTCCGTCTGATAGTGGTAGAGGTGGATGTGGGTGTTGACCCGGGCCTTGATGATGACCGGGCTGAAGGGCTTGGCAACATAGTCCACCGCCCCCAGCAGCAGGCCCCGCTCCTCGTACTGCTCGTCGGCCAGGCTGGTCAGCAGGATCACGGGGATGTGCTTGGTCAGCTCGGTGGCCTTCAGCTCCCGCAGGGCGGTAAAGCCGTCCATGTCCGGCATGATGACGTCCAGAAGGATCAGGGAGAAGCTGCCGTCCTTGGCGGCCAGGAGGCCCTCCTTGGCGGTGTGGCAGATCGATACGTCGTAGTCATCCCGGAGGATGGAGCGCAGAAATTCGGCCTGAACGGCGCTGTCGTCGATCACTAATATTTTATCCATGATTTCTCATCCTTTCACACCGCGTTGGGCGGTTTTTCGGAGGTGATGTCACGGGCGACGTACACCACGGTCTTGGGCATGTCGTCCGGGCCCGTCTGGGCCATGATGGCGGTGGCGCGCACCAGCTGGCACGTGTCCCCCAACTCCGGGAAGTCCGGCAGCTTGCGGTACTCTACCGCCGTGTAGGGCTGCCACCAGCGCAGGGTCTCCCGCAGATGGTCCACGCTCATGACCCGGAGGTACTCCTCCCGGTCGTCGGGGTGGATAAAGTGGGTGGCGTACAGCGCCAGAGCGTTGGTGAAATTCACCTCGTCCCCCAGCACATCCGTCACGCGGTGCTGCTGGGTGACCGCCCGGAAGGTGTCCCGCTCCAAATCAATATAATAGGTGGAGAAAAACAGGCTGCTCAGGCTGGTGATCATGTAGGCCCGGTCCTCCAGGGTCTTCGTGTGGACCTCCTCCTCCTGCTTCTCCCTGGTGACGTCCTGGCCCAGGATGTTGACCATCACCCGGCCCTTCTGACGGCTGTAGAGGATGTGGAGCTCGATCCACTGGGGGTCCTCCCCCCGGACGCGGTACTGGCAGATATCCTCGCCGTAGTCCTCGATGGTCTCCGCCCGCTCCCGCAGGTGCTCCAGGGACAGCAGGGCCCGGAACTTCCCGGCGTCGCCGGGGTGGACGTGGCGGTCCAAGGCGTTTTGTATGTAGGAGGCGTAGTCGCCGGTGAGCACGTCGTCCGCTCCCGGGGACTGGTTCAGGCGCACCCGCTCGCACAGGCCCGTCTCCAGATAGACGGTGTTCATCATCTGATACCGGGACTTGAGGATGGCGGCCATCCGGACGTCCCGCTCGGTCTGGGACAGGGCCAGGCCCTCCTGGAGCACGTTGTGGACGTCCTTGATGCACAGCAGGGCGAAGCGCCCCTCCTCCTCCGGGGAGGGGATGACCTCCATGAGGCTCCAGTGGTACGCCTCCTCCATCCGGCGGCGGTAGAGCAGGGCGGGGGCCGACTCGGCCCCGGCGGCCTGCCGCAGGCGCTCCAGCCGGGTAAAATCGGTGAAGCGATCCACGTCCTCCGGGTGGACTGCGCCGCTGCGGGCGAACTGGCCGAGCACATGGGACAGGGAGTCCCGCTCCGGCTGCCAGGACTCCGGGTCGGACAAGAGCACGTCGCACCGGTCGCGGTCCAGGTCCACCCGCAGGATCTTGCGGTAGGCGTACCCCACCGCGTCCATCCGCAGCTCCACGGAGATCATAAAGGCGGGGACCCGGTCCTCCCAGGGGATCTTCACCGTGGACACGTCCACCACGCCGCCCCAGCGCTCGCTGTAGCTGGTGCGGATCCCCTCCGGCAGGGGGCCCTCCGCCGTCACGCCGGGGCCCAGCAGGGCCGTCAGCGCCGGGGGGCAGGGGGAACCCGGCTTGGCCTCCGGCGAAATTTTACATGCGCGTTTATTTAAATAGAGCAGCTTGCGGCTGTCCTCTTCCAGAACATAGACGCCGGTCTTTACCATGGCGTCCAGGATGGCCGTGCAGCTTGTGTATTCCAAGATCATCCCTCCAACGGTTCGGACAAGATTATCGATCGATCATAGATAGAAATATTATAGCACATCTTGCGGAAAGAATCAATCCACTGATGGCCCTCTTCCGGAAAATTCTGGCGGGAAATTTACCGGCCGTCCCCCTGGCACAGGTAGACCGCCACCCGCTCCAGCAGCTCCACCGAGCCCGCCCGGTAGCCGCTGATGCTGTAGACCGCCTGTCCCTCTCCGTCGCAGGCTACCGCCAGGGGCGGTGTGTCCGGGTTGCACCCCAGGTGGCGGGCCAGAAGCTCCAGGTCATAGCTCCAGTCGTCCAGCAGGACCTGGACCTTGTCCCAGCCGGACAGCCGTCCGGCCAGGGCGGGATGCCGCAGGCTCTCCCGGTTCCGCACCAGGAACAGGAGCCGGACCGGCAGGGCGTCCAGGGCGGCGCGGCGCTCCGTCAGCTCGTTCAAAACGTGCTCGCTGGGCTCGCCGCCCTCCTCCAGCCAGACCGCCAGGGCAGGCAGGCTGCCCTCCTGACGGAACAGGTCCGGGACGCGGCGGCCCTCCGGCGTTTCGGCGGATATGACGGGCAGGGGGCGGCTGTCCAGCATATCCTCCAACCGGCAGGGGCGCTGCCGCAGGGCGATGGAAGTCTCCTCGCCCGGCAGCAGCCGGACGTCCCGGCGGGAGGCGAACTGGTTGCCGTTGGGCAGGCGTACGGAGGTGATCAGCCGGTACCGCCCGGCGGGGAGGACCAGCGTTTCCGCGCCCGCCTCGGGGTGGAGCAGCCGCCAGCCGCCGTCCTGCCAGCGGGAGAGGGACCAGGGCTGATCCGTCCCGCTGAGGCGAAGGGTCCCCGTCTCCTGGGGACGGATGGGGTGGAACGCGCCGTCCCGCCAGACCTCCGGCGCTCCGTCCAGCGGGCGCAGCCGGGCGGGAACGCCCAGGGTCCGAAGCACGGCTATCAGGACCGCCCGGCGGCTTTTTTCGTCGCAGACGCCGCCCTCCAGGGCGCGAAGGGGCGTCCAATAGAGATTTTCGTACAAGTTGACGCCCGCATCTTTCAGAAGGTCCTCCAGCCGCTCCCAGAGCCGGGCAGGGTCCTTCGGCCAGCCCGGCAGGAAGCGCCCCAGGGCGCTCCGCCAGGGGGTCAGGGGCTCCAGGGCGATCCGGGGACAGGCGGTGTAGCGCCAGTAGATATCCTCCGGCACGCCGGCGGGGCAGCCGGGCAGATGGACAAAATGGTCCTCCAGGACCTCCAGGGTCACGTCCCGCAGATCCTTGTCCGACAGGGTGCGGACCAGACGTTCCCGGCGGGGAGCGCCGTCTCCCGACAGGAAGGCGCGGAGGACGTCCGCGTTGCCCCTGGCCTTGCGGAGCAGGTCCAAACGCCCCTCGGGCGGGGTATAGGAGGCCATCCGCTCCGCCCGGAGGGCGTTTCCCCGGCGCAGGGTCTCCGCCCGATGGGCCTTCTGACCGGCGCTGAGGACGGCGGGGGCGGGCCTGCCGCCCGACGGGGCGTAAAAGTCGAGATCGATCCAATCCGCGTCCTCCGCCTCCGGCGGGGCGAGGCGGAGGACGGTCTCCCCGTCCTGGCAGTCCGCTTCCGCAAAAAGGCCCTGCCAGTCCGCCAGGACGTGGAGGCTCCCCAGGCCCAGGCGGGCTTGGACCTCGCCCTGGCCGTTGGCGGTCAATACGGCGACGGTGTGGAAGGAGGACTCGTTGAGGATCTGCAGCCGGAAGCGCGCTCCCGGGGCGGGCTTCCCGTTTGCCAGGGCGCGGAAGGTATAGACCCGGGTCCGGGCGTAGCGGGGGGTCTGGCTGAACCAGGCGACCCCGCCCTCCCGGCCCAAGAGCTCCCCGTGAAGGGGGGAGCCGCCCTGGCCGAAGATCCGGCTGTGGACCAGCATGGCCCGGGAGGCGGCGGTGACAAACCAGCCCCGGTCCAGCTCCGGCTCCGGCTCGCAGGCCCCCAGGAACCGCCATTCGTCCCCGCACAGGACCTCCACCCAGGCGTGGTTGTCGTCGCAGTGGGACCACCGGGGGGCGTAGACCTGCCGGGCGGGGACGCCCACGCTGCGCAGGGCGGAGACCAGGAAGGCGGATTCCTCCCCGCAGCGCCCGCTCCCGCAGCGGAAGACGGTGAGGGGGGAGGCGGTGCGCTCGTCCTGGGCCTGATAGCAGGCGTGCTCGTGGCACCAGCGGTTGACCTCCAGGGCCCGCTCCTCCATGCCGGGGAGGTCCTTCACCCGGGGCCAGAGCCCGGCGTGGAAAATTTCCCGGTGGAAGGAGAGGTCCTCGTCGTTGACACGGGGGAACAGGACGTAGTGGCCGAAAATTTCCTCCTCCAGCTCCCGGCACCAGTCCGCCGTCTCCCGGAGCGAGAGGGCATGGTCCGCGAAGCGGAGGAACAGCTCCGGCGGATAGCAGTCCAGATCGCTCTGGGGCAGATGCTCCCGGAGGAACGTCATGGCCCGCTTCCGCTCCGGGCCCAGGCCCGCCAGGAGGGCGTCCCAGCGGAGGGCGTATCCTTTCTCCATATTCATCTCCATTCCGGCACCGCCCCCGGCTCCAGCCGGATCTCCAGCACGGTGTCTACCGGGTCCGGCAGCACCGGGCTGGGCCCCAGGTCCGCGAAGACCATGTCGGGATAGTCGCTGTGTACCCAGCTGGTGGACAGCGGCACCTGACTGCCGTCCGCCAGACGGCGGATGGACCGGATCTGCTCCCGCTTCAGACCGTACAGGGGCAGGGGGCCGATGGAGTTCTCGTAGATGTGGCAGTAGAGCCGGTCGCCCTTCCGGGTGAGGCGGCCGTACTCCGGCTTGTCAAGTCCCGCAGGGCCGCAGCCGTATATGCTCTCGCCGTTGCGGTCCATCCAGCGGCCGATCTCCGCCAGGATGTGCCGGGACTCCTCCGGGAACCGGCCCTGGGCGTCGGGGCCCACGTTCAGAAGGAGGTTGCCCCCCTTGCTGACGCACTCCACCAGCTTCTTGACGAGCATGGAGGCGGGCTTGTAGTCGCGGTCCGTTGCGCAGTAGCCCCAGTGGCCGTTCATGGTCACGCAGCTCTCCCATACCAGAGGCTTCCCCTGGGCGTCCCGGAGGCCGTTGGGGGGAATGATCTGCTCGGGGCTCACGAAGTCCCCGTGATAGGGCGCGGGTTGACAGGCCGCCAGGGAGCCGAAGCCCTCCCCGCTGACCTCCAGGCGGTTATCGACGATGACCTCCGGCTGGAGGGAGCGGACCATGCCCATCAGCTCCGAGGCCCGCCAGGCCTCCCCCCGGAGGTCTCCGTAGGAGAAGTCGAACCACAGCAGGTCCAGCTTGCCGTAGTTGGTACACAGCTCCCGGACCTGGCTGTGCAGATAGTCCAGGTAGCGGCCAAAGTCCCGGCCCTCGTTCCCGTAGGAGGGATCGTCCCGCATGGGGTGGTGGAGGTCGCCGTAATGGGGATAGTCCGGGTGCCGCCAGTCGATGAGGGAGAAGTACAGGCCCGCGCGGAGGCCTCTGGCCCGGGCGGCCTCCAGATACTCCCGGACAAAGTCCCGGCCCGCCGGGGCGTTGGTGGACTTGAAGTCCGTATAGGCGCTGTCGAACAGGCAGAAGCCGTCATGGTGCTTGGCGGTCATGACTATATACTGCATCCCCGCCGCCTTGGCCGCGTCCATCCAGGCCCCCATGTCGCAGTGCCGGGGGTCGAACTGGGCCATCAGGGGGTCATAGTCCCCGCTGGGGATGCGCTCGACGCTGCGCACCCACTCGCCCCGGGCGGGGATGGCGTAGAGGCCCCAGTGGATGAACATTCCGAACCGGGCGTTGGTGTACCAGGCCACCCGGCGCTGATAGGCCTCCTGTGAAAAGGTGTATGACATAGCGTAGCCTCCTTTGCTTGTTAGGGGTATTATACCGTCAGAGGACCTTCGTGGCAAGCGCTTCTTGACAGGAACCGGCAAACATTTTATAATGGGGGCTACCATTATTAGGAAACGAGGTATTTCGTATTATGAGCCGAGTGCGTTTAGAAGTCTGCTGCGGCAGCGCGGACGACGTGATCCAGGCCCATCTGGCCGGGGCGGACCGGGTGGAGCTGAACAGCGACCTGTTCCACGGCGGGCTGACCCCCACCCTGGGAGAGCTGATCGTGGCCAAGCGGGAGACCGGGATGCCCGTCATGACCATGGTCCGGCCCAGGGAGGGCGGCTTCTGCTACACCCAGGCGGAGTTCGACACCGCCATCGAGGACGCCAAGCTGCTGCTCCTCCACGGCGCGGACGGTCTGGTGTTCGGCTTCCTCCATCCCAACGGGACCATCGACCTAGAGAGGACCCGGGTGCTGGCGGAGCTGGCCCGGGAGGCGGGGAAGGAGAGCGTGTTCCACCGGGCCATCGACGTGGTCCCCGACTGGCGGGAGGCCCTGGACGCCCTGATCGAGCTGGGGATCACCCGTGTCCTCACCAGCGGCCAGGAGCCGGACGTCTCTCTGGGTACCGGCACCGTCCGGGAGATGATCGAGTACGCGGCGGGGCGCATCCAGATCCTGCCCGGCGCGGGGATCACCGCCCGGAATATGGACCGGATCATCCAGGAGACGGGGTGCAGTCAGATCCATCTGGCTGCCCACAAGCAGGTGACCGACGCCTCCGTCAACAACAACCGCTCCATCTACTACGGCGGCTGTCTGTATCCGCCGGAGGACCGTTTCCAGATGATCGACAGCGGGTATATCGGCGGCATGGTGCAGCGCCTGCCGGAGCAGGGGTAAAGGAAGAAAATAGTAAGAGGAGGCCCGCCATCCGGCGGACCCCCTCGCTCTGTCGTTGACGAAGGCAACCACTGGCTATGCCAGTGGGAAAAAAGAGCTTAAAGCGCGGGGAAAAGTAGACAAGAAAAGACCTCCAAGATAAAGTAAAGTCGAGGTTTACCGACCAGACAACAAAATCAAGGAGGACTTTCCCATGAAAAAAGATGCGGACATCAGTAGTTTAGAACATACAGCATGGAGATGTCAATACCATGTTGTATTTGCGCCTAAATACCGAAGGATGGAAATATACGGAGCAATCAAGCAGGACATAGGGGCCATATTACGGAAATTGTGTCAAGAGAAGGGAGTGGAGATAATAGCAGCAGAGGCATGTCCAGACCATATACACATGCTCATCAGTATTCCACCCAAGTACAGCGTATCGCAAATTATGGGGTACTTAAAGGGAAAAAGCAGTTTAATGATATTCGACAGGCACGCAAATCTAAAGTATAAGTATGGCAATCGGTATTTCTGGGCTAGAGGATACTATGTAGATACGGTAGGCAGAAATAAAAAAGCAATCAAAGCATATATCGCCAACCAATTACAAGAGGACCAGATAGCCGATCAGATCAGTCTAAAGGAGTTCGTAGACCCGTTTACGGGTAGCAAGAATACGAAGGCATAAAATTTGCCCCTTAAGGGGCGGCCCGTAAAAGCAATGCAGTCGGCATACCTTTCGGGGCCCCTTAAGGGGCGTTGTCCGTAATAAGCCCTTATAGGGCTTACTCAAACCACCGGCTTAGCCGGCGGTTTTGACTCAAGATATCAGGATTTTTCCTGCGGATCGCTTTCGGGAGGAGCGGGGGGATCATCGGGCCAGATGGGCTTATGGGTGGCGTAGCTGGCGGAGGAGACCGGCAGGCCCTTCTTAGTCAGGCGGTAGGCGGAGTAGGCCCGGACGCCGGCGTAGAAGCAGGCGAAGATAGGCACGCCCAAGAACATACCGGCCACGCCCCACAGTCCGCCGCCTACCAGGATGGCCACCATGACCCAGAACCCGGAGATTCCCGTGCTGTCGCCCAGGATCCGGGGCCCCAGGATATTGCCGTCGAACTGCTGGAGGGCCAGGACGAAGATGATAAAGTACAGGCACTTGATGGGGCTGTCCAGCAAAATGAGGAAGGCGCTGGGGATGGCCCCCAGGAAGGGCCCGAAGAAGGGGATCACGTTGGTAACGCCCACCACCACGCTGACCAGGGGAGCGTAGGGGAACTCAAAGAGGCTGGAGAAGAAGAAGCACAGCACGCCGATGATCAGGGAGTCCAGCAGCTTCCCGCGGACGAAGCCGGCGAAGATGCGGTCCGTGGTCTTGACGCCCCGGATGAACAGCGCCGCCTTGCCCTCGGGCAGCAGGGTATAGCACAGCTTGCTGCATCCGGCGGAGAAAGCCTCCTTTTCCGCCAGAAGGTACACGGATATGATCACGCCCAGCAGCAGGTTCTTCAAAAACACGAACACGCCCACCACGCCGCCAGTGACCGCCTGGGCCGCTACCTGGAGCTGGGGCACCAGGTTGACGTTGATCCAGGCCAGGGCGTCGGTGTAGTACTCGTTGATGACCTCGCTGGCCTTGGCGGCGAACTCGGGGTTGTTTTCCAGCAGATGGATGACCCAGTCGTACACCGTGTAGTAGTACCTCTGGGCGTTGCCCACCAGCTGCACCACGCTGGCATACAGCTCCGGGAGCAGCACGGAGAACAGGGCGTACAGCAGCGCCAGCACCACCACCCACGTCAGGGCCACGGAGATGGCCCTGCGCCATTTGGATGGCGTCCGCCCGCGGCGGCGGAGAATGATCCGCTCAAACCAGTTGACGATGGGGGCCAGCAGATAGGCCATGGCCGCGCCGTACAGCACGGGGGCAAGAATGTCCGCCAGCATACCGGCGTAGGCCATGACGATGCTGTCCCGGAATACCAGGTCGTAGATCAGCAGGACGGCGCATACTACGCACACCGCCGTCAAACCCCAGGCAAAATAGTGGTTATCCTTTTTCATAGAGCCGCCTCCTGTTAGAGCAGTATTCATGCTCTCATCATACCCAACTTTTCCCGGAATTGCAAGCCCTTTCCAGAGTTGTTACAAAGTGCTTATAAAATATTTAAGCCTTGTTGCTAAATTGTAACAGATTTTTGGAAAGAGATGTGATATAATGAGACCGCATCGTATAGCGGACAGTGCCTGTCCGCCCCAATTTCCAAAGGAGGAAGCGAAGGTATGAAAAAGAACAAATTACATAGGAGGTCCCTGTCGGCCCTGCTGGCTGTGATCATGGCGCTGACGCTGGTGCCTGCGGCTGCGGCATCTCCAGCAATAGGAGCCTGCCAGAAATGTAATGGGACGAGGTGGGACAGGACGGTCCTAAAAGAGGCTAACTGCCATGAGACCGGCGTGATCAAGTATGTGTGCACGAACCCAGGCTGCGGTAATTCCGTACTGGAAGAGATCCGGGTCGATAGCAATAATCACGATATGGTCTATACCGACAATGGTGACGGAACGCATTCCGGAGTATGCCGTGAACATCCCAAGCAGACGGAAGACGCCGAGACCCACCGTTTTGTCAATGGCATCTGCGAGCAGTGCGGCGCGCCGAACTACAGCGATGTCGTCATGGACTTGCCCGTGGAGAAAAGGGTGCCCGTTGCCTTGGGGGACACCAACGCCAAGCTGTCCGCCGGGAATATCCGGCTCACCCTGGGCAGCGCCAACATTACGGATGAATACGACCTGAATTACTTCTGGTATGACTACAGCCAGGGCGGCCGCCCGGTGGGCGAGGGGCAGGAATATCCGCTGCCCGCCTCCGTCTACGGGAAAAAGGGGACCTATCAGTTTACGCTGGTAGTCAGCGCCAGCCATAAGGGTTCCGTCAAGCGGGACCCCCCGTCCCAGACCTGCCGGTTCGTGGTCGAGGTGGATGAGCTCGTTACCGCCAGCGCCGTCATTACTACCGATGACAGTGAGCTGCTTCTGGGGGATACGGATGGATGGTCTGTGGACTCCGTTTCCAATCAAATCTATGACGCGGTACAGAACCTCTGCGGCCGGGGCGTCCAGCCCGACTATGTGTGCTTCAATGATCTATCGGTCAGCAATGTGGGGAAACTGAATGTTACATCTACCCACGACCGGTACTACTTCGGCGGGACTGCCCGGGATTTGGAGGATGTGCGCTTCATCGTTGGCGAAGAGGCCGGTGACTTCGTTGTGGGCTTCACCGCCTATGATACCGACGGCGAGAGCTATGCCGGCGTGCTGACCATCACGGTGCAGCAGTACACCGGAGACATGGACGTGCTGTATATCGCGGCCCGGAACGGGGAGCTGTCCCTGTCCGCCAAGGACTTTGAGGACTTCTGGGAGGATGTCTGCCCCGGCGGCGCGCTGGAGTACATCTGCTTCGACCAGCTGCCCCGCTCTGTGGACGGCACGCTGTATACGGAGTACGAGACCTCCTATCAGGCCGATCCCCTCCGTCTGAAGGACGAGTTGTACGTGGAGCCCGAACGGCGGCAGTACGCCATCGACAACGTGGTCTTCGTGCCCAGCGTGGGCGTGAAGCAGACCAGCTACATCACCCTGAACTTCACCGGCTACGGAACCCGCAGCACGGGCCGCGACGCGGAGCGCAAGGGCGTCATCTACATCTTCTTCGCGGACAGCGTGAGCGCGGCGGACGTTTCCGTCACCGCCTCCACCGCCGGGACGGCCCTGGACCCCGCCCCCTTCCGGAAGGCCTATCAGGCCGTCATGGGCAGCGCCGGCGCGGAAAGCTTCTACATCCAGCTGCTGGACGTTCCCGCCAGCGGCGAGCTGTATCTGGACCGCAGCGCCAACCGGACGGGGCTGCTGATGACCCAGTCCAACGTGGAAGGCCGTCTCTTCGCCTGCGGTACCAGCCGCGGGGATACCATCGACGCGCTGACCTACGTCCCCGGAAGGGCTTTGTCGGAGTCCGTCCGCTACGTGGCCAGCAGTACCCAGGGCAAGCCTCTGTTCGCGGGGAACATCCGCTTTACGTCCACCTCCGTCCCCCTGCCCTCTGTGGACGGCCTGCTGGTGGAGTATACCTGCCCTCCCACGGGGGTCTCCTTCAAGGGCTCTGACTTCGAGAACCTGCTGGGCGCGAACGGCGGCAAGGTGGCTTCCGTGTGCTTTACACCGCCCTCCGCGCTGTACGGCACCCTCTATCAGGGCCGCACCGCCGTCTCCGCCGGGACGGCTATCACCACCAACACCTACTGGCTCAGCGTCTCCAGCGGGACCGCCGGTGTAAACAGTATCAACGATGTGTCCTTCGTGCCCGCGCTGAGCTATACCGGCGGACCGATCAGCATCCCCTTTGACGCCATCAGCACCACCGGGGCCCGCTCGAAGGGCACGGTGCGCATCACCATCTCCTCCGGCACCACGAATCCGGGCGGCAGCAACCCCGGCACGAGCAACCCGGGGACCACGGACCCAGGCACTACCCTGCCTGCCAAGACCTTCTCCGATGTGGCCGCCAACAAGTACTATTATAAGCAGGTCACCGAGCTGACCACCAGCGGGGTGCTCAATGGGTATGAGGACGGCACCTTCCGTCCGGACAAGACGGTGACCCTGGGCGAGGCCCTGAAGATGATCATGACCAGCGTGGGCTACCCCGAGCAGGCCGCCACAGATTCCCACTGGGCCAGCGGCTACCTGGCAAAGGCCAAGGTGGATAAGCTGCTGCCCGCGGGCATCATCGAGCGGCTGGACCGCCCGGTGGACCGCTACACCATGGCGGAGATCACCGCCCGGGCCATGGGGCTGACCCTGTCCCCCCTGACGGTCTCCCCCTTCGCCGACATGGCGGTCAACGCGGCGGCGGCTCCCGCCGTCGGGGCCCTCCACGGCATCGGCGTCCTGATCGGCCAGGAGAACAGCGCGAAGCAGATGATCTATCAGGGCGAGTACGCCATCAAGCGGGGCGATTTCGCCGTCATCATCTGGCGCGTACAGAACTATGTGCGCACCGGCAACGTCAACGGCACGTCCGCCGCTTGACCCGGCGGACCAAAGCGCCCGTCCTGCCCTTCGGGGCGGGGCGGGCGCTTTTTGCCGTGGCCTGGCTGCGCTGGAAAAATTTCATTTTTTAGGATTCCATTAACCCTCTTGCCCGGGGAAAGAGGATTTGATATAATCAGACTGCGATTTCTATTACGATCAGACGGGCGGCGCGGCGCGCCGTTACGCCGAAGGGGAGAATATGAAAGTTCTGATCACATCGGATTGGTACGCGCCGGTCATCAACGGCGTGGTGACCTCCGTGCTTCTTCTGCAGCGGGAGCTGGAAAAGCTGGGCCACGAGGTCCGGGTGGTGACCCTCTCCAACAGCCTGCATACTTACAAGGACGGGAACGTCTACTACATGGGCTCTGTCAGCGCCAACAAGATCTATCCCGGCGCGCGGTTAAAGATCAACCGCAGCCGGAGCCTCCTCCATGAGCTGGTGGCCTGGGGGCCGGACGTGATCCACTCCCAGTGCGAGTTCAGCTCCTTCCGGGTGGCCTACGCGCTGTCCAGCCGGTTGGGCACGCCCATCGTACACACCTACCACACGGTCTATGAGGACTATACCCACTACTTCTCCCCCAGCGTGCGGGTGGGACGGGCGGTGGTGTCCGTGTTCTCCCGGTGGATCTGCGGCCGGACGGCCTGCGTGGTAGCCCCCAGCAGGAAGGTGGAAAAGCTGCTGCGGGACTATGGCGTCCGCTGCCGGATCGAGGTGATCCCTACCGGGGTGGACCTGGGGGCCTACCGGCAGGAACCGGACGGGGAACGGATGGCGGAGCTCCGCCGCCGCTGGGCCCTGAAGGAGGACCGGACGGTGCTGCTGTACCTGGGCAGGATGGCCAAGGAGAAGAATCTGGAGCGGCTCATCGACCAGATCGCCGCCGCCGGACGGCGGGACGTGACCCTCTTGCTGGTAGGGGACGGCCCCGACCGGGAGGAGGTGCTGGACTACGCCCGGGAGAAGGGCCTGGATGTGGTCTTCACCGGCATGGTGCCCCACGGGGAGGTGGCGGATTACTACCGTCTGGGAGACCTGTTCGTTACCGCGTCCACCAGTGAGACCCAGGGGCTGACCTACTTCGAGGCCCTGGCGGCGGGGGTGCCGGTGCTGTGCCGGAGGGACCCCTGCGTGGACGGAGTCGTCGAGGACGGCGTCAACGGCTGGCAGTACGACAGCGGCGAGGACTTCGGGCGGTGTCTGTCCAGCTTCTGCGGGGACAAGGCGCTGCGGGAGCGGATGCGTGCTGCGGCCCGGGAGTCGTCGGAGAAGTTTTCCGCCGAGGCCTTCGGCGCGGCGGCGGCAAGGCTGTACGCCTCCGTGGAGGAGGACGCCATGCCCGCGGCGGTCGGGGCGCGCTGGTGATATGAGGCTCCGGCAGATGGAATAGGGAGAGGGCGGCCTGCGGGCCGCCCTCTCTGCGTGTCAAAAAACCATTCCGAGCCGGAGTTGCTGTGAACTGCCCACAGAAGAGCGCGTTGCGGTCCATATTTGCTGGCGGGCAGCTAACCACAAGCTATTAAAACAATCTTAATACTTTTTTGAAAGAAGTACCTTGACAGATGATATATATCCTGCTATGATAAGAGCAACACAGGGCAGGCCGCTCCGGCGGACGCCCGGCGAAAGGAGTGTTTGGATTGTCCATTTCAGCGGACACCCTGCGGGGCCATACGGATACGATCATCCTGACCCAACTCATGCGCGGGGACAATTACGGCTATGAGATCAACAAGACCATCCAGCAGCGCACGGGCGGCGCGTACGGCTTCAAGGAGGCTACGCTCTACACCGCCTTCAAGCGCCTGGAGAGCGCGGGACTGATCTCCTCCTACTGGGGAGAGGACGGACCGGGCGCGCGGCGGCGCTACTACGCCATCACCGACGAGGGCCGGAGCCGGTGGGAGGAGAACAGCCGGGAGTGGCAGAATACCAGGGCGCTTTTGGACGCTCTGATCTCTTTGGAGGAGGAATGACAGGATGGACAACATGAGGACAAAATTTGTGATCGCGGTGACAAGCCGGCTGGCTTCCGCCGCTGACAGCGACGCCAAGGTGGAGCTCATCGAGGAGCTCAGCGAGAATCTGCACAGCCGTTGGCAGGATCTGACGGCCCAGGGCATGAGCGAGAGCGAGGCCTTCGACAAGGCTATGGAGGACCTGGGGAACGTAGACGAGCTGCTGGCCTATCTGGACAGCCTGGGCCCCGACGGGGAGCTGCCCCGCAGGGAGAACGGCGGACGGGACTTCACCAGCGAGCTGCTCCACGGCGTGGAGGGCATCGTCCGGGAGACGGTGAACCAGACCAAGGACGCGGTCGACCAGGCGGCGGTCATCGTCCGGAACGTGGCGGATAAGCTGAAGGAGAAATACCCCGACGGCTTCAAGGGCAAGGTGTACGTCCAGTTCGACAGTGACAGGGACGCGCCTCCCCCCAGGGGCCAAGAGGCGCCCGAGGCCCCCGAGGGCTTCGAACCGCCGGAGGCGCCGGAGCCCTCCGAACCGCCGGAGGCGCCGGAAAAGGGATGGTCCTTCGCCGTGGGGTACAACAAGAACCGGGGCGGCTTTTTCTGCGAGAACAGCCGGGTCCATAAGGTAGAGGGCACCTCCCTGCCGTCCCAGGCGCTCAAAGGGATCGATGTGCAGGTCAACGGTGACGTGGACATCCTGCTGGACGAAGACCCGGAGGGCGACATCCTCCTGGACGGCGATGTGGACAGCCTGGAGACCCGGGTCAGCGACGACGGCGTGCTGTCCGTCCGGCAGGGGAGCACAGCCACCTCTTCCTTCTTCTTCCTGCGGGGGCTGGCGTCCGCGGACGTGAAGCTGACCCTGCCCCGGCGGTTCTGGGATTTCATCCAGATCTCCACCACCAGCGGCGACGTGGACGTGGATGTGGGCCTGGAGGTAGGCCAGCTGTCCGTCAAGACCTGTAGCGGCGATGTGCAGCTCAATAGCCTGGAGTTCCAGGAGCTGATCTTCAAGAGCGCCAGCGGGGACCTGGACACCGGCGGCCTGAGCGGCCGGACCGTCCACGGGGAGAGCGCCAGCGGCGACATCCAGCTCACCGGCCGGTTCGATGCCGCGCGGCTCAGCACCGCCAGCGGCGAGATTTCCCTGGAGGGCGGCGTGCGGGAGCTGCGCTGCAGTACCGCCAGCGGCGACGTGGAGGTCCAGGTGGACCAGGTGCCCGAGCAGCTGGATATGAGCTCCAAGTCCGGGGACTGCGAGATCGCCATGCCCGGCGGCGAGGGCTTCACTCTCCGGTTCAGCACCGTCAGCGGGGAGCTGGATAGCGACTTCCCCCTGGTGGGGCCCATCGGCAAGCGCTCCGGAGAAGCCATCTACCTGGACGGCGGCGGGCGGACCTTCCACATGTCCAGCGTCAGCGGGGACCTTGCCCTGCGCCAGCAGTAAACAGGAGGGAAACAAAAGATGAATAAGCATGTAACGGATATCGTGTCCTATCTCTCCTGGCCGGGCCTGCTGATCGCCTTTTTCGCGGGCGACCGGTATGCCAGCCGGTTCCACCTCAACCAATCCCTGGTGATCTGGCTTGCCGCCACGCTCATCAGCGTCGCCGCCAGATGGCTGCCGCTGTTCGGCTGGCTGGTGGGAATGGTGGGCGGACTGTTCTGCGCGCTGTGCTGGTTTATCGGCATCATCAATGCCATCCAGGGCGTGGAGAAGGAAGTCCCCCTGCTGGGGCAGATCAAGATCCTGTAAAAAGCGGCCGGGGACCGGAAGGGAGCAAACGGGCTCCGCCGGTCCCCGGCTTTAAAGGGGAGTGCGTTTATGGAGACACAGACAAAATTTCCTGTGAGGAAGG
>CAJTVO010000040.1 GCA_910579485.1 uncultured Oscillospiraceae bacterium | reverse complement strand
CCGCCGAAACCGCCGCCGCGTCCGAAGCCGCCTCCGCCCATGGAGCCGCTTCCGAAGCCGCCGCCACGGTTAAAGCCTCCGCCGCCGGTACGGGGCGGAGTTGGCCGGTTGGGCCTGGGGGGCGTTCCGCCGCCCATAGGAGGTCTGGGACCGCCGCCCATGGGAGGACGGGGACCCCGGGGGCCTCTCGGGGGAGGCGGAGGGGGCGGCATGTGCCGCCGCCGGTACCAGCGGCTGCCGGGACGGTGCCACCAGAAGATGGGCCGGTAGACCACCGGCGGAACGGCCATAGTGCCATAGCGGCCGCGCCAGCTGCTGTAGCGGAGGCTGTCGATCCAGCTGAACAGGACCAGCAGCACCACCAGCAGAACGATCACAGGGAGAAAGGAGGCGATCAGGGAGACGGCCCCCGCCTTGGACTGCCCGTCAAAGAGCAGATGGGTCTCGGCAAAGAGGGCCAGCACGCCCTCGTCCCACTTCCCGGATGCGGCGGGCCCGGAGAGACAGCTCCGGACATACTGTCCCTCCGCGCCGTTGAACCGGTCCGCAAAGCGTCCGCTGGACAGGAGGTAAGCGTCCGTCCGCCCCGCGTCGATGAGGAGGATGGCATCGTTCTCCCCCAGCTCCAGTTCCTCCGCCCAGTTCCAGGCGGCGTCCTCAACGTCCGTGCCGTAGGCCCCGGCGTCCCGGGTGGTGACCACCGCCAGGATGCTCCCCGTCAGCTTATCCCAGTTGGCGTTATAGATGCTCAGGGTATTCTCCGTCTTGTTGGAGAGGACGTTCGCCTCGTCCACGATCAGCCAGTCGAATCCGGCGGTGGACAGATTTTCGTTCAGCGGCGCGCCGCCCTGGGGGACCTCCACCTTCGGCGCTTTGGCCAGGCCCCACACGGTGGACAGGGCGATGGCCGCGATGAGGACCAGGGCCGCAAAGGCCCGGTTTTTCAGTAATTTCATATCATACTTCTTTCCATGTGGGATGGTACGCCAATATACTGCCCCCAAAGGGACGTCATTTAGCCGCCTCCGGCGTCTAAACGACTGTCCCCGGTCTTAGGCCTTCGGCCTAAGACCGCAGCTCCATCAGCTTCTGGCGCAGCTCGCCCTCGATGCGGCCCAGCTCGGCCTCGGCTTCCTTCCGCTTCTGGGCGCCCTCCTTCTGGATCTGGATGACCTCGTCCAGGGTGGAGATCAGCTGCTGGTTGGTGTGCTGGAGGGTCTCGATGTCGATGATGCTCCGCTCGGCCTCCTTGGCGGTGGCCACGGTGCCCATCTTCAGCATCTCGGCGTTCTTCTTGAGAAGGTCGTTGGTGGCGTTGGTGATGGCGGTCTGGGCGGCGGTGGCCTTGCGGCTGTTCTCCAGGCCCAGGGCCAGGACCATCTGGCTCTTCCACAGGGGGATGGTGTTCACCAGGGAGGACTGGATCTTCTCCACCATGAGGGTGTCGTTGTTCTGGAGCATCCGGGTCTGGGGGCCCATCTGGATGGACACCATCCGGGTCAGCTCCAGGTCGTGGAGCTTCTTGTCAAAGCGGTTGCACATCTGGGACAGGTCGTTGTAGGCCTGGGCGTCCTCCTGGGCGCCGGTGGCCTCCGCCTTTCTGCGCAGCTCCTCCAGCTGGCCGGACTGGATCTCCGCCAGGCGCTTCTTCCCGGCGATGATATACATGGTCAGCTCCTTGTAGTATTTCAGGTTCAGCTCATACATCTGGTCGAACATGGCGATGTCCTTCATGAGGACCCGCTGGTGCTGCTCCAGCTCCCGGACGATCTTGTCCACGTTGACCTCGGCCTTGCTGTACTGGACCTTCATGTTCTCCACCCGGTTGCTGGCCTTTTTGAAGAAGCCGAACAGGCCCTTCTCCTCTTCCTCCTGGTCGAGGCTCTTCAGCTGTATGGTCAGGCTGGTGAGGGTGTCGCCGATCTCGCCCAGGTCCTTGTTGCGCACGTTGCCCAGGGCGCTCTCGGAGAAGGAGGCCACGCTCTTCTGGGCCGCCGCGCCGTACTGGAGCACCATCTGGGAATCGGAGATGTCGATCTTCTTGGCGAACTCGTTCACCATCTTCTTCTCCGCCTCGTTGAGCATACTGTCGTCGATCACCACCGGGGCCGCCTTGGGCTTCTCCGGCGCGGCGGCGGGGGCCTCCGGCTCCCCGCCCAGGGTCAGGGAGGGGGTCTCCACGGCCTTCATCTCCTGGGGGTCCAGGGTCAGCTCGGGCATCATGCCTTCCATGTCACTCATTTTCATCGTCCTCCATGTTATTTTCGTCTATGCCGGTCCCGCCGGCGTCTTCCCGGTTTTTCGCTGTCTATGCGCGGAGAGCGGCGGACAGCTGTGTCCCGTAGCCGCGCTCCTTTCCGGCTACAGCTCCAGCTTGATGTCCGTGCCGTCCGCGTTTTTGATGGTCTGGGCCTCCATCTTCTCCCCCGCCAGGCCCTCCCGGGCCAGCATGGTCTCCAGAACGGAGATATCCGTGGAGATGTCCATGGCGTCCGCGCCGAAGAGGCCGTCCAGCTGCTTCTCGAAGGCGGTGACGATGGTGCCCATGATGTTCTCCACCTTCTCCTTGGTGCCGGTGACGTTCTCCCCGGCGATCCCCGCGCCGTCCATACGGTCGTAGGCGTTGAGGAGCTTTAACGTCGTGGGCAGGTAGTAGTCCATGAACCTCCGGATCTGGGGCAGCTTGGAGGGGTCCGCCTTTACCTGGTCGAAGATCTTCCGGCTCACCGCCTCCAGGCGGCGGATGTCCTGGGAGATCTTCTCGTCCTCGATGGCGTCGTCCAGGCGCTTCATCTCGGAAATGGCCTTCTGGCCGTCGGCGATCATCTTATCCAATTCGGCGTTGCCGGTGGGCTTCTCCTCCTCCTTGGGCGGGTCGGGGACCACGGTCTCCATCACCTCGTCCTTACACACCGCCCGAAGCAGCAGGAACGCGCCCAGGGAGAGCACCGCCACGAAGGCGAAATGACCGGGCCGGTACAGGTCCCGCAGCGCCGCCCAGGCGATCCAGACGGCGGCCGCGCCGTAGTAGGGAAGGACGGACCCGCGCGTTTTCTTTACGGTTGCCATAGAGGGCCTCCTATCATAGCTATATATTTTAGAAGTATACTGCGAAATGGCCGTCAGGTCAAGGGACGGGGAGAAAATTTCAAGGTTTGGTAAAAATTACGGGCCCCGGCGGCACCGGCGCGTGAAAAAGGCCCTCCGCAGCGCGCGCTGCGCACTGCGGAGGGCCCCTTGGTCATATCCCGTCAAACCGGTACGCGGCGCAGGCGTGGGGCGGAAGGCAGGCGGACAGGCCGCCCTCCCGGAGGGGCAGGGCCTCGCCGGTCCAGAGCTCCGTACCGGGGGCGGCGGGGAGGGAGAGCTCTTCCCAGGACGCGCCCACCCAGGCGGGGGCGTCGGAGAGGTTGAACAGGGCGGCGTAGCGGGTCCCCGTCTCCGGGCCGGAGGCCGTCCAGACGGCCTTCTCCTCGTCCCGGAGGACCTGCCGGGCCTTGCAGGGCAGCATGGCCAGCACCTCCCGGGCGGTCAGCAGGGACAGGGTCTCATCGTCCAGCTTCGTCAGCTCCGCGCCGGTCATCAGGGGGGAGCCGAAGATACACCACAGGGTCATCATGGTCCGCTGCTCGTCCGGGGTGAACCGGGTGGAGCGCTCCTCGCCGAAGCCCTTGCCCAGCCGTCCCAGGGGCAGCATGTCGCAGTCCGGCCAGCAGCCGGGCGCCGCGTGGTCCTGCCAGAGCTCGCAGCGGTGGAACATAGCCTTCAGCAAGCGCCAGTCGTCCCAGAAGTCGTCGGTGATGCGCCACATGTTGGCGTGCTTTTGATAGTGCCACGCCTGCTCCGCCACGGCGGGGCCGGGGGACAGGGAGAGGACCATGGGCCGTCCCGCCTTGGCGATGGCCCGGGAGAGCATCTCCACCTCGTGCTTCCGGGCGTAGGCCCCGGGGCTGTGCTCCACCAGGTTGTCGGTGTTGCAGATGTCGTCGCACTTGATGAAATCCACGCCCCAGGAGGCGTAGAGCTCGATGATGGAATCGTAGTACGCCTGCCCGGCCTCGCCGTCCCGCAGGCCGTACATGTCCGGGTTCCAGCGGCACACGGAGGAGGGGTCCGCCGCCAGGTCCGCCGTCAGGGCGGTCCCCTTGATCTTCCCATGGGCGTGGGCGGCGGCCCGGGGGATGCCCCGCATGATATGGATGCCGAATTTCAGGCCCAGGCCGTGGACGTACTCCGCCAGGGGGGCGAAGCCCCGGCCTCCCTCAGAGGAGGGGAACCGCTCCGAGTCCGGCAGGAGGCGGGAATATTCGTCCATCGCCAGCACGCCGAAGGGGATGTACTGGAACCGCTCCCGCATGGAGCCGGGCCTATGGG
The DNA here is from genome assembly GCA_910579485.1 of uncultured Oscillospiraceae bacterium. Taxonomy (GTDB): domain Bacteria; phylum Bacillota; class Clostridia; order Oscillospirales; family Oscillospiraceae; genus Pelethomonas. The sequence continues at coordinate 21,283 of CAJTVO010000040.1, read as the reverse complement.
CGTACCACTGGATATCCACCACCACGTACTCCCAGCCGAAGGGGCGGAGCTTTTCCGCCATCACCTGGGCGTTGGCGCGGACCTGGGCCTCGGTGACGGAGGTGTCGTAGTAGTCGTAGCTGTTCCACCCCATGGGCGGGGTAAGGGCGTATTGGTCCTTGTTCATCGCCGCTCAGAAAATGGTGATGGTCCAGCGGTTCTCGTAGCGCTGGCCGGGCTCCAGGGAGATCAGATCGTTCTGCTGGGTCAGGTCCTCCACCACGTCCTGGCGGGAGGGCAGGCTGGCCCAGGGCTCCAGGCACACGTAGGGGGCGTCGGTCTTGGGCTGGTGCCAGATGCCCAGATAGCGCATCTGCGGGCAGGAGAGGGTCAGCCCGTGAGTCCCCTCACCGGCGGAGAGGGTCATGGTACGCTCGAAATTTTTGAGGATGATGGCGTCGTCGTCGAACAGGCTGTGGCGCAGGGGCAGGGTGGTGCCGTCCTCCAGAGGATAGGGGGCGTCATGGCCGCTGAGCATGTAGCTGTCGCTGAGGAGCACCCGGCAGGGCCGGCTGGGCCGGGCGAAGGTGAGACGGTAGTCCTCGAAGCGCTTTCCCTCCTCCAGCGGGACACGGAAGCCGGGGTGGCCGCCGATGCCGAAGTACATGGTCTCATGGCCCCGGTTCTCCACGGCGTAGACGACAGCCAGGGTATCGCCCTCCAGGACATAGGACACGTCGAACCGGAAGGAGAAGGGGTAGCTCTCCCGGCTCTCGGGGGTGTCCGTCATACGCAGGGTGAGGTTCGCCCTGCCCTGGTCCGCCGGGGAGAAGGCGGTTCGCTTGGCGAAGCCGTGGCGGGTCATCTCGTACTCCTTCCCGCCGTAGGCGTAGCGGTCGTTGGTGAGACGGCCCACGTAGGGGAAGAGGTTGGGGGCGCGGCCCGTCCAATAGGCGGGGTCGCCGTTCCAGAGGTATTCCGTGCCGTCGGCGGCGGTGATGGACATGAGCTGGGCCCCCAGCTCGTCGATGGTCACGGTCATGACGTCGTTATGGATGGTATGAAGCATCAAGATGTCCTCCCTTGCAGAATTTTGAGGGGTAATGGAGCGCGGGGACGGGCCGCGCCCGCCCCCGCATGCGCCGTGCCGGAAAACCGGAGGCTCCTGTATAGCATGATACTAGACTCCGCGCCAAATTGCAAGGGGCGGGGGAGATATTTCCCCGTTACGGTTTACAGTTTCCGCAAGGCTTGTAGCCCAGGGCCAGAACGTCCTCCCGGGTGCCGGTGCTCTCGTCCCGGTTGGAGGGTTTGATCTGTCCAGCAGAACGGCAGGCGGGTTTGTGGAATTTCTTGGTGTTGGTGTTGAGGACGTAGGTGATGGCTTGGGGTTCTTCGGCGGGCTGGGGTTCCTCTTCTTCTATTTCTGTGATAGAGGCGGGAACTTCCCGGACCGGAGAGGCAAACGGTTCCATGACGTCCTCCGGAGGGTCGGTATGGCAGTCTGCAAAAAGGCAGAGCGTTACCAGCAGGCAGATGATGATCCTGATTCTTTTTCGCATTATGCTGCCTCCTTTAGATATTTCTGCCAGAGATTATATCATACTTACAGGAGTATATAAATTGTAAAAAGAGACAAACTTATACTCCCAGGATTATGTAATACTGCCGGGAGTATAGATATAATGAGCGCATCTGTGGAAGGATGTGGCTACATGGCATATAGTGACGCGCAGAAAGAGGCAACAAAACGCTATAATAAAAAGGCATATGACCGGATCGACCTCTTTGTGAAAAAGGGCAAGCGGCAAATGATCAAGGAATTTGCCGAAGCCCACGGCAAAAGCACGAACGGATTTATCAATGAGGCCATTGATAAGGCTATGGAAGAAAAATAGCAGGCACACCGAAGATGGTGTGCCTGCCGTTTTTTATCGCAGTGCGCAAAACAGGCCGCGCCCTGCGGCTTCAGTCGCTGAACAGTGCAAAATTCACGTTGATTTTTACATCAAAAGCGGATATAATGATAGTATAATTTGCACAGGAGGGGAACGTATGGAGCGGAAAGTAACAAAGTTCCTTCTGGAATGGAAGAACAGCCCCTACCGCAAGCCGCTGATCCTGCAGGGGGCCAGGCAGGTCGGAAAGACCTACATTCTTCTGGATCTCGGCAAAAAACACTATGAAAATGTGGCCTACTTCAATTTCGAAACCAATCCCGGCTTGATCAGGACCTTTGATGAAAGTATTGAGCCCAGTTATCTTATCCCCCTCCTCTCCCGCATAGCGGGGCAGACCATCATACGTGAAAAGACCTTGGTGATCTTCGACGAGGTACAGCTCTGCGAGCGGGCGTTGACGGCTCTGAAATACTTCTGCGAGCAGGCCCCGGAATACCATGTGATCGCCTGCGGCAGTCTGCTGGGGGTAGCGGTCAACCGTAAGCAGTTCTCTTTCCCCGTGGGCAAGGTGGATATGAAAACGCTCTATCCCATGGACATGGAGGAATTTCTCCTGGCCTGCGGGGAAGCCGGTCTGGTGGAACGGATCAAGGACTGCTTTGCCCGCAATGTCCCCATGCCCGCCGCCCTCCACGACGCGGCGGCGCGCTATTACCGTCAGTACCAAGTGGTGGGCGGGATGCCGGATTGCGTCAGCAAATTTGTAGAGACCCGCGACTATATCCTGGTGCGGCACATTCAGGATATGATCTTAGCGGCCTACCTCAACGACATGAGCAAGTACAACAAGGAAAATGAGATCAAAAAGACCCGGCTGGTCTATGACAATATCACCGTGCAGCTCTCCAAGAAAAACACCCGTTTTCAATACAAGCTCATCAAGAAAGGCGGACGGGCCTCGGAATTTGAGAACGCCATCGAGTGGCTCGTCCTCTCGGGGATCGTCAGCCGGGTATATCGGGTCGAGCAGTCGAAAAAGCCGCTGGAGAACTACCGGGACATTGACGCATTTAAAACCTACGTGTCCGATGTGGGGCTGCTGTGCGCGAAAAAGGAGATCGTTCCGGACGACATCCTGTACCCGGCCCACGACCTGGACGACTTCAAGGGCGGCATGGCGGAAAATTACGTCTGCGATCAGCTGACCGCCAGCGGGCACACCTGCTATTATTGGACGGGAGATCGCGGCTATGAGGTGGATTTTCTGGTACAGCTGGATGGATCGATCATCCCCATCGAGGTCAAGGCGGCGGAGCACACGCAGGCCAAGAGTTTGAACGCCTACCGGAAAATGTTTCAGCCAGCTTACGCCATTAAACTGTCCGGGAAGAATTTCGGTATAGAGGAGGGGCAGAAGTCCGTGCCTTTGTACGCGGCGTTCTGTATCTGATCTGCACCGGCCGGGGGCGCCGATAAGGCTATGGAAGAAAAACAGCAGGCACACCGAAGATGGTGTGCCTGCTGTTTTTTATCGCAATGTTCCGTTACTCCAGCACGTACCGGGTCACGCCGAACAGGCGGGCCAGCTGGAGCTTGGCGGCCATGCTCTCGTCGCTCTGGTACCAGACGGTGGCGGTCTGGTAGGCGTTGGGCTCATAGATGCAATAGGCGCTCTCGTAGCGGTCGGAGTAGGAGGCCGTTACGTCCTTGCGCTCCAGCACCTTCTGGACCTCCTTGGCGGAGATCAGCTCGCTCCCGGCCACGGGGGCGCCTCCCGCGTCCGTGATGGTGCGCACGCCTCCCGCCATCAGGCGCAGGGCGGTCTTGGACATGTCGTCCCCGCTGTTCTTCATCCGCCGCAGGGCGGCGTAGAGCTCCGGCAGGGGCTCCAGGGGGGTGATGGGCATCTCGTCCCCGGCCTGGGCGATGGGGGTGCTGATGGTGATGAGCCGGTAGTCCCCGGCGGCGTCCAGCTTTTCGGAGGAGGCGTTGAGCTGGTCCCGGACCCGGACCAGCACGGCGGCGGCCTGCTCCCGGGTGGCGAAGGCGTCGGGCTCGAAGCGGTTGGTCCCGGTGCCCCCCATGATGCCCAGGTCATAGGCCACGGTGATGAACCCCCGGTTCACGTTTACGTCGGTGAAGGGGACGCTGTAGCCCTCCGCGCCCCCCGCCAGGGAGGTGTAGCCCAGACCGCGCACCAGCATGGAGGCCATCTCCCCCCGGGTCAGCTCGTCGTCGGGGCGGAAGGTGTGGCTGGAGGCCGCCACCGCGTCGTTGGCCAGCAGGGTCTCCACGGCGGCGTAGTACCACTTGTCCGGGGAGACGTCGGTGTAGGAGGGCTGTCCGGGGCGGACCTCCTCCCAGCCGAACAGGCGGGTGAGGGCGGTGGCGAAAGCCGCGCGGGAGATGGGACGGCCCAGTCCGAACTTGCCGCCGCCCACCCCCTGGAAGAGGCCCAGCTCCGTGGCCCGGGCGATATCCGAAGCGGCCCAGTGGGTCTCGGGGACGTCGGCGTAGCGTTCCGCCGCCCGGGCCTCGGGGGCGAGGCCCAGGAGCAGCGCGATGGAGAGCAGCCATATGGTGAGATGTTTTTTCATAAGTCATTCCTCGCCTTTCAGTAGGTAGGGGCTATTTTAACAGATTTTTTCCCGGTAGTCAAATGTTCAGACGGGATGCGTCATTTCCCGGCAAAAGGTTGGAGGAAAACCGGGGTTCCGCAGCCCCGCCGCCCGGCGGAAAATTCCCCCTTGACAGTTGGCCTACAATGTGTTATCTTAACTTTAGCCTACAATTTGTAGTCCAAGTGCAAAGGAGGAAGCGACATGCATCAACAGGTCTCGGATTCCGAATTGACCTTGATGAAGATCCTCTGGTCCGCCGGAGGCAGGGCGACCTACGCCGCCGTCATGGAGGCCCTGGCTGAGGCCGGGAACACCTGGCAGAAAAACACGGTCATCACCCTCCTCTCCCGGCTGGTGGACAAAGGGATGCTGAAGACCGGCAAGATCGGCAGGCGCAACGAATACATCGCCCTTGTCTCGGAGGCGGACTACCAGTCCGCCCAGGCCAGGACGCTGGTGAGCAAGCTCTACGCCGGGAGTGCGAAGGGCCTGGTGGCCACGCTGATCCAGGGGGAGATGCTCTCGGAGGAAGACTACCGGGAGCTGAAGCGCTTCTGGGAGAGCGGGGGAGGGGAGAAATGAACGTGCTGCTGGATCGGGCCGTCTCCATGTCCCTGGCGGGGTCGGTCCTCATCCTGCTGCTGGCGCTGCTCCGGCCCCTGGTGAGGGAGCGGGTCAGCAGGCGGTGGCAGTACTACATCTGGCTGCTGGTCATCGCGCGGCTGCTGCTGCCTGTCGGTGGGCTGGAGGCTCCGGCGAAGATCGAGACGGCGGGACCGGCGGCCGCTCCCTTCCTGTCCCTTCCGGAGGCGGAGCAGGAGGATGTGGAGACCAGGCCGCCAGGGGAGGCCGCACCGGAGTTTGACGATTCCCTGAAGCTGCGGACGGCGGTCAGGGAAAACCTCTGGGTGGTCTGGCTGGCGGGAGCGCTGGCGCTGCTGATCCGGAAGGCGACCGCCTATCAGAGCTTCCTGCGGTATCTCCGGGCGGGGTGGATGCCGGTGGAGGACCCGGCGCTGCTGGACCTGGCGGCGCGGATCGGGGCGGAGGCCGGCGTGAAGCGGCCCGTGGAGCTGTACGTGAACCCCCTGGCGGCGTCCCCCATGCTGCTGGGCGTCCGGAAGCCCTGCGTGGTACTGCCAACGGCCGAACTGCCGGAGGAGGATCTTCGCTTCGTGCTCCTCCACGAGCTGACCCACTACCGCAGGCGGGACCTGCCGTATAAGTGGCTCACCCAGCTGACGGTCTGCGTCCACTGGTTCAACCCCCTGGTACACTGGATGGCCCGGGAGGTGGAGCGGACGGGGGAGCTGTCCTGCGACGAGGCGGTGCTGCGCCGCCTGGACGGACCGGGACGGCGGGCCTACGGGGACGCCATTCTGCGGACCATCTCCGCCGGAGGCGGGTATCAGGCGGTCCATCCCTCCCCCGCGCTGGGGGCGGAGGGCAAACATTTGAAGGAAAGGCTGGAGACGATCATGAAATTTAAGAAGACGGGCAGGCTTTCGGCGGTCCTCGCGGCGCTGCTGGCCATCGTGCTGGGCGTGACCGGCGCGGCGGCGGGGATATATGCCGGACTGCCCACGGTGAAGACCGGGACGGCTTACCGGTATACCATGGAGAGCTATTATGAAGCGCCCTATATCTTCGGCATCGGGTGGGACCTGCCGAAGGAGGAGGGGACCTCCGCCTCCCTCTCCCTGCCGGACGGCGGGAAATTGAAGGTCTGCTTCACGGACGCCGCCAAGGGGGTCATACAGGACAAAAAGGCCATGGGGGCTCTGACGAAGGTACTGGCGCGGCTGCGGGAGGAGACCCGGGACACGGACTTCCCCATGACACGTCCGCTGGTGTACCAATGGAAGGATACCGGCGGAGAATCCCAGGAGACTTTGGCGGAGAGGTACTACAAGGAGGGCGATCTGCCGTCCTTCAAGACGGTGTTCGCGGGGCTGGACAGGCCGAAGCAGGCCGCCTGGATGACGAAGATATATGAGGGCGGCAGCTACGCCTTTTTCTCCGTGGCCGCGGCGGGGCTGGAGACAGATGGCGAGCTGGTGGCGGCTTTCGCGGAAAAAGCTTACGCGGGGGGCGCGGCCGGTCATTTCTCCATCCTGGCGGACCGGATGAGCGAGGAAACGCTGGAGCTCTGGCTGGAACGGGCGAAGAAGGACAAGCAATTCGCGTTTCAGTCCATCCTTTATAACAAGCTGGGCATGGACAGGGATCTGGACGAGCTGGAAGCCCGGCTGGACGCCGCGCAGGCCGCGCAGTATAAGGCCGTCGGGGTTACGATGGAGGGATGGGACTACTATTACAAGGGCAAGCTGGTGAATATTTTCCTGGACCTCCACCGGCCTGATAACAGCATCATTACCCTGAATATGAATCCTGAGGGGACGGTCAATATCAAGATCGTCCGGGATAAGTCCGGTAAGATCACTGGTGTCACAGAGCTGACCCAGGAGGAGATCGAGGATCTGTTCGGGGAGGACGACGGCCAGGACTGGGATTGGGATAACGAAAAGTGGAACTGGGATTGGGACTGGGACGACGAAGAGTGGGAATGGGACTGGGATAACGAAAAGTGGGCCGAGGAAGAGAAGCGGCTGGCGGAGGAGTACGCGGCCCATGGCGTTATCAGGCAGGACGGCAAAAATTACTACTACCAGGGCAGGCCGGTCTACATCTTTCTGGACCGCAGGACGGACGGAGGCGGCCTCTATACCCTGAACATGAACCCGGAGGGGACCGTCAATATCAGGATCGTCCGGGATAAGTCCGGTAAGATCACCGGTGTAGCGGAGCTGACCCGGGAGGAGATCAAGGAGCTGTTCGGGATCGACCTGAAAGATATCCCGGTGGAGCTGGACAGCGTGAAGGGCGGCGAATATATCTGGCTGGGGACCTATACCCTGAACGAAGGCGACACGGTAAGCTACGACGTCTCGGCGGAAAAGGGAGATCAGATGTCCGTGGGCTTCGCCAGGCCGGGGGCCAAGCGGCCCGGCACCGTTTATAAGACCATCACCAACCGCCGCGAGGACGGGAAGCTGGAGATCAGCTCCGGGCCTATGGACTGGGAGAGCCCCCTGGAACCGGGAGAGTACAGCCTGTTCGTACACGCCCCCTCCGGGAAGCTGGAAAACGTGTCCGGGCGGATATTCCTGAGGAAAAAATGAAAAAGCCGTGCCGCCGGATAGAGATCATCTATCCGGCGGCACGGTGTATGAGCGCGTATTCTTTTCCCTCCTGCCGGTAGACCGCCTCCAGGTCCCGGTCCAGCAGGGACAGCAGGGGGTCTTCCCCACGGTAAAACACGCAGGTCCCGCAGGAGGAGCTGAGGACCCGGGGGACGGGGGCCATCCGGGCCCCCGTCTCCTCCTTTTGCAGCGCCCGGCAGCTCCGCAGAGCCGACAGGTGGGTGTGGAAGGTGGCAACATACTGTTCCATTACTTCGTCAGCGTCAGCTTGAAGTCCCCGTCCAGATCGGAGACCCGGACCTGATAGCCCGCGTTCCGGGCGAAGCGGGTCACGTTCTCCACGGAGCACTGGTTGTCCACGGCCACCTCCAGCATCGCGGGCGCGCCGTCCTTGACGGCCTTCTGGACCATGATGACCGGCGTGGGGCAGGAATAACCTCTTGCGTCTACCATTTTCTCAACCCTCCAGTTTCTGCATGTTTGTGACAGAGATGACCGCCAGGACCACGAACCCGACTGCTACGGCGGCGGCCACCGGGCCGGTCCCGATGCCGGCGCCGGAGGAGGCCAGGCCGAAGTTGTGGGAGATCGCCGCGCCCACGATGAAGCCGGTGACGGTGACGGCGGAGTCGGTGTTGCCCTCCCCGGCCAGGATCAGCTGGCGCAGGGGGCATCCCCCCAGCAGCACCGAGCCCCAGCCTACCAGCACCATGCCCAGCAGGTTCCACAGCCACTCCGTATGGGCGATGGGCTGGCCCTCAAAGCCGGGTGTGAATTTTTGCAGGGCCAGGTTGCCGATGAGCACCGCCAGAATGATGGCGGCAAAGGCGGAGATCAGCCGGAAATCCCGGAACAGCACCGCGTCCCGGATGCCGCCCACCATGCACAGCCGGGAGCGCTGAGCCAGGACGCCGATAATCAGGGCCACCAGAAGGGCCGCCAGAACGGGGGCCGCCTGGGAGCCGGGGCCCTTGGCGCTGAAGAAAATGAAATCGGGCGCGGCCAGCAGCAGCCCCAGCAGGCCCAGCATCAGCACCGGGAAGGCCAGCCCCTCCGCCATGGACTGGGGATGGGCCCGCCGGAGGCTGAAGCCCCGGGTCAGGAACTGGATGCCGATGAGGATGCCGATGACGAAGCCCGCCAGGCCCACCAGGGCATTGCCGTCCCCGCCGCCGATGCGGATGACCATCCGCAGGGGGCACCCCAGGAACACCAGCGCCCCGATCATCACGAACACCGCGACGACGAACCGCAGCATGGGGGAGGAACCGCCCTTGGGCCGGAACTCCTTCCGCGCGAAGGCGATGGCCGTGGACCCAAGGACCAGCCCGATGATCTCCGGGCGGATGTACTGGACGATGCCCGTCCCTACCTCCGCGTCGAAGCCCGCCCGCTGGAGGTTCAGCGCCCCCGCGATGTCCCGCAGGAAGCAGGCGATGCAGAAGCCCATGTTGTCCGGGTTGCCCAGGTACGTCAGCAGCACCGCCGCCGCGCCCACCGCCAGCCCCGTGCCGATGAGCAGGCCGTACCGTTTTACAAAGCTCTCTTTTTCCATGTTATGCTCCTCTCCTGTTTTCGTCGGGATACAGAAAGGCGTTCGCGGATTTTCTGCCCCTTCCGCAAACGCCTTCTCCTATCCCGTTGTGAAAACAGTATACCCCAGCCAGGGAAAAAATGCAAGCGTTATTTTTCTATAAGAATAAAGAAATACGGACAGGAGCCGGGAGAAGCGCAGGGAGGCCGCTTTTTTTGCCCGTTTTCACCAAAAACGCTTGACTGTAGACCTGGTTTATAGTCTATAATGGGGGCGGAAAACGGAATTGGGAGGGCGGAAAGATGAATATCCGAGACATCGAGGCGCGGCTGGGCATCCCCAGGGCCAGCGTGCGGTACTATGAGAAGGAGGGCCTGCTCCACCCCCGGCGGGGGAGCAACAACTATCGGGACTACTCCCAGGAGGACCTGGAGACCCTGCAGAAGATCCGCCTCCTGCGGGAGCTGGACATGCCCATCGAGACCATCCGGGCGGTGCAGGCCGGGGAGGTCCCCCTGTCCGGCGCGCTGGAGCGCCAGGCGGCGCTGCTGGAAAGCGAATCGTCCAGGCTGGACCACGCCCGGGCGGTCTGCCGGGCCATGGCGGAGGACCGGGTGACCTACGCGGAGCTGGAGCCCGCCCGGTACGAGGGCGCCGCCCTGCCGGGGAAGGCCCCTTCGCCGGGAGAGGCCCCGATCCCGGCGCGGCGGCCCCCGGTGGATGGCGCGGAGTGGGCCTTCGACCCCTGGCAGCGGTATTGGGCCAGGACCTTCGACACTGCCCTGGCGGGAGCGGCGGTCTGGGCGGCGCTGACCCTGGGGTTCCGGGTGAGCGTGGCGGGGATGCCCCGCGGGGTGCTCCAGGCCGTCAGCCTTGCGATGGATTGGGTGCTCATCCTGCTGCTGGAACCCCTGCTGCTGTGTACCTGGGGGACCACTCCGGGGAAATGGCTGCTGGGGCTGGAGCTGCGAAACAAACAGGGGCGGAAGCTCAGCTTCCTCCAGGGCCTGCGGCGGACCTGGGGCGTGCTGTTCACCGGGTATGGGCTGTATATCCCTGTTTTCAGCTGGTACTGCCTGTATAAAGGCTATAAGGAGTGCCGGGAGGACCGGCCCATGAGCTATGACTACGAGGCGGAAAACCTGTACTACAGCAAGGTCCCCCAGTGGGGCCTGCGGGCGGCCGTTTCGGTGGCCCTGGCGCTGCTGCTGATCCCGGCGCGGACGGCGTGCAGCGTACAGTCGCTGCTGCCCCCCAACCGGGGCGAGGTCACGCCGGCGGAATTTGCCGAGAACGTCAGCGAGGTCTCCCGCATCCTGGGCCGCTCCCTGTGGGTGGACGAGGCGGGCTTCCGGCTGTCCAGGTCGAAGAGGACGGCGGCGAACATCATTGACATTGGCGCCGGTGAGAACAACTGGCAGGAGCGCCGCTACGGCGAGCGCTATGAGTACAGCCCCGCCTATACCCTGGAGCTGGACGGGGACGGCTTTGTCACCGGGGTCGTCATGGAACAGGAGGACAGCACCCCCGGAGAGGACGCGGCCTGGGTGTCCCTGCCCATCGAAGACGCCCGGATCATCGCCATGGCCTTCCGGGGGACGCAGCTCGGCGCCCGGGAGATGACCAGAGGGCCGGTCATGGAGGCGCTGGAGCGGGACCCAGCGGAGTGGACGGACCAGCCGGTGGAGGAAGAGGACTTCACCCTCACGCTGACCCTGGAGCTGGAGGGCTACACCTCCGGCGCGGGCTGCCTGATCCCGGAGAAGCGGGCGAAGGAGTGCCGGTACCGCTTCTCCATGGTCCTGCGGAAAAACGGGGACGGGTAAAATCTTGCGGGGGCGCGCGCCCCCGCAAATTTTTTGGTTGACAGGGCACGCCGCCTTCGATATAATAAGTGAAAGTCAAAAGGCGTTTTGAAGACGGAAGGAGCGTATGTGTTGAAGTATTTGCTGAAAAACGGACTGCTGTTTACAAAAGAGGGCTTCCTTCCCGCCGATCTGCTGACGGCGGAGGGGCGTATTGTTTCTATTGCCAGGGGGCTGGACGCCGCCGGCGCTGCCGTCATTGACCTCCATCATGCCGCCGTGTTTCCCGGTTTCGTTGATGTTCACGTTCATCTTCGAGAGCCGGGGTTTTCTTATAAGGAGACCATACGCACCGGCACCCTCTCCGCCGCCAGAGGCGGGTACGTCCACGTGTGCGCCATGCCCAACCTGGACCCGGTCCCCGACAGTCTGGAGGCCCTGAACGTCCAGCGGGAGATCATCGCCCGGGACGCCGCGGTCCACGTCCATCCCTACGGGGCCATCACCCGGGGGGAGCGGGGAGAGGCCCTGGCGGACATGGAGGCCATGGCCCCCTTCGTGGCCGGATTCTCCGACGACGGGCGGGGGGTCCAGAGCGGTGAGATGATGCGGAAGGCCATGCTGGAGGCGAAGCGGCTGGGAAAGCCCGTCGCCGCCCACTGCGAGGACAACGGCCTCCTCCGGGGCGGGTATATCCACGACGGGGACTACGCCCGGGCCCGCGGGCACCGGGGCATCTGCTCCGAGAGCGAGTGGGGCCAGATCGCCCGGGACCTGAAGCTGGCGGAGGAGACGGGGGTCAAGTACCACGTCTGCCACGTCTCCGCCAGGGAGAGCGTGGCGTTGATCCGGGAGGCCAAGGCCCGGGGGGTGGACGTGACCTGCGAGACCGGGCCCCACTACCTGGTGTTCTGCGACGGGGACCTCCGGGAGGACGGGCGGTTCAAGATGAATCCCCCCATCCGGTCCCGGGAGGACCGGGCGGCCCTCATCGAGGGGCTGCGGGACGGGACCATCGACATGATCGCCACCGACCACGCCCCCCACTCGGCGGAGGAGAAGAGCCGGGGGCTGGAGAAGAGCGCCATGGGCGTGGTGGGGCTGGAGACCGCCTTCGCGGCGGTATACACCCATCTGGTGAAGCCGGGCCTCCTCTCCATGGACCGGCTGATGGCGCTGCTGAACGGGAACGCCGCCAGGCGGTTCGGGTACGGCACGCCTCTGGCGGAGGGACAGCCTGCGGACCTGACGGTCTTCGACCTGGACAGGCCCTTTAAGGTGGACCCGGAGCGGTTTCAGTCCATGGGACGGGCCACCCCCTTTGCGGGGATGGAGCTGTACGGCGTCTGCCTGCTGACTATGGCGGACGGAAAAATTGTCTGGAGGGAGGACAACATTTTATGATACGGGATCTATACCACATCCATTCCAACAAGTGGCTGACTGGCGACATCTGGGAGATGCGGCTCATCGGGGACGTCTACCCGATCACCGCGCCGGGGCAGTTCATCAACGTCAAGGCGGACGGGCACTTCCTGCGGCGGCCCATCTCGATCTGCGACTGGGACGAGGAGACGGCGATGATCACCATTGTCTATAAGGTGGTGGGCAAAGGCACCGAGGCCCTCAGCCGGATGCAGTCGGGACAGGCCCTGGACGTGCTGTGCGGCCTGGGGAACGGCTTCGACGTGTCCAAATGCGGCGAGAAGACCCTGGTCATCGGCGGCGGCGCGGGAGTGCCCCCCATGTACGGGCTGGCGAAGGAGCTTCTGCGGGCGGGGAAAACGCCGGTTGCCATCCTGGGATTCAACACGATAGAGGAAATGTTCTACGCGGACGATTTCCAGGCCCTGGGCATCGAGACCATCGTCACCACCGTAGACGACAGCTTCGGCGTGAAGGGGTTCGTGACGGACGCCCTGCCGGAGCAGTACGACTACTTCTGCGCCTGCGGACCGCTGCCCATGCTGAAGGCGGTATACAATGCAACCGCCACCTCCGGGCTCCTCAGCTTCGAGGAGCGGATGGGGTGCGGGTTCGGGGCCTGCATGGGATGCACCTGCAAGACGAAATACGGCGACAAGCGGATCTGCAAGGACGGTCCGGTGCTGGAAAAGGAGGAGATCATATGGTGATCGACGAAGTAGATACTTGCTTCTTTTATGACGATGGGCCCGGCCTGCGGGAGGAGCTCAAGTACTGGAGGAAGGACCTGGGCGTCACCCTGGCCGGCATACCGCTGGACAACCCGGTGATCCCCGCCAGCGGGACCTTCGGGTACGGGGCGGAATTCGCGGAGCTCTACAACATCGACCGCCTGGGGACCTTCTCCTTCAAGGGCACCACCTTGGAGCCCCGGTTCGGCAACCCGACCCCCCGGATCGCCGAGGCCCCTCAGGGGATGCTCAACGCCGTGGGGCTGCAAAATCCCGGGGTGAAAAAGGTCATCTCCGAGGAGCTGCCCCGGATGAAGGAATTTTTCCACAAGCCGGTGATGGCCAACGTCAGCGGCTTCTCCATCGACGAGTACGTCCAGACCTGCGCCCTGCTGGACAAGGAGGAGCAGGTGGGGTGGCTGGAGGTCAACATCTCCTGCCCCAACGTCCACGGGGGCGGCATGGCCTTCGGGTCCAGCCCCGAGGCGGCGGCAGAAGTGACGAGGGCCGTCAAGGCCGTGACCAAAAAGCCGGTCTTCATGAAGCTCAGCCCCAACGTGACGGACATCGCCGCCATCGCCCGGGCCTGCGAGGACGCGGGGGCGGACGGGGTGAGCCTCATTAACACCCTGCTGGCCATGCGGATCGACCTGAAAACAAAAAAGCCCGTGCTGGCCAACGGCACGGGGGGGCTCTCCGGACCGGCTGTGTTCCCGGTGGCGGTGCGGATGGTGTATCAGGTCTATGAGGCGGTGGGCATCCCCATCATCGGCATGGGGGGCGTGTCCTCGCCGGAGGACGTGATCGAGATGATGCTGGCGGGGGCCTCCGCCGTGGAGGTGGGGGCGGCCAATCTGGTCGATCCCTTCGTCTGCTGGAACATCATCCGGAAGCTGCCGGAGGTCATGGAACAGTATGGGATCGACAGTCTGACTGACATTATAGGAGGCGCGCATCATGGGTAAGGACGTTATCATCGCACTGGACTTCGACAGCAGGGAGAAGACCCTGGCCTTCCTGGACCGGTTCCGGGAGGGGGAGCAAAAGCCCTTCGTAAAGATCGGCATGGAGCTGTATTACGCCGAGGGACCCGCTATTGTCCGGGAGATCAAGGCCCGGGGACACAAGATTTTTCTGGACCTGAAGCTCCACGACATCCCCAACACGGTAAAAAAGGCCATGTCGGTGCTGTCCGGACTGGACGTGGACATGACCAACCTCCACGCCGCCGGGACAAAGGCCATGATGGAGGCCGCCCTGGAGGGCCTGACCCGGCCCGACGGCACCCGGCCCCTGCTCATTGCCGTGACCCAGCTGACCTCCACCAGCCAGGAGCGGATGGAGGAAGACCTGCTGATCCGGGAGCCCCTGGATCAGGTGGTGATGCACTATGCCAGATGCGCCGCCGGGGCGGGGCTGGACGGCGTGGTCTGCTCTCCGCTGGAGGCGGGGAAGGTCCATCAGGGCTGCGGGGAGGGCTTCCTCACCGTCACCCCCGGCGTGCGGTTCGCGGACGGGGACGTGGGGGATCAGGTACGGGTCACCACCCCCGCCAGGGCCAGGGAGCTGGGGAGCGACTATATCGTCGTGGGACGGCCTGTCACTCAGGCGGAGGACCCGGTGGCGGCGTACCGGCGGTGCGTGGAAGAATTTGTGGGCTGAGCGTATGTGGAAAACGGTTTTATTTGACCTGGACGGGACCCTGACGGATTCCGCGCCGGGGATCACCAACTCCTTGGCCCGGGCGCTGGCACATTTCGGCATCCGGGAGGAGCCTGGCAATCTGTTGAAATTTATCGGGCCGCCCCTTAACCAGTCCCTGCCGGAATATTATGGTTTTACGCCGGAGCAGACGGCGAAGGCGGTGGCGGTCTTCCGGGAGCACTTCGTGGAGAAGGGGTGGCTGGAGAACGCGCCCTATCCCGGGGTGGCGGCGCTGCTGCGGGAGCTGAAGGAGGCGGGGCTCCAGCTGATGGTGGCTACCTCCAAGCCGGAGGTCCAGGCGGTGCGGGTGTTAAAGCATTTCGGACTGGCTGAGTATTTTGAGCATATCTGCGGCGCGCCCCTGGGCAACGAGGACGGGGCGAGGAAAGCCGCCGTCGTCCGTCAGGCGCTCGGTTATGCAAAGGATATCTCCTCCGTGGTTATGGTGGGCGACCGGAGGCATGACGTGGAGGGGGCCCGGGAGAACGGGATCCCCTGCATCGGGGTCTTATACGGCTATGGTTCCCGGGAGGAGCTTGCGGTGGCAGGGGCTTCCTTCATTGCAGAGGACCTTGTTGGTCTGAAAAAGCTTCTGCTTTGACCGGCCCGGGGCTTTCCCAGCCCCGGACCCCGGGCCTACTTTTCGCCCCCGCGAAAAGTAGGCAAAAGCGGGCTTAAACCTGGCGGTTTAAGAATCCCTTGATTACGGGGGCGTTTAATTACGCTACGACCTGTAGATTGGCTGGTCTACCGTCCGTGCTTTGGGCCGATGCCGGTGCTTACTCCTGCGCACAATTCTATTGATGGTGCTGGTTGCCTCGCGGCACTCGGCACGAGGGTCTGGCGTTTTGGTGCTTTTGGGCGGCTGGCCCTTCTATTCCACAATAGGACGCAGACCCTCTATGGTCAATTGCATCCCTAAACGGAAGCCCAGTGCGAAGCTGTCTAGGTAACCGGCGTTTTCTATGTCCGTAGTTGCGCGCCAGAGAGCGTCAAATTCTTCGAGAGTCAGACGATCCTTCACCGCTTGGATCGCTTTCGCTGATCCCTTGACCGCCCGGCGCTCCGCTTCCGATGAACAGGGGCCATTCATTAGGTCAAACAGAGTTTCCATTAGTTGGTTCATAAACATCACTCCTTAGAACATTAAACTAGCATCTATTATAGCTAGTCTAATGTTCCTTGTCAAGATGTTTGGGAGGAATTATGGCAGATTTTTCCGAAAGGATCAAGGAATTACGGTTAGAGAACGGCATGACACAGACAGAGGTTGGAGATATTATTGGAGTAAAGCGTCATTCCGTATATACCTATGAACGGGGCCTCAACTATCCGGAGGTACGGGGCCTCATTATGCTGGCGGATCATTTCAAGGTTTCGCTGGATTATCTGGTAGGCAGGACCGATAACCCGGAGATCAACCGTTAGAGCGAAACCCCGTAGATGGCTCTACCCCTTTGAAAGGGCGTCAGCTGTGCGGCGGCCTGCGGCCGCCAGCAAGCCTGGGGCCGCCTTCGGCGGCCTAACGGCCGGAGCTGGTCGATTGCCAGACCACTAGATCAGATGCCCGAAGGACTGGAGGTTCACGCGGCACCGCAGCTCTTCATTTTATCCCAATGTCCGCAAACCCCTCGCCGAGGCTGGCCGCCGAACAGGCGGCCCCGAGAAAGGGATTCTTAAACCGTAGGTTTAAGTGACTTTTTGGGTACTTTTTGTTCACACAAAAAGTACCCGAGGAGTCCGGGGGCGAGAAGCCCCCGGGGTATCGAATAGAAACGACCACCCCCCGCGCCGGAGGCGCGGCAGAAGAAAGGATGACAAGAATGGAAGCAATATCGAAACTGATCGCCAAAGACCTGTTAAAGATCAAAGCCGTCTTCTTCCGGCCGGAAGAACCCTTCACCTGGGCCAGCGGCATCAAAAGCCCGGTCTACTGTGACAACCGCCTCACCCTCACCGCGCTGGAGGTGAGAAACGACGTGGAGACCGCCCTTGCGGAAACCATCTGGAGGGAATACCCCACGGTGGAAGTCCTCATGGGCACCTCCACCGCAGGCATCGCCCATGCCGCCATCACCGGCCATATCATGGGCCTCCCCATGGGCTACGTCCGCTCCGGAAACAAGGACCACGGCCGGCAGAACCAGATCGAGGGCAGGCTGGAAAAAGGCCAGAAGGTGGTCGTGGTGGAAGACCTCATCTCCACCGGCGGCAGCGTCATCGAGGTGGTCAACGTCCTCCGGGAGGCCGGGGCGGACGTCCTGGGCATCGTGAGCATCTTCACCTACGGCATGAAGAAGGGCCTGGAGCGCCTGGCGGCGGCGGGCGTGAAGAACGTCAGCCTCACCACCTTCGACGTCATCGCCCAGGTGGCGGCGGAGGAAAACTATATCCGCCCGGAGGACATCGCGAGGCTCATCGCCTTCCGGGACGATCCTTCGGACGAGAGCTGGATCGGAGGAGGCAAGTAAGATGGAAAACGTAAGAAGCCTGATCGACATTTTGGAGCTGTCCACCCAGGAGATCGACGAGCTGGTGGAGGTGGCGGCTAAGATCATCGAGGACCCCGCCGCCTACGCCCACAAGTGCGACGGAAAAATCCTGGCCACCCTGTTCTTCGAGCCCTCCACC
This sequence comes from uncultured Oscillospiraceae bacterium, assembly GCA_910579485.1. GTDB lineage: Bacteria > Bacillota > Clostridia > Oscillospirales > Oscillospiraceae > Pelethomonas. The sequence goes on along the minus strand of CAJTVO010000040.1, from coordinate 3,749 downwards.
CGGACCCGGCTGAGCTTCGAGTCCGCCATGCTGAGCCTGGGCGGGCAGGTGCTGGGGTTCTCCGAGGCCTCCAGCTCCTCTGCCGCCAAGGGGGAGAGCGTGGCGGACACCGTGCGCACCGTGTCCTGCTACGCGGACATCATCGCCATGCGCCACCCCAAGGAGGGCGCGCCCCTGGTGGCCGGCAGGCACTCTCTGGTGCCCGTCATCAACGCCGGGGACGGCGGACACAACCATCCCACCCAGACCCTCACCGACCTGCTGACCATCCACCATGAGAAGGGCCGGTTCGAAAACCTGACCGTGGGCTTCTGCGGGGACCTGAAATTCGGGCGCACCGTCCACTCCCTCATCTCCGCCATGAGCCGGTACGCCGGGACCAAGATCGTCCTGGTCTCCCCGGAGGAGCTGAAGCTGCCCAGCTACGTCAAGAAGGAGGTCCTGCAGAAAAACGGCATCCCCTACACCCAGACCACCGATCTGGAGGCGGTCATGCCGGAGCTGGACATCCTCTACATGACCCGTGTCCAGCGGGAGCGGTTCTTCAACGAGGAGGACTACCTGCGCCTGAAGGACAGCTATATCCTCACGCCGGACAAGCTCCAGAACGCCAAGGCGGACCTGAGCATCCTCCACCCCCTGCCCCGCGTCAACGAGATCTCCGTGGCGGTGGACCAGGACCCCCGGGCCGCCTATTTCCGCCAGGTGCGCTACGGGCGGTATATCCGCATGGCGCTCATCATGAAGCTGCTGGGCATCCAGTAAGGAGGAGGGAGACTCGTTATGACTATTGATTCCATCAAGAACGGCATCGTCATCGACCACATCGCCGCCGGGAAGGCCATGGAGCTGTACGCCATCCTGGGCCTGGGAGAGCTGGACTGCTCGGTGGCCATCCTGAAAAACGTCTCCAGCGGGAAGCTGGGGAAGAAGGACATCATCAAGATCGACACCATCCTGGACCTGGACTGGGACATCATCGGCTACGTGGACCCCAACATCACCGTGAACATCATCAAGGACGGGCAGCGGCTGGAGAAGCGGCAGCTGAAGCTGCCGGAGCGGATCACCGGCGTCCTGCGCTGCAAGAACCCCCGGTGCATCACCTCCGTGGAGCAGGAGCTCCCCCAGGAGTTCAAGCTCACCGACCGGGAGAGGCGGATCTACCGCTGCCTCTACTGCGAGACCCAGGCGGGGAAATAAGGGAAGTGTTCCGTATTCGCGGGGCGCGGCTGACCGCCGCGTCCCGCGAAATTGATTTCCTATATAAAATTCCACTTCCTTCTTGCCCCAGAGGGGAAAGTCTGCTATAATGTAAAAACCGTAGCTTTGCCCATGCCCTCCGGGCCGGACGGGCGTGCCAGAGCGTCAGACCGCGAGGGGCAGGAGCCGGACGGGCTCTAAAGAAGGGATGTGACTTCCATTAACAGAGAACATACACGCAAGCAGCGGATCCTCATTGCCGACGACTCGGAGATGAACCGCTCCATTCTGGCGGATATGCTGGGAGAGGAATACGAGATCCTGGAAGCCGAAAACGGCCTGGAGGCCGTCAGCACCATCCAGAAGCACCATATGGAGATCGACCTGCTCCTGCTGGACATCGTCATGCCGGAGATGGACGGCTTCGAGGTGCTCACCGTCATGAACCGGAACAACTGGATCGAGGACATTCCGGTCATCATGATCTCCGCCGAGACCGCGCCCGCGCACATCGAGCGGGCCTACAAGCTGGGGGTGACGGACTTTATCACCCGCCCCTTCAACGCCCTACTGGTCCACCGCCGGGTGGTCAACACCACCCTGCTCTACGCCAAGCAGAAAAAGCTGGTGGGCATGGTGGCCGACCAGATCTACGAGAAAGAGCGCCAGAACACCCTGATGATCGACATCCTCAGCCACATCGTCGAGTTCCGCAACGGCGAGAGCGGCCAGCACGTCATCCATATCCGGATGCTCACGGAGCTGTTCCTCCAGCGGCTGATGCTGAAGACCGACCGGTATCCCCTGACGCCGGTGGACATCAACCTCATCTGCATCGCTTCCGCCCTCCACGACGTGGGCAAGATCGCCATCCCCGGCGAGATCCTCAACAAGCCCGGCCGGTTCACCGAGGAGGAGTTCGCCATCATGAAGGAGCACACCACCATCGGCTCCGCCATGATGGAGGCCGTGCCCATCCACGGCTCCGAGGCCCTCATCAAGGTGGCCCGGGACATCTGCCGCTGGCACCACGAGCGCTGGGACGGCCGGGGCTACCCCGACGGCCTGAAGGGGGACGAGATCCCCATCTCCGCCCAGATCGTGGCCCTGGCCGACGTGTACGACGCCCTGACCAGTCCCCGGGTATACAAGCCCGCCATCCCCCACGACAAGGCCGTGGAGATGATCCTGGACGGCCAGTGCGGCGCCTTCAACCCCCTGCTGCTGGAGTGCCTGACCGAGGTGTCCGCCAAGCTGCCCGGGGAGATGGCGGCCAACACCGGCGAGCGGGTCAGCCGCATGGAGATGCGCTCCGTGGCCGACGAGCTCCACCGCCATGAGGAGCTCTCCGCCTCCGAGCGGACCTTGCAGCTCCTGGAGCACGAGCGGATGAAGTTCAGCTTCTTCGCCGCCATGAGCAAGGAGATCCAGTTTGAGTACACCGTTGTTCCGCCCATGATTACCTTCAACACCTGGGGGGCCGAACGGCTGGGGCTGAAGGAGACGGTCATGGACCCCACCCACAGCGACTGCATCCGCCGCATCATGGACAGCGAGGCCATGGCCGGCCTCTCCAGCGCCCTCCGCGCCTCCACCCCCGCCCAGCCCGTGGTCCGGTTCGACTGCCGGATGCGCATCGGGGAGGAGGAGCGCTGGACCCGGATTGTCGCCCGGGCCACCTGGTCCAGCGACGAGCCGCCCCAGCTCACCGGAGCCATCGGCAAGGCCATCGACGTTCACGACTCCCGCATGAAGCTGGACGCCCTGGAGCGCATGGCCTCCCATGACAACCTCACGGGCCTGCTCAACCATGCCAGCGCCAAGGAGCGGATCATCGCCCGCATGGAGGATGAGCCGGGCAGCCGCTTCGCCATGGCCATCATTGACCTGGACCACTTCAAGTCCGCCAACGACAACTACGGCCACATCTTCGGCGATCATGTGCTCCGGTATCTGGCCGCCAAGCTGTGCGAGAGCATCCGGGGCGCGGATATCGCCGCCCGGGTGGGCGGGGACGAGTTCCTCCTGTTTCTGGAGTACCGGGGGGACGCAAGACCCATCATCTCCCGCATCTTCAACGCCCTGTCCTCCTGCTCCTTCGAGGGCTTCCCCATCTCCATCAGCATGGGCGTGGCCCGCACCGCCGTGGTGGGCACAGACTACGAGACCCTGTTCAACGCTGCGGATCAGGCCCTCTACGCGGTCAAGCGGGCCGGGCGCGGCTGCTACCGCTTCTACGACGAGGGAATGCGCAAGATGTTCTCCGCCATCTCGCCCATCGACAGCGCGGACGGAGACGGCAAAGACAATGAAAATCTCGCCCATTGACGGCGGCGATACCGCTGAACCGACAGAAAAAATGGAGGAGCTATCATGACGCTGAAGGAGTGCTACGCCGCCCTGGACGGCGACTTCGCAGGCGTTTCCGGACGGCTGCCCAGCGAGAAATTTATCCAGAAGTACGTATTGAAGTTCCTGGACGACGGCAGCTACGAGCTGCTGCTCCGGTCCATGGAGGAGGAGAACTGGGAGGAGGCCTTCCGGGC